>JAFDZY010000346.1 GCA_018266685.1 Bacteroidota bacterium
CTGCGCAGTGAAAAAGCGGGCCTTCCGCCGGGCTCGCTGGTGCCCGTGAACGAGGAACCCGCAACGGAAACCACTATCCAGGTTTTCGTATACGACGGGGACAACATCTCCGAGCACTGCGCCGTGGCGCCGGACAAGATCGATACTGGCGATCCCGCAAAGAACGTAACCTGGATCAATGTGGACGGACTTGCGGACCTTCAGGCCATTCGCGCCATTGGCGATCGCTTCAACCTGCACCAACTGCTGCTGGAGGACGTGCTGAACACCGACCACCGGCCCACCATTGATGAATTCCAGGACCAGCTCTTCGTGGTGGTGAAGATGCTGAGCCTCTCGCCCGATGGCGGTGAAGTGTGGAGCGAGCAGGTGAGCTTGGTACTTGGCAAAGGCTTCGTGATCAGTTTCCAAAGCGAGGCCGGAGACGTATTGGACCCCGTGCGCGAGCGCCTGCGCAACAACACCGGCCGCTTGCGCAAGAAGGGCGCGGACTTCCTGTTGTACTCCCTGCTTGACGTGATCGTGGACAACTACTTCAGCATCGTGGAGAACTTGGGCCACCAGATCGAGCAAATGGAAGACCGTGTGGTGAAGCGGCCCCGCGCCAGCGACCTACTGGCCATGCAGGAGCTGCGCCGCAAGCTCATCGCCGTAAGCCGGCAGGTAACGCCCACGCGCGAACTGGCCGGCCGCATGAACATCATCCCCAGCGAACTCATCGACAAAGGCACCCGCCGCTACATCAACGACTTGCAGGACCATACGGTGTACATCGCCGAGAGCATCGCCATGTTCCGCGACCAGCTGGCCAACCTGGAAAGCACCTACCACGCCGGCCTCAACATGCGCATGGGCCAGGTGATGAAGCTGCTCACCGTGATCAGCACCATCTTCATCCCGCTCACCTTCATTGTGGGCATCTACGGCATGAACTTCGACAACATGCCCGAGCTCCGCTGGCAGTATGGCTACTTCGTGGTGATGGGCTTCATGCTGGCGATCGCCGTGGCCATGCTGTTCGTGTTCAGAAGGAAGGGTTGGTTGTGAACGGGGCCACGCAGCCGGTGGCCTTTGTCCGGATTCCAGCGCCTCTTGCCTCCGATGGTTTTTTTCCACCGCCCTGCCCGCGCGTCCGTTCCATCATTTTAATTTGCAGTGCCGCCCTGCCCATGGCACGAGTTCCCGCATATCACATCGGCAACCTGCGCGCTTCCGTTAGGAAGGCGCACCGCGCCGCGCCCACCGTGCCCCCGTTCCGCTGATGGCCACCATCCCCTCCCCGGTCCTTGCTGCGGCTTGTTGTTGCCGCCCGCTTCCGGGAAGGAACCCTGTACAGCCCGCCGCCATCCGCACCGGGCCGGGCACTGCCGCACCATTTCTTCAGCACATCACCCCGCAATACGCCCTTTTCGTTCCATGAAGACCCGCTACATCGACCTGATCGAGCAAACCTTCGATTTTCCCCAGGGGGAATTCAAGTTTGACAACGGGTACCTTACCTGGAACGACCTGCCGTTGATGGACATCATCAAAAAGCACGGCACGCCCCTGCGCGTGATGTACCTGCCCAAGATCGGCGAGAAGATCGACCTGGCGCGCCACTACTTCGCGAAGGCCTTCAAGGAGCACGGATACAACGGCACCTACGACTACTTCTACTGCACCAAAAGCAACCAGTTCAGCTACGTGGTGCGCGAAGTGCTGAAGAAAGGCGTAAGCCTGGAGACCAGCAGCGCCTACGACATCAACATCATCGAGAGCCTGATGGATGGCGGTGAAATGCCGCGCAACAGCATCATCCTCTGCAACGGCCACAAGGACCAGCGGTACATCAACAACATCGGGCGCTTGGCCAACAACGGCGTGAACGTGGTGCCCATCATCGACAACATGAACGAGCTGTGGGAGCTGGACCAAGTGATTGAAGGTCCCTGCGACATCGGCATCCGCATCGCTGCCGAGGAAGCGCCCAAATTCGAATTCTACACCAGCCGCTTGGGCGTTGGCTACAAGGACATCATCCCGTTCTACATGCGCAACGTGAGCAAGCAGAAAAAATTCCGCCTCAAGCTCATGCACTTCTTCATCAACACCGGCATCAGCGACAGCGCGTATTACTGGAACGAGCTCACCAAGTGCGTCAACGTGTACTGCGATCTCAAGAAGCTCTGCCCCAGCTTGGACACGCTGGACATCGGCGGTGGGCTGCCCATCAGCAACAGCCTCAACAAGCACTTCGACGTGGACTACATGATCGGCGAGATCGTGGGCCGCATCAAGGACATCTGCGACGAGAACGGCGTGCAGGAACCCAACCTGTACAGCGAGTTCGGCAGCTACACCGTGGGCGAGAGCGGCGCCACCTTCTTCAGCATCCTCAGCCAGAAAAAGCAGAACGAAAAGGAACGCTGGAACATGATCGACGGCAGCTTCATGACCACCCTTCCTGACTCATGGGCCATCAACCGCCGGTTCATCATGCTGCCCATCAACAACTGGGACGATGAGTACGAGCGCGTCTTCCTCGGCGGCATGACCTGCGACAGCGACGACTACTACAACAGCGAGCAGCACGTCAACGCCATCTACATGCCGCGCTTCCGCGAGGACCGCCCGCAGTACTTGGGCTACTTCAACACCGGCGCCTACCAGGACACCCTGGGCGGCTACGGCGGCATACAACACTGCCTGATCCCCAAGCCCAAGTACGTGCTGATCGACCGTTTGCCGGACGGCACGCTCACCGATCGCGTCTTCTCCGAAACCCAAAGCGCCGAGCGCATGATGGAACTGTTGGGCTATGTGAGAAAGGAGGAGCCGGTGGAACAGAACCGTTGAAACAGTCGGGCCCTCATTCAACCCGTGCCTGCAGCGCAGACCGATACGGCAGCGCGGTGCCGGCCTGCGGCACTCCCCAACTTTTCCGCCGCCACACTTGCCGCGTGCATCTATCGGCCACACTACCTTTCGCCCCGGATCCCGATCAACCCGAAAATCCCCTCGCTTCAAGCCCATCATGAGCACTTCCCGTCCCATCTCCGCCTTCATGGAAAGGCACTACCTCCACTTCAATGCCGCCGCCATGATGGATGCCGCCAAAGCGTACAAGGTCCACAAGGCCAGCGGCAAGAAGATGCTGATCTCCTTGGCCGGTGCCATGAGCACTGCGGAGCTGGGCAAGAGCCTGGCCGAGATGATCCGCGCCGGGCAGGTGGACATCATCAGCTGCACCGGGGCCAATTTGGAGGAAGACCTGATGAACTTGGTGGCACACGACCACTACGAGCGCGTGCCGCACTACCGCGATCTTACCCCAGCGGAAGAACGGGCCCTGCTGGACCGCGGCATGAACCGCGTTACGGACACCTGTATTCCCGAGGAACAAGCCTTCCGCCGCCTGGAGGAGCATGCCGTGAAACTGTGGAAGGACGGCCAGGCCAACAACAAGCGCCGCTTCCCGCACGAACTGTTCTACGAGATGATCAAGAGCGGCGTGCTGAAGCCCTACTACCAGATCGACCCGGCCGATAGCTGGATGGTGGCCGCCGCCGAACGCAACCTGCCCATCATCTGCCCGGGCTGGGAGGACAGCACCATGGGCAACATCTTTGCCGCGCACTGCATCCTAGGTGATTGCGAGCCGCGCATCATGAAGAGCGGCATTGAGTACATGATGTGGCTGGCCGACTGGTACACCGCCAATGCCGGCACCGAGGGCATCGGCTTCTTCCAGATCGGCGGGGGCATCGCGGGCGACTTCCCCATCTGCGCCGTGCCCATGATGTACCAGGACCTGAAGCGGCACGACACCCCGTTCTGGAGCTACTTCTGCCAGATCAGCGACAGCACCACCAGCTACGGCAGTTACAGCGGGGCGGTGCCCAATGAAAAGATCACCTGGGGCAAGCTCGACATCGACACCCCGAAGTTCGTGATCGAAAGTGATGCTACTATTGTGGCACCTTTGGTCTTCGCCTACATCCTGGACAAGTAAGCTACGCACAGCATGCAACGCCTGATCCGTTCCTTCAACACCCTTACCGACGAATTGCGCGAGAAGCTGCAGGAGCAATATCCTGACGGCATCGACAATTCGCATATCCGCACCATGAACACGCCCAAGGGTGAAACCCTGCGCGTCATCGAACTGCTTACCCCCGAAGCCATTTACCTCATCAAGATCAACGCGGAAAGCCGCGGGGAGATCGATGAATTCCTGGACCAGGACGGCGGCGGCGAAGACCGCGACAGCGAGGACATGGAAGGCATGGACGACCTGGAAGGCGCCGATGACGAAGAAGAGGAAGAAGAGGACAATGACGCTCCCCCTGCCGACGACGGGGACGATGACGATGAAGATTGAACGGATCAGAAGATCAGAAGATCAGATAATGGGGTACCAGCCTCCGACAAAGGATGCGAAAGAGTTCCACCACAGTTTCATCAACCCATCCTCCAATCTTCTAATTGTCTGATTGTCTGATCGTCTAATTTTCTGATCATCTAATTTTCTGATCGTCCCACCCCATGCTGCACGGCCGCTTCCACATTGCCTTTGCCACTACGGACCTCAAGCGCGTAAAGGCATTCTATGGCGGCCTTCTGGGCTGCACCGAGGGGCGCAGTGCCGATACCTGGGTGGACTATGACTTCTTCGGCCACCAGCTCACCATCCAGCAGGTGCCCATGGTTACGCGCACCGTCCGCACGTACAATCCGCAAAGCCACATTCCCAGCGACCATTGGGGCATTGTGCTGGAACTGGCGGACTGGCGTAAAATGCGCGACAAGTGCAAAAAGCTGGGTGTGCGCTTCTACATCGATCCCCAAGTGGTGATGAAAGGCACGGTGGGCGAACAGCGCAGTTTTTTCATCGAGGACCCGGACGGGCACGCCATTGAATTCAAGGCGTTCGAAGACCCGAAGAGCCTGTTCCGCAAAGGTTGATCCCGGCATCAAGCACCATGAAGCCGGTTGCCTTTGCCGCGTGCCTGCTTCCAGTGGCCGCATGGGCACAAGTCCCGTTCAACATAGGGGAAGTGTTCACCCTGCACTCCGCGGTGCTTGGCGAGCAACGCACGCTGAACATTGCACTGCCTGCCGGATACCAGGACAATGACACGGCCCGCTATCCAGTGATCTTCCTGCTCGATGGCTCGGCAACCGAGGACTTCATCCACGTGGCCGGGGGCCTGCAATTTGCCTCCATGGACTGGATCGCTTGGCAGCAACCCAGCATCCTGGTAGGCATTGCCAATGTGGACCGCAAGCGGGACTTCACCTTTCCTACCACCATTGCCAAGGACAAGGAACAATTCCCCACTACTGGCGGCTCCGCAGCCTTCATCGATTTTATCGGCAAAGAGCTAATCCCTTTTGTTGATGCGCACTTCCGCACCTCGCCGGACCGGCTGCTCATCGGCCAGTCCCTGGGCGGTTTGTTGGCCACGGAGGTGCTGTTCAAGCAGCCTGCGCTGTTCCGCCGCTATTTGATCGTGAGCCCAAGTCTGTGGTGGGACGGAGGTTCCCTGCTTAAGCAACCTCCCGCATTCATTTCTGATCCCCCACACGCGCCGCAACGGGTGTTCATTGCCGTTGGAAAGGAAGGCAAACGCATGGTGGGCGATGCCCGCAAGCTTCGTGCGTTGGTGCAGAAAAACCCGGTGATCCGGGTGGGATTTGACTACCTGCCGGATTTCGACCATGCCAACATTCTGCACCGCGCTGTGATGGACGGCTTCCGGTGGTTGGGCGGGAAATGATGGGCTTGGTGGGGTATTTGTTTCTGTTCCTGTTGTGGGTTGTTCGTTGTTAGGGCAGAGTTCGTAGGGCGTAGTTCGTGGGGCGCAGGTACCTGTTCACCATCCGCCATTACCAGGCACCACAACCAAACGGCCCCAACGGATGTTCTAAACCCCGGCGCTCGGCTTAACCGGTAATTCCAAGGACCTGCCGAGTGCCCGGCAGCCAGTCCGCCTCTGGCGGGCTCCAGCGCAAGACCGCATCACGAAGAAGAACGTTCATGGCCGGAGGCCGAGGTGAATGGGGCACTCAGCCAACAGCCGAGCGCCGAGATGGGAAACAGCCGAGCGTCGGGATGTGGCACCACAACTAAACCGCCCCAACGGATGTTTCATTCCAATGCCACCACATTCCTGAAATGAACTTCCTGCGAAACCATTGGTATGACATCGGCACGCCGTTGATCGTGATCATCTTGGCCTGGCTGGGAACCACGCATGCCACGCTGACCAACTATGAACTGCTGATGTGGCTGAGCTTGGTCACTCTGCTCTGCCACCAACTGGAGGAATACCGCCTGCCGGGCACCTTCCCGGGCATGCTGAACCGGGTCATGTTCAAGAGCGAAACCCCGGACCGCTACCCGCTGAACACCGGCAGCGCGTTGGCCGTGAACGTAGCGGTTGGCTGGACGGCCTATCTCCTTGCAGCCCTCATGGGCGAACATGCGGTATGGCTGGGCTTGGCAACGATCATGGTCTCGCTGGGCAACATTGTGGCGCACACGTTCGTGTTCAACATCAAGGGAAAGACCTGGTACAATGCGGGGCTGGCCACCAGCTGGCTGCTGTTTGCGCCATGTGTGTTCCTCTTCTTCCGGATCGTCATTGGGCAGAACCTGGCCTCGCCAACGGATTACGTTGCCGGTATTGCACTGGGCGTGGTGTTCAACGTGTTCGGCATCTTCAAGCTGATCCGTTGGATGGAGAACAAGGACAGTCCGTATAGATTCGCACGGAGGAACCTGCTTCCCGCAGACCGCGCGGCATACGATTGACCATTGATGCGATCCGGATGTTCCGGCGGTTGGCGATGATGCAGCGATGCCCGGTGAAATGAACACATCTTAAACATGCTGAACTCCTCCGAAGTGTTGATCCGCTTGGCCTTGGCCGCCTTCTTTGGCGCACTAATCGGCCTGGAGCGCGAGCGAAAGGACTGGACCGCCGGCATGCGCACCCACATGATGGTGTGCACCGGATCCTGCCTGATCATGCTGGTCTCAGCCTTTGGATTTGCCGATGTGCTGGGCAAGCCGAACATTGTGCTGGATCCCTCCCGTGTGGCGGCACAGGTGGTCAGCGGAATCGGCTTTATCGGGGCAGGCACCATCTTGTTCCTGAAACAAGGCGCAATACGCGGCCTCACCACCGCCGCAGGCCTGTGGACGGTGGCTGCCATCGGCCTAGCCACTGGCGGCGGCATGTACTTCGCGGCCGGGGCCACCACCGTCATCGCGCTGGGGATCCTCTGGGCCATGCAGCCGCTGGAACGCCTCTATGACAAGCGCTTTAAGCAACGCACACTGGAGCTTACCACGCACCGCGATGCGGACGATTCCGCTTTGATCCACCGCTTGCTCAGCAATTCCGAGTTCCGCGTCAGGACCTTCAGCCGCGACACCACGGAGGAAGGATTTCTCTACTTGCTCCGTTTCGACCCGCTGGATGAGGAAGCGCTGAACCGCGTAATGGATGAGGTGAAGCGCGACCCGGTGGTGAAGGAGGTCTTCTGGAGCCGGTAGCCCGCAGCGCCAGTTTTCAAAAGTTTTCCACGCGCAGCAAGGCCCGTAGGGGCACCGGGTACCTTCGCGCAACATTCCAGCCTACCTTCATCCGCATGAATTCCACAGCACCGGCCCCTGCCAAGAACGCCGACATCCAGGAATTGCAGTCCATCGCATCCCAAGTGCGCCGCGACATCGTGCGCATGGTGCACGGCGCGCAAAGCGGCCACCCCGGCGGTTCGCTGGGCTGCACGGATTTCCTGGTGGCCCTGTACTTCCATGTGCTGCGCCACGATGCCCCCAATTTCACCATGGACGGCATCGGCGAAGACCTCTTTTTCCTGAGCAACGGCCACATCAGCCCGGTGTTCTACAGCGTGCTGGCCCGCAACGGCTACTTCCCCATCAACGAACTGAAGACCTTCCGCCGCATCAACTCACGCCTGCAGGGCCACCCCACCACGCACGAGGGACTGCCCGGCGTGCGCATGGCCAGCGGTTCCCTGGGCCAAGGCCTGAGCGTGGGACTGGGCGCCGCATTGGCCAAAAAGCTGAACGGCGACCCCACACTGGTGTTCACCCTGCACGGCGATGGCGAGCTGCAGGAAGGCCAGATCTGGGAAGCCGCCATCGCTGCGGCCGGCAAGAAGGCGGACAACCTCATTTCCACCGTGGATTGGAACGGGCGCCAGATCGATGGCGACGTGGACGATGTGATGCCCTTGGGCGACCTGCGGGCCAAGTGGTCCGCTTTCGGCTGGGATGTGATGGAGATGGCAGGCAACGACATGTCCGAGGTGCTGGGCGGCTTCAAGGAGGCCATTGGCCGCACCGGCAAGGGCAAGCCCGTGATGATCCTGATGCGCACCGAAATGGGCTGCGGCGTGGACTTCATGGTGGGCAGCCACGAATGGCACGGCATTGCGCCCAACGATGCCCAGCTCGCTGCCGCCCTGAAGCAGTTGCCCGAAACCCTTGGAGACTACTGATCCGTGGCCAGCACACCTCCATCCCGCATGATCGGCACGCTTTTGCGTTGTGGTCATGGCATGGAGCGCAGGATGCAATTGGCTGGTGCAACAGTGAAGGTTCGCATGCCGATCGCCTTGGTCCTTTGCTGTCTGTTCACTCCTTGCACCCTTTCAGCCCAAAACGTGGAGGCCGCAAAGCTTACGCGCATCCTCTTCGTGATGGACTGCAGCAACAGCATGAACGCCTTCTGGGACAAGGAACCCAAGATCGACGCGGCACGTGCCGTATTGCTGAAGGCGTTGCCCCCCATAGAAAACGCGCCCAACGTGGAACTGGCGCTGCGCCTGTACGGCCACCAAAGCCGCATTGAGCCCGGCAAGCAGGACTGCGACGACACCAAGCTGGAAGTGCCCTTCGGGCCGCACAACGGCGATGCCATCCGGAATAAGATGAAAGCCGTGCGCTGCTTGGGCACTACGCCCATTGCGCGGTCACTGGAGAAGGCCGCAAGCGATTTCCCGGACAACAAGGCGCGCAACATCATCATCCTGATCACCGACGGCATCGAGGCCTGCGATGAAGACCCTTGCGCCGTTAGCCGTGCCCTCCAGGCCAAGGGCATCATCCTGAAACCGTTCGTAATTGGCATCGGCATTGAGGATGCCGGCAAATACAGCTTGAAGTGCGTGGGCAACTACTACGATGCCGGCAGCCCGGAAATGTTTGACCGCGTGCTGAAGGTGGTCATCGATCAGGCCCTGAACGCCACCACCACCCAGTTACTGCTCTTGACGGACCAAAGCAAGCCCACCGAAACCGATGTGCCCGTCACGTTCTACGACCAACGCACCGGCGAGGACCGCTACGACTTTGTGCACACCATGAACCTGCGCGGCGAGCCGGATACCCTCAGCATCGATCCCGTGTTCACCTATCGGATCGTGGCCCACACCGTGCCGCCCAGCGTGAAGGAAAATGTCATCATCGAGCCCGGCGTGCACAACGTGATCGCCCTGGTGGCCGGGCAAGGGCGCTTGGAACTGAAGATCGAAGGCGCGGTAACTGCGGAACAGCCCGTGGCCTGCATTGTGCGCAAGCACGGCGAAACCGCCACGGTGAACGCCCAGCTGATGAACAGCTCGCAACTGTACCGCACCGGCTCGTATGACCTGGAAGTGCTCACCCTGCCGCGCCTCTACATTCCGGACGTGGTGATCAAGCAAAGCGGCGTTACGCCCGTCTCCATTCCGCGCAGCGGCGTGGTGAACGTGGTTGCGCAATCCACCGGGCCGGGGGCCATTTTCAAGAAGAACGGCAACGAGCTGGAATGGGTGGTGGACTTGGACACCCGGTTGGACCACAACCAGTTCAAACTGCTGCCCGGCGACTACCGCGTGATCTACCGCAGGATGGATGCACGTGAAACCGCCTTCTCCATCGTAAAAGACTTCACCGTGGCCAGCGGCCGGGCCGTAAGCGTCGAACTTTAAACAAGCCATCCTGCGCCGTACGCCACACCCGCGCCAACCGCAAGCATCCCTTCATCACCTCTTCACCTCCCCAAATGACCTCCTACCCTGTACTCGATAAGAAAGACACGCGCAGCGGCTTTGGCGCAGGCCTCCTGGAAGCCGGCCGCAATGACGACCGGATTGTGGCCCTCTGTGCCGATCTCACCGGTTCGCTCAAGATGGACGCCTTCGCCAAGGAATTCCCCGAGCGCTTCTTTCAAGTAGGCATCGCAGAGGCTAACATGATGGGCATGGCCGCCGGCATGACCGTGGGCGGGCTGATCCCTTTCACGGGCACCTTTGCCAACTTCAGCACCGGCCGCGTGTACGACCAGATCCGCCAGAGCATCGCCTACAGCGGCAAGAACGTAAAGATCTGCGCCAGCCACGCAGGCCTTACCCTGGGCGAGGACGGGGCCACCCACCAGATCCTGGAAGACATCGGCCTGATGAA
>JAFDZY010000347.1 GCA_018266685.1 Bacteroidota bacterium
CCAGGCCAATGTCACCGAAGCGCTGAAGATGACGCTTCCGGGCTATGTGCCGGAAGTGACGATCACTTTCGATCCGCCGTGGAAACAGGACATGATCTCCGATGCGGGCCGCGCCTTCCTGGGCGGCTACTGAGCCATGCTGAGCCTCACCTGCAAAGCCTCCATCAAGGCCGTGATCTTCCTCGGTTCGCGCCTGCGCTCCGGCGAGCGGAGCAGCCTGAAGGAAGTGGCCGCCTACACCGGCGAGAACGAGCACACCGTGGGCAAGCTGCTGCAGCGCTTGGTGAAGGCGGGCATCATCCAAAGCGCCAAGGGGCCGAAGGGCGGCTTCTACATCACCCCCAAGCAGGCTGACCAGCGGGTGATCCGGATCGTGGAGACCATTGACGGTTCAGACCTCTTCAAGCAGTGCGGCCTGGGCTTGAACAAGTGCAGCGATGCCCGCCCCTGCCCCATACACGATGCGTACAAGCCGATCCGCGAGGGCTTCAAGAAGCTCTGCAACGACCGCAAGGTGCGCGACCTCTACGAGGGCGTGAACAGCGGGCTGGCGCACCTAGTGGGGTGAGAGTGGGGAGGGAAGTTTTTCAGTTGGCAGGTGGCAGGTGGCCGTTGGCAGGCGGAAGGCGGAAGCTTGAATCCGGAAGTGGTCGTTTCCACGCCTGACAACTAACAACTAACAACTGCCAACCGAAGCCGCACACTATCCCTTCAGCTTCTTCAACACATCCGAAGGGATGGCCTTGCGGTTCACCATGAACGAGGTGGTCTTGTACCGCACGTAGTTCTTGCTCATGTACAGGTAGCCCTCGTGGTCATTCTTCACGCCCCAGGAGTTCTTTACGATGTACCACTCGTTGCCGTCCTGGTCCTTGGCAATGCCGGTGAGCTGCATGCCGTGGTCGTCGCCGGTGGAGTAGTTGTCGAACGCTTCCTGGCGCAGCTCCGGCGTGATCTTCATCTCCGGCTTGGGGCCTGAGAACAGGTCCTCCTTCTGCTCCTTGGTGAGATCATCGGCGGGCGTTTCCGGCACCCAGGCAATGCCGTTCTTCCAACTGAAGGAAGGCTCGCTCACATCGCCGCCCCAGGCCACGGTGTAGCCGTTCCTCAGGGCGTTGTCGATCACGCCGATCATATCCTCCATCGGGATGTTCCAGCAATATTGAAAGGCCCAGTTGTCCGGCACCATCATCATGCTCTTCTCCCAATAGGGCGCGTTGGTCACGGAGATAAACTCCTCGTAGTTCTTCGGGTCCAGCTTCACCACCTCCTTGGCAAAGCTCTGCGGCGTATAGCTCTTGCCCTTGTACGTGAAGGTTTCCGGCACGGGGCCGAGGTAGGCATCCAGCACGCCGCTGAAGGCCTTCTTCCACACGGGAGTGAGCTTGCCGCGGTTGGGCGCCTTGATCACCTGGTCCAGCATGGCCTTGAGCACCGCCTGCAGCTCGCCGAACTGGTTCTTATCCGTGCCGTAGTTCAGGCCCAGGTAGTTCTCCTCGGGCATGGTGCCGTACTTGGCGTACATGTTCACCACGTCATGCGGTTCGCCACCATCGCCGTAATTCAGGCTGCCGTGCATGCGCACATAACTGTCGGCCTTGTCCTCGTATGATTTGCGCGCGGTGTACATCTTCGCCAGGTGGATGGCCGGGCCGCCGGCCTTGATCATCTCCGACTCCAGGAAACTGTTGGCGCTGTAGCTCCAGCAAGTACCGGAGGAGGCCTGGTTCTCCACGGGCGTCACCTCCGCGCTCACCACGGTGGTGAAGCGGTAGCCGGTGGTGTCGGTGGCCGTTTGGCTGGTCTTCTTCACCAGGTCGTCCTGGGCGTGGAGGCTGCCGATGAAAAGGGCCGCAACAGCAACGGCGGGCATTCTGAAGTGCATGTGCAACGAGGGGAGATCAAGCCGACGGGAAGTTCCGGCGGCCTGCAAATAAAGGGAACACCGCCCGGACTTGGACCGATAACCCGCATTCCGCGCCTGAACACCTGCCGGAACGGCATGCCATTTCACGATCGTTAACGGCTCGGCGGCATTTAGTTGCATTTGTAACGGATCGCGCCCGACCTTTGCGCCCCGGAATGCAATTGGCCAAGGAACGCTCCCTCGGATTCTGGTGCGCGCGCATCGGCCAGCGCTACTTCACCCTGCTGCAGGAGCGGCTGGCGCACTTGGGCATTGAACGCGGCTACTTTGTACTTTCCCTGATCGTGGAGCATGAAGGACGCATCAGCCAGCAGGAACTGGCCGACGCGCTGCACATGGACAAAGTGGCCATGGCGCGCTGCATCGACCACCTCTGCGCCTGCGGCTTCGTGGAGCGGGCGGTATGCCCGGAGGACCGGCGCAAGCACCACCTGAAGCTACTGCCCAAGGCCAAGGCGGCCGCCAAGGAGATCAAGAAAGTGCACTCCGCGCTGGACCGCATGGCCCTGAAGGAATTCAACACCGGCGAACGGGACCTGTTCCTGCAACAATTGAGAAGCGCCTTGGGCAACCTCCACGGTGCAACGGCGCAACCATGAACCC
>JAFDZY010000348.1 GCA_018266685.1 Bacteroidota bacterium
CTACCGGGTCTTTTCCATGCGCCTGGCGGCGCATTCACACACTGTCTTGAACCACGGACCTGCCGGCCGGCAGGCGGGTCCACACGGATGAACACGGATAGGAAAGGTTGTTTTGCTTGGTAGGTGGGTCTGTGATCCGTGTTCATCCGTGTCCATCTGCGGTTTGAATTCTATTGGAAGCCGCGCCCGCAGGGCGCCTTAGACCCAATGGCCTTGCCATAACAACGAAGCCCGATATGGCCACGGGCTGTTCCATGAAGCAAGACCACGCTGAAGTTTGCTTGCGTTTGCCCTGCCGGTGCGGCGATCACCGGTTAGGCCCGATCTTCGCCCGCAAATCCCTTTGGATGTCCGGCGATCAATTCTTCCAAGTGCTGCTGGCACTGCTCCCTTCCGTGGTGGTGTTCCTAACGGCCTTTTACCTGCTGCGCCAGTTCCTGGGCGCGCGGCAGCACGCGGCAAACACGCAGTTGCTGGCCGAGGCCAAGCGCGATGACCGCAAGCATACGCTGCCGTTGCGCCTGCAGGCTTATGAGCGGCTCACGCTCTTTCTGGAGCGCATAGCGCCGGGAACCTTGGTGTTCCGCGTCCATAAGAACAACATGACCGCGCGAATGCTTCATGCGGAGCTGCTGGCCACGGTGCGTGAGGAATTTGAGCATAACGTGACACAGCAGATCTACGTGAGCGACCGGGCATGGCAACAGGTGAAGATGGCCAAGGAGGAAACCTTGCGCATCATCAACATTGCAGCCGAGGGCACGCCGGAAGGGGCGAACGGAACGGCACTGAGCCAACGGGTTTTTGAAACAGCCGGGAAGCTCACCCACCTGCCCACGCAGCAGGCCATTCTTGCGCTGAAGGAAGAAGTGCGGAAGCTGTTTTAAGATCTTGGATCACCCGGGTGCCTGTATTGCCGCAGCAGTTCCTGTGCGGCATCGAACGGGTTCAGTTCGCCTTTGCTGACACGTTCTTCCAAGGTAGGCAGCACAGTGCGGATGCCCGGGTCATTGTAAAATCCGTTTACCAGGGCTTCTTCCACGATGGTGCGCATCCACCAGCGGGCCTGTTCCTGGCGGCGGTGCTGTGCGTGGCCGCTGGCATGGTCGCGGCGGGCCGCGCTTTCAAGCTCGTCGGCCAAGGCATCGATCCCCGCTCCGGTCGTGGCCGAGCACAGCAGCACCGGTGGGCGGTGGCCACTTGGGCGCGGGGGCAGCAGGGCAACGGCCTGGCGCAGGTCCATGGCGGCCCGGCGGTTGCGCCGGTCGTTGTCACCGTCGCTCTTGTTTATGGCGATCAGGTCTGCGGCTTCCATGATGCCGCGCTTGATGCCTTGCAGGCTGTCCCCGGCGCCGCCGATCATCAGCAGCAGGTTCAGGTCGGTGAGCTGGTCCACGGCCGCTTCGTTCTGGCCTACGCCCACGGTCTCAATGAGGATGCGGTCGTAGCCTGCCGCCTCGCAAAGGATCATGGCTTCGCGCGTTCTGCGCGCCACGCCGCCGAGGTTGCCGCCGCCGGGACTTGGGCGGATGAATGCGTTTTCCTCAGCGGCCAGCCTCTCCATGCGGGTTTTGTCCCCCAATATGCTGCCGTAGGTGCGGGCGCTGCTGGGGTCGATGGCAAGCACGGCAACACGGTGGCCCATGCCGATCAGGCGGCTGCCCAAGGCATCGATCAAGGTGCTCTTGCCCACGCCCGGAATGCCGGTGATGCCGATGCGCACGGACGCGCCCGCCACTTGCATGGCTTCGCGCACCAGGCTCCTCGCCGCGGGCAGGTCCGCGGCACGTGTGCTCTCCACCAGCGTGATGGCACGGCTGAGGGCCACGCGGTCGCCGGTGCGCAATTGGCCCAGCAGGTTTTCAGGTCCGTTGCATGGTCCGCTCATCCTTCACCGTTCCTGTATTGTACCACCCAGTCGTGGTCGCCCATGTCCCGCAGCAGGCGGAACATTTCGGGCCCGATCACCAGGTCGGTGGGGTAGCGCATGCCGTAACCGTGCAGGATCTCCATTTGCCGGGGGCTTGGCACCAGCGGTTTTTCGCTCCAACCTTTGGAAACGCGCTGCCCGCTTTCGGTTTTCAGCGGATATTCCCAGTAGCGTAATTTCCACAGTTCGTCCAAGGTGCTGCAATCGGTGAGGAAGCCCATGGCGGCGCTGTCCGGGGGCAGGGTGCATTGTTTCACGCCGTACTTCCGGAACAGGTCCTCGGCATCGGTATTTGCCGGGCTGAAGGTGCGGCCCTGCACTTGGCGAATGAAGCTGTTGCGGCTCAAGGGGCGGCTTTCAACCACTTGCCCGTTCTTCACCTTCACCAGGAACAGGCAGAAAAGTTGGCCGTCCGTGGAAGGGGACAGGCTGAGGGCGAACTGCATTTCCGGCTGGTCCTGTGCTGCGGCAGGCAGCCAAGGGAGCATGGTGAGCAGGGCAAGAAGCAGGCGCATCGCGGATGGCGAAAATACCAAGGCGGACACATTGCCGCGCGGCGAAGGACCACGGGGTGGCCCGCTGCCTTCAGTGGCTTGTGGTTGCACCGAGCCTGTAAATGATGGCCTCAAGAGCGCCGGTTTCACCTCCATATTGCTGCATGGTCCTGCTCACGGCCCGGAACCCGTTTCGTTCCAGCACATGGATGGACGCCACATTGTCCGGGGTTACCTGGGCCTCCACGGTCTTCAAGTGCATGGTGCCGAATCCGAATGCCAGCACGGCTTCCAGCGCTTCGGACATCAAGCCCTGTCCCCAGAGGTCGGGGTGAAGGGCATAACCGATCTCCGCCAGGTGCATCCCGTTCACCAATCGCCAGTATCCAATGTAGCCCACCAACTGCGCGGAGCCGTGCACGGTGATGCCCCACATGACGCACGTGCCCTGCCGGGCCGCCTGCCGGAAATCCTGGATCATGCGGAGCGATTCTTCCACGTGCGTGAACAAGGGCTTGGGGATGAACCGCATCACCGCAGGGTTGGAACGCAGGCCGTGAACGGCTTCGGCATCGCGTTCTTCCAGTGCATGGAGAACCAGGTGCTTGGTGGTGAGCACCGGGGTGTGTGCGGGGTCCGTACCCAACATGCGTGCAAGTTAGGCAGGGCTTGGCCTGGATCTTGTTGGCCCGCGCCTTCAGTAGCTTGGCCCCATGAAATACTCGAGGATGATCGCCGCGGCGGTGGTGCTCTGCCCGGTACTGGCAAGGGCCACGGAGTACATCGTTCCGGCAAAGGTGGATGTGGGCACCTGGTTCGCGCAGCTCCCCAAGGATGCCACCTCGGTGGTGTTTTCCGCAACGGACCGCTACCATAGCAGCGGCGACATCACCTTGCCCGCCCAAGCCATGCTGGTGATCGATGGCAGGGGCTGCAAACTGGCGCTGGGGCCGGGTTCAAATGGCTTTACGAACCAAGTTGCAAGCATGGACGATGCGATGAGGGTGGTCAACAACCGGTATGTGATCAAGGATTTCGCATCCATAACGGGAGGGAAGAAGGCAATCGACCTGAAGAGTTCGTTCGGCACGGTGATCAGCAATGTGGAACTCGTTTCGCAGGGAGAGGCGGCGGTGGACCTGAGGTTTTGCCTGATGACGCGGTTGGAAAACGTGCGGGTGACCAACCCGAAGGACAAGGGCATCGTGCTGCGCCAAGGGGACTGGCCCGGCGCCAATGCCGCGAACAGCCAGAGCAACAGCAGCGTGCTGGAGCAGTGCAGGGTTTATTGCGCCAAAACCACTTCCGCGGCGTACACCATCCTCAACAGCGGCGGGGTGCGGATGATGGATTGTGTGAGCGAGGGGGAGGCGTGCGACTACGATATCTTTTTGAGCGCCACCATGGACGGGGACGAAAGTCGGCCTGCCGCCAACCCGGTGGTGAAGTCCTTCATGCTTTCAAACTTCCATGTGGAGCATGCCGTGCGCAAGGCGTCCATTTACGTGAACATGCCTTCGCAGGCCACGGTGAACTTGGAAAATGTATACTGGAACGGGCCGCAGCGTGCGCCGGTGGTGCTTTACACGCTGGGGCAGCTCAACCTCTCCAACATAGGCTGGTGGACACCGGGAAACTGGATCGGTACGCGCATCAATGCGCCGCGGATCGACATGGCAGGACTGCCCAGCACAGTGGATCTTGGGAATGCGAAGGCAGCAAAGGGCAATGGTGCGGGAATCGTGCGCCTGTACGATGCGCTGCCGGGCAACACCATGCTGCAGCTCAACTATGTGAAGGTCCGGCAGAAGGCGATGTGAGCTGGGCGAAGCCTCAGCCGTGGTACACGCGCGAAGCGGTGATCAGGCCGTCCGCCACCTCGAGCACTTCGCCCACGCGCAGGGCGGCCTCGCCTTCCACATGGCGGATGTATTCCATGAACACCGCCGTTCCGTTGGCAATGAAGTTGGTGGGCTCATAGCGCAGCGAGGGCAGGCGCTGAAATGAATCGCGCCACCATGCGCGCAGTGCGTCCTTGCCCTGCACCCAGCCGCCGGTCTCCGGCTTGCGCACGTGCAGCTTCGGACTGAAGTGCCGCGCATCGTCGGCATACAAGGCCAGCAGACCTTCCAGGTCATGTGCATTAAAGGCTTGGAACCAGCGCTGCGCCACGTCGATGATCATGGGGTTGCCATTTTTGGAAGGCCGAAAGATCGCCAAAGACAGGCTTGAGGGTGGTTCGAAGTACCTTGCTCCGGCGGCACGATCGGTCATGAAGGTTCTTTTGGATCCTCGCCCTCGTTCGCTCATCCTGCGTTGCAGCTCAGTCGGATACTTCGTTTCAGTATCCTCGCTTCGCCTTGTCCTAGCGAACGATCGCTTCGCGTGCCATCCGCCTGCCTGCCGGAAGGCAGGTTCGAGGTACTTCGAGCCATCCTTGAGCTTCTGTGAGCCTCCTGGTTTCCGGGCATTTTCAATGTGCCGGGTGCTGCTCCTGCGGGATCGATCGTATCTTCACCGTAACGATTGCTTAACACCTTTGGAGCATGACCACCGTTACCGCAGTTTCCGTGCAGAGAACCAGCCATTCGCCATTGCGGCAACCAAACAACGGATGCAGCAGTAGCGGGAGCTC
This sequence comes from Bacteroidota bacterium, assembly GCA_018266685.1. Taxonomy (GTDB): domain Bacteria; phylum Bacteroidota; class Bacteroidia; order Flavobacteriales_F; family PHOS-HE28; genus PHOS-HE28. The sequence continues at coordinate 5,060 of JAFDZY010000348.1, forward strand.
AGAGATCACATGGTCGTTCAAGGGCGTGTATTTGGACCAAGGCCAATGCGTTGTTGTGGTGGAGGCCGGTGCAAGCCGCGATGCGGGAACATGCAAAGTGGATGGCGGGGGCGGTATATTCCCTGGCGGATCCAGTGGTGTGTTCTGCGAGCTCACGCTCAGTTCGGGGAATTTGGACAATTGGACGGTGAAAGTAGCCACGGACAAGGATAGGAAGGGAGGGAAAGGCGTGGTGTTCCAAGCCGGCACCGGATTTACGAACGGCAGCGGTGCGGGCAGGCAATGAAGGTTTTATTTTCCGTGTTGGCAACGGCCTTCATGCCCGCTTTCATGCCGGTCCATGCGGAGCATCCGGTGCATTCGCAGGCTTGGGCGGACAGTGTACTTGCCGTGCTCCGGGGAAATCTTGGGCGCGAGCCGCTCAGCACCATTGCCACCACGGACCTGCTGCTGGATGCCTTTTCCGCCCGGAAGGACCATTGCAGCCTGGCTGAAGTGGACGGTATCAGGAGCACCAGTTTCGCGGACATGGGGGCCTTGGATTCGGCCTTGGCCTGTGCCCATCGGACCATGGCGGAATACAGGCCAGGATGCGACAGCTTGGTGTTGATCCGGGGCCATGTGGCCATGAGCTACCTGTACTTGAAGCTGGAGGATTTTGAACGTGTGGACTCCATTTGCACCAAGGCACTGGCACTGTGGAACCCAAAGTGGAAGCCCACCGTGCTCCGCAACGCCTTGCTCACCAACAGGGCCATTGCGGAAGCACGCCAAGGCAACCTCGACGGTGCGGAAGAGGGGTTTAGGAACATCCTTTCCCTGGCCAAGGCGGAAGGTGCGCAACAGGACATGTATGATGCCATGCTGAACATGGGCGCACTGAAGGATTACCAGGGGCAATTGGACAGTGCGCAACACTTCTTTCGCCAAAGCCTGGCCAATGCGATCACCAACGGCAAGCTGGGCCGCATCGCGCGGTCATACACCAACCTGGCCAGCCTGGCCACGGAGCGTGGTGCCCACGCGGAAGCGAACAAGCTGCTGCTATCCGCTTTGATCTTCGCCGATTCCGCAAAGGACCTTTCCCTGCAGGTGAACTTGCACGGGAAATTGGCCGGCAACTACAAGGAATTGGGCGACTTTGGGAAAGCCTACCGGGAGTCCATGCTGCGGTTCGACTTGAACGACAGCCTGCTGAACAGAGAGAAATTGAGGTCCCTCACCGAAATGCAGGCGCGCTTTGAGACGGTACGTCAGGACAAGGAGATCAACGCGTTGCGTGCGGAGAACTTGTCCACGGAGCTGGAGAAAACGCGAATGAAGCGCACGCGGAACGTGTTTCTGTTCATACTGCTCGGAGTTGTGGGCGTTTCCGTGGCATTGCTCACACGCCTGCGCTACATCAACCGTATGACGCGGGCCATGAAGAAGGAAAAGTCAATTTCCGAAGCACTCTTGCACAACATCCTGCCGGAGGAAGTGGCGGACGAGATCAGGCAGAAGGGGCATGCGGATGTACGCGAGTACAAAAGCGCCACCATCTTGTTCACGGATTTCCGGAATTTCACCCAGCTCACCCAAACAGTGGATGCGGCGGAGCTGGTGGGCGAGCTGGACCAATGCTTCAAGGCCTTTGACAACATCGTGGAATCACACGGCGTGGAGAAGATCAAGACCATCGGCGACGCCTATATGGCGGCCGGTGGCTTGCCCGATGCGCTGAAGGGGGATCCGCTGCAAACGATCTTGGCCGCGTTGGACATGCAGGATTTCATGCTTGCGTACAAGCAGCGGCGGGCGGCCATGGGCCGCTTGTATTTTGAGATGCGCGCCGGGCTCCACACCGGCCCGGTGATCGCGGGGATCGTGGGCGTGAAGAAGTATGCTTACGACATTTGGGGCGACACGGTGAACGTGGCCAACCGCATGGAATCCTGCGGGGAAGTGGGTTGCGTAAACATCAGCCAATCCACCTATGAACGCGTGAAGGACGTGCCGGGCCTGCGGTTCACGCCGCGCGGCGCCATTGAGGCCAAGGGCAAGGGATTGATGCAGATGTACTTTGTAGAGCGGGCTTGAGCGTGCTCCGTACACCGAAGGCGGGCGTTCAGTGCGGCGCCCGTACGGCCAGGGCAGGCAAGCGGATCATCATTTCATTGGAGGGCGAGAATCCGAGCAGCTCGTACAGCTTGCGCCCCGCGTCACTAGCATGCAGATAAACCCGGAGGATGCCTTGTTCCCGGCTTGCTTCCAAAACCTTCCGCATCAATTGCCGCGACAAGCCTTTTCGGCGGTGCACGGGTTCGGTCCACACGTTGAACACATAGCCGCGGAAAGGGACGAGGTCCACCACACCGCCGGGCCATTCCAAAAGCCAGAGGCCGACACCTGCCACCACCTCGCCGGAACCGCATTCCATGAGCCAGCCTTGGTATCGGCCGTTCAGCAAGCGCTCCCGCAACCACTCCGTGTATTGGGCTTTTCCTGCCTCCATCACCGCCGGATCGCCATGGCCGATCTCCGCGAACATGAGGTACCGGTGGCGCACGATGGTACCCAGGTCCGCAAGGGTGGCCTTCCGGGCGGAGTACTGCATCAGGCACGTGGCTTCCGGCTAGGCGTGTTGGGCCTGCGGCTTGGGCTGGTAGGTGCCCGGTTCGCTACGGGCGGAGATGGCAAAGCGGTTCCAGACGTTGATGGTGGCCACGGCGCAGGTGAGGTCGGCCAGCTCGGTATCGTTGAAGTGCGGCCGTACGGACTCATACACGGCATCAGGCACTTGGTCATGGGACACCAGGGTCACGGCCTCGGTCCATGCCAATGCAGCGCGTTCGCGGTCACTGTACCAAGGGCATTCGCGCCAGGCATCCAGCGAATACAGGCGTTGTTCGGTCTCGCCCAAGGCGCGCAGGTCCTTCCAGTGCATGTCCAGGCAATAGGCGCATTCGTTGATCTGCGAGGCGCGCAACTTCACCAAGTGGACCAGCGGCAGCTCGATGGAGCAGTGGTGCAGGTGTTCTTCCAGGCCCATCATGGCTTTGTACACTTTGGGCGAAGCTGTGGCGATGTTGAATCTAGTTTTCATTTTTCATTGGGATAGGGTACAAAGTTATCGCTTTGGGAAAGGGGGGTGATGTGAGCGGGGCAAGGCCAACCTGCGGTGAACCAGCAGGAAGCATGATCTTTTCGAGGGCCGTGTCCATCATGCGGTTTCCTTTGCGTGCGTTGAAGCCACCACATGAACATCAGTTGGACCTATCTGCTCATCGCTTCGCTCAGTGAGGCGCTTTGGCTGTATGCCGTAAAAGCCATGAACGTGCAGGCGTTGAAGGAGATGGGCTGGCATGGGCTGTTCAGCGATCCATTGCATGCAACAGCCTTGTTGCCGTTCATCGGCTATGCGGTGTTCGGCGCGGGCAATGTCATCTTCCTTTCCATGAGCATGCGCACCATTCCGGCAAGCACGGCATACGCGGTGTGGATGGCCGTTGCGCTGGTGGCCTCGAAGTTGATCGATACGTTTTGGTTCAGGCAGCCCGCGAACGGCATGCAGCTTTTGTGGTTCGCGTTCATCATCATCGGCGTGGTCGGCTTGAAGCGTGCTTCGTGAACGAGCGCCGGCAGAAGGCCAAGCTTGCACACGGGAGTTCAACGGATGCGCCGGGCCGTTACGAACCAATCCCACGGATAAGGTTCCTTCATCCAGCGCGGCGGGGCTTCAAATTCCGTATTCCATCCGTACTCGAGCTTTTCAATTGCTTCCACCTTGAATCCGCGGGCATCCAGGGCGGCCTCCAATTCCTCGCGCATAAAATGCTTGGTGGGCACTCCGTCGATGTGGACGATTCCCTGTGCGATCCCCAGGTCGTTCAGGGCTGCTTCCTGCTGGGCCTCGCCGGGGGACATGCCGTCGCGCAGGTTCCATTGGAAACGCCGGTAGCCGGTAAGTAGGGCGGAGCCCAGCGCGGGCACCACCAGCACCAGGTGGCCGCCGCGCTTCACGCTGCGGCACGTGCGGTCGAACAACGGCTCGCGTACTTCAATGGAGGCGTTCAGGAGCGTGTTGATGCAGAGCACCACGTCTGTTGCCGGATAGCCGTTGCGATCCTTGGAAAGATCGGCGTGTACGTACGTGATGTTGTCATACAGGGCGCATTGCTCCGCCGCAATGGCAAGGCATTCACTACTTACGTCCACGGCATAGACCTTGGCGAAATGGCCGGACAACTTGGGCAGGGTGCGGCCCACGCCGCAGCCCAGGTCAGTGGCCGTTGCACCGGGTGATGCAAGCCGTTCCAGCGCTTCGTTGATCAATCCCTTGGTGTCGTTTTCCGGCACATTGAAGATCTCCTCCTCGAAGGTGTTGGCCACCTGGTCCCAGTCTTTTTCGTTCATGCGGCTGGTGTTGTGCCGATGGGAAATCCACTAGGTGCCCATCGGCTGGTTCATGCTAGTGGGCAAAGTACTTCGGGCAAGCGCTTTTTCACGCTCAGCCTTTGGCCAGCTTTCAACCGGTCTTGGTTGAATAGGTGCCGCAAAAGAGCGCTTAGACCTGTTCTTCGAATGGCGATCGGCCAACTCGGCGTGCGTTTATGGTGCCGCCCGGAACACCATCACGGATTCGCCACGGTGCATGCCCATTTTGTGGAAGTGCATGCCATTGCGTTTCGCCAAGGCCTGGCTCTTCCCGTTCGCCGGATCGATGAGTGAGATCACCGAAGGAGCCAATTGATGTTCGCGGGCGAAGGCCAAGCACACCTTCGCGGCTTCGGTGGCATAGCCTTGGCCCCATGCCGAAGGCAACAGGTGGTAACCGATCTCCAGTTCAGCGATGCCGTCCACTTCCTGCGTCAACAGGCCCACCATGCCCACGGGCTTCCCAGTCGCGCGATCGGTGATCACGTTTAGGCAGGAGCCATCGCGCGCGATGCGATCGATCGAGCGCTGGATGAACGCTTCACAGTCCGCCTCGCTGCCCAAGGTGAACGGCATGAAGCGGATGGCTTCGGCGTTGTTCATGTATTCCATCCACCAAACGTGGTCCTCGAGCACCGGATGGCGAAAGACCAAGCGTTCGGTGGTGATGCCTTCGAGGGAGGGGATAGGTAGGGTGATGGACATGGTTCGTTCTGGAAAAAGACAGGCCGGAGGCCTTATGCGTGGCACGCACTCGCGAAATACGCGAGTGCGGGCTTGAGGAGTTACGCACGTCAGCTTGCTGCTTGACCAATTCGGGCTTGTGGTGTTATGTCACGACTTTGGTTTCCGTGGCACGGTGCCGAACCACAGGAAAGCAAATGACACAAGCAAATTTAACCAGTTGAACTTGCCGGGGAGAAGCTTCAGGGCAAGGGCCAGTTGCGCGACGATCCCGAAAACGCCAAGAACGATATAGATCCATTCGTACCATCGTCGTTGACTGAAATCGAACTTCATGAAGTGACAAGTTAGTTTTTTGCCCTTAAGCATCGGTTCCGCGGATCTCATTCAACCA
>JAFDZY010000034.1 GCA_018266685.1 Bacteroidota bacterium
CTGCCCGGCCTCCTGGTCCGGGTTGTCCACGAAATACCGGTCGGCATCCCAGGCAAATCGGGCGGTGCCCTTCTGGTGAAAATGCCGCAAAACGGCCTCCTGGGCCGGGGTTAGCGCATTCAGCCCCGCGAACCAGGCCGCCTGCCAGGCACCTGCCCGGTTGCCGATGCGGGCCACGGCCGTGCGTTCGATCAACCCCGTGGTGCCGGCGCCCATGGCCACCAGGCGTTCGTTGAGCGCGGCATGCAGCTTTCCGGCCATGGCCCAGAAGCGCACCATGCGCTGTTGTCCCTCGCTGAGCGGCCTGGTGTTGAAGGTCCACTCGATCTCCTCCCAGTTGCGCAGGTCGCGGTAGTAGCTCTCCAACGGCACCAGGTGGGCATCCGCCTCGCTGATGTCCGCCAGCGTGGCACCGCCCCATTGCAGGAAATCGCCGAAGGCCTGGGCCTGTTCGCCCACTGCCTGCCGGTAGGCCTCATACCCCTCGAACAAAAGTTCCTCCGTGGCCAACGGGCGCAGGCCGGAAAGCTCCTCCATGAAGCTGGCCAGGGTGAACACCTGCGGGCTCCACAGCGGCTTGCCGGCCTCGGCGGCGATCCACTTGCGCAGGTACAGGCCCGCGCGCTGGCTGGGCAGCACCACCGCCACCTGGCCCAGCGCGGTGCCATGGGCCGCCAGAAGCGCCCTGGCCACCTGTTGCAAGAAGGGAAGCGTGGCCGTAGTGGTCTCCATGGGAAGCAATGGTGGCGATCTTTGCGCAAAGTAGCCCGCGATGCAGAAATACCGCTTCCCGCTCTATCGCCGGTCCGCCAACGGACTGAACTGGTACCGGATCGAATCGGAAAGCGAGCTCACGGAGGTGCAGGCCGTTGGCCGCAGGCACGTCATCCATCACCTCAAGGCCCATGCCTATCCGGAGCGGTTGCGCATCCACGGATTGATCACCCTGGAGGACGGGCACGTGGAGGAATGCGGCGCGGCGGAAGTGGAGGAATTGCTGGCGGGCACAGGCCATGCGGGCAACCGGTGAGCGGGGCACGGCCCCAACCACGGCATGCGGTCTTTTTCCCGAGGCAACCATTCGCCCTATCTTGGGGTCGTTATTCCGCATGCGCTTCGCCCTGCTCTCCTTCTTCCTGGCCTGCACGCTCCACGGTTTTGCCACGCACATCCTGGGCGGGGAGATGTCCTACACGTACTTGGGCAACGACAATTACCAGGTGCGGCTGCGGCTCTACCGGGATTGCGGCCCGGACAACACGAACAACACGGCGCTGGATGCCACCGCGATCATCGGCATTTTCAACAGCACCGGGGGCCTTGTAAGCACCACCACCTTCACGTTGCCGGGCGAAACCACCATGCCCGTGGTGGTGAGCAGCCCTTGCCTTACGGCGCCGCCCAGCATCTGCACCAGGCAGGGCGTATACACCGGGGTGATCCACCTGCCCTCGGGCACCGGCGGCTACACCCTGGCCTACCAACGCTGCTGCCGCAGCCCGGCCGTGGTGAACCTGCTGAACCCCGGCTCGCAGGGCATGACCTGCACGGTGCAAGTGCCCGACCCGGTGATCACCGGCGCCAACAGCTCTCCCGCCTTTGATGACGACCCGCCGATGGTGCTGTGCCAAGGCCAGACCACGGCATTGGAGCAACTTGCCGTGGACCCCGACGGCGATTCGCTGGCATATGCGCTCAGCGCACCGCTGCAAGGCGGCGACAACCTGCTGAACGTGATCCCCAACCCGCCTTCCGCGCCGCCCTACACGCCGGTGGTGTGGGGCCCGGGCTACTCCACCCTGAACCAGCTGAACTCCACCCCTCCGATGACCTTCGGCAGCGCGGACGGCGTGCTCACGCTGCATCCCACCTCCATCGGCAACTTTGCCGTGAGCATCAGCGTGAAGGAATACCGCAACGGGGTGCTGCTGAACACGGTGATCCGCGATTTCCGCTTCCTGGTGGTGGCGTGCGCGCAGGCCATCACCTCCGCCTTCGCCGACCAGGCCGGCCTGTGCAACGGCCTGGACGTGCAGATGCACAACCAGAGCACCGGCGCCAATGCCTACCACTGGGATTTCGGCGTGCCGGGATCCACCTCGGACACCTCCAGTGCCGCCAATCCCTCCTTCAGCTATCCGGCGGCGGGCAGCTACACCATCAGCTTGGTGGCCAACCCGGGCTGGCCCTGCGCCGACACGGCGTTCCACACCTACACCGTGCATGACCCGCTGCACGTGTCCTACGCCGCGCCGCCGGTCCTATGCACCGATCAACTGCCCGTCACGTTGACGGCAAGCGGCGATTTCCCGGCATCGGCCACCTTGCTTTGGAACATCGGCGACGGCGTCTCCCCGGACCTGGGTAGCGCCTCGGTTGCCGCAGGCTGGTCACAAGCCGGCGCCCATGCGGTTTCCATTTCGGTGGAGGACGGCGGCTGCACGGCAAGCTACACGGACACCGTGCGCATCTTCCCCCTGCCCGTGCCGCTGTTCAGCATGGACACCAGCGGCTGCCGCCCCTTGGCCGCCTTGTTCAACAACACTTCCTCGGCATGGACGCCCATGCACTTCCTCTGGCAGTTCGGCGATGGCACCACCAGCACGGACAGCATGCCCCAGCACACGTATGCCTCCACCGGCGTGTTCGATGTCTCGCTCACCGCCTCCACCAGTTCGGGCTGCATCGCCAGCCGCACCCTCACCCTGCCGGGCGCGGTAACGGTATGGCCGCAGCCCGCGGCCATGGCCACCGCCCTGCCCACGGTCACCACGGTTTTGCAGCCCGAGGTGGTGTTCACCGACCATTCCGTGGATGCGGAGGCGGTGGATTTCCTGGTGGAAGGCGTCCACTACGACACCACGGCCTTCACGCACACCTTCAGTGATGCAGGCTGGTACACGGCCCTGCTCACCGCCACCAGCGGCGTGGGCTGCTCAGACACCATGCGCATGCGCATCTTCATCGGCGACCACCTGTTCTTCGCGCCCACGGCCTTCACCCCCAATGGCGACAGCCACAACGAGGTGTGGAAGCCCAGCGTGAAGGGAGCGCGGCTGTACCACCTGGACATCTTCAACCGCTGGGGCCAAGTGGTGTTCAGCACCACGGACCCCAATGCCGGTTGGGACGGCAAGGGCGCGGTGCCCGGCGTGTACGCCTACAAGGCATGGCTCACGGAATACGGCCCGATGGAGCAGGAATACAACGGCAGCTTCGTGTTGATCAAGTGAGCGGCCCCGCAACGCCAGGGCCTTTGCCTGCACGCCCTACCACATCCACCCCATGACCAAACACGTTACCGGCATCGGCGGGTTCTTCTTCCGCTGCAACGACCACAAGGCAATGGCCAGATGGTACAACGACCACTTTGGCATCAACGACCAGGAGCACGGCTGGATCTGGCAGCAGGATGCCGGGGCCACGGTGTTCTCGCCGTTCAAGCGCGACAGCGATTACTTCGACACCAAGCAACCTTTCATGCTGAACTTGCGCGTGCAGGACCTGGACGGCCTGCTGAAGAAATTGGAGGCCGCCGGCGTGCGCATCGACCCCAAACGCCAAGACGAAGGCTACGGCCGCTTCGCGTGGGTGTATGACCCGGAAGGGAACAAGGTGGAGCTATGGGAGCCGAAGTAGGGTTTGCTTACCTTAGAGGCATGAAGGAGATCATCTTCATCGTTGATGAGTCACCGGATGGTGGCTACGAGGCTCGAGCCTTGGATCATTCCATCTTCACCGATGGTGATGACCTGGAGCAGTTGAAGGCGAACGTGAAGGATGCCGTGGCCACGCACTTCGATGCCGATATGCGACCCAAGGTGATCCGCCTGCACATGGTGAAGGAGATCGTGATCGCGGCATGAGGATCCCGCGCGACCTCTCGGGAAAGGAATTGATCAAAGCGCTGGGTAAGCTTGGGTACGAAGTGACTCGACAGAGCGGAAGCCACATTCGCTTGACCACTTCAAGGAACGGACCGCACCACATCACCATTCCGGACCACCGGCCTATCAAGGTCGGAACGCTTTCGGGCATTCTGGGCGATATCGCAGCGCATCATCAGTTAACACGCGAAGATCTGTTGAGGCTGATCTTTTGAAAGTCCAGTTGTTCGACCATGCGCCCCCTCCGCTTCTGCCTCAACGTAGCCCTCGACGGCAGCTACGACCACACCGTGGGAATCCCGGATGAGGACCTGCTCCGCAACACGATGGAGTACATCGCCGGCCGTGATGCCCTGCACTTCGGGCGGCTGACCTACGAGATGATGAGGGAGGCTTAGCGCCTGCCGGTTGTGTGGCCGCAGCCCGAATGGATGATGCCTTTCGCAAAGACCATCGATGCGGCCGGGAAGTACGTGGTGAGCAGCACGCTGCGGGAGGTGGATCGGAACGCGGAGCTGGTGTGCGGTAACCTGGAAGGTTTCGTTTGACAACTGAAGCAGCAGCCAGGCAAGGGCATCGGCGTGGGCGGTGTGCAATTGGCCAAGACCTTAACGGAACTTGGCTTGATCGATGAGTACGAGTTCGTGCTGCATCCACGGATCATCGGTCGCGGGCCCACCTTATTTGCTGGGCTGTCGAAGATGGTGGACTTGAAGCTCGTGGGCCGGGAGGAATCTGCATCGGGATAGTGGCAATGCGGCATCCGGTGAAACGGCAGGTAGACTTGGCCTTCACATAGCTCCGGCACATTCCCTTCGCCATCCATCTCCAGAAAGGGACTGTGCGCGATCTCCCACAAGTGCCCATCGGGATCGGCGAAGTAGCCGCTGTAACCGCCCCAAAAGACCTTCACCGGCTCCTTGGTGATGATGACGTTCTTCTTCTTCAGTTCGGCGAAGAGGGCATCGACCTCTCCGTTGGAGCGCAGGCATTGCGCGAGCGTGAAGCGCGAACCCTTGCTCTTCTCCTCCACTTGCGCATCGTCCATCAACGCGTGTTGCGGGTACAAGGAGAGGATCAGCCCGTTGAGCTTGTACATGACGATGCCGCCGTTGTCCTGGAAGGGCATCCAGCCGAACACATCGCCGTAGAAACGCTTGGATCGTTCGAGGTCGGCAACGCCGAGCGTGATCAAGGAGAGGCGCGGTTCCATGACCGCGAAGCTCGCATCACTCGGCCTATTTCCGTTCGCTGTCCAGGTGCGCCATCATGGGCGTTGGATACCGATCACCTGCGGCCGCACCTGCGGGCATGATCTGCTCGATCCGCGCGAGGTCTTCCGCTGTGAGCCGCACGTCCACAGCGCCCAGTGCCTCCTTCAGCCGATCGCGTTTGCGCGCGCCCACCAGGGGCACGATATCGGCACCGCGCGACAGCACCCAGGCGATGGCCACCTGCGCTACGGTCACGTTCCGGTTCTCTGCGATGGCCCGTAAGCCTTCCACGAGCGTGAGGTTGTGCTGCAGGTTCTCCCCGCCGAAGCGTGGCGCATGCTTGCGGAAATCGTTCGCGGCCAGGGAGCGGTCCGCCGCCCAATGTCCGCTGATGAGGCCGCGAGAGAGCACGCCGTAGGCGGTGATGCCGATGCCCAGTTCGCGGCAGGTGGGCAGGATGCCCTCTTCGATGCCGCGCGATACCAGCGAGTACTCGATCTGCAGATCGCTGATCGGGTGCGTGGCCGCCGCGCGCCGGATGGTATCCGCACCGGATTCCGACAGGCCCACGTGGCGCACGTAGCCCGCCTTCACCAGGTCGGCGATGGCGCCCACGGTTTCTTCGATCGGCACGTTGGGGTCGGTGCGGCCCAGGCGATAGATGTCCACATAGTTCGTTCCGAGCCGTCGCAACGTATAGGCCAGCGCGGTCTTCACAGCGGCCGGACGCCCATCGAAGCCGAGCCAATTGCCGCCGGGATCACGCAGCGCACCGAACTTCACGCTGATCAGCGCTTTCGATCGGTCGCGGCCGTTGAGGGCATCGCGGATCAACAGCTCGTTGTGGCCCATCGCGTAGTAATCGCCGGTGTCGAGCAACGTAAGGCCCGCATCGAGCGCGGCGTGGATGGTGGCGATGCTTTCGGCTTCGTCGCTGGGGCCGTAGAGTTCGCTCATGCCCATGCAACCCAGCCCGATGGCGGAGCTAAGAGGACCGTGCTTGCCGAGTTGGCGCGTTTCCATGTGCGTGTGGTTCAGGGCGCAAAGTTGCCGGACGCATCGGCGCCGAACGTGGTGAGAACTTCAGAATGTGCGGTCACGCGCTGCGGCGCATGGTCTGCCGCTCACGGTACTGCTTCGGGGTGATGCCCTCGAAGCGCTTGAAGAACTTGCCAAAGTTGCTCGGGTCCATGGTGAGCTGACGGGCCACCTCGGCGGCCGATTCATTCGATGTGAGCAGCAGTTCGCGCGCCACCTCCATCAACTTCTCTTCATAGATGTCGCACGGCGAACAGCCCGTGACCTCCTGCAAGGTGTTGCTCAAGTGCGTCGGGTGTACGAACAGCCGTTCGGCGAAGTCACGAATGCCCCATGCACGGTCGGCGGTACCTGCGCGGAACTCCGCCATGTGCAGGTCGAGCGCTTTCATGTAGGCTGCGCTCAGCTCTTGTGGCCGGGACGGCCGATGGATCCTACGGGCGGACATGCGATGCAAAGGTGCGATCAAACGCCGTTCACCGGTGCGCTCCTTCACGCCTGCTTCGGCGCGACCACCACTTTGAAATTGAACATCGGGTTCTGCATCGCCCCGTACAGCCTCACCCAGATGGGCAGCAACTGCTCGGTGCCGCGTGCGTTGGTGATGTCGCCCAGGTCGATCATCTCCTCCC
>JAFDZY010000349.1 GCA_018266685.1 Bacteroidota bacterium
AGATCTCGGCCACCTTGCGGCCTTGTTCATGTTCGCGCAGCATCGCCACGATCTGCGCTTCCGTCCATTTGCTCTTCTTCATTGTCCCAAAGTTCAGGTGTTGGTGTGTATCCTACTTATCCACGCACCTGATTTCGGGGGAGCTTACATTTACGCGCAAAGCGTACAAGGACATTTTGGTTGAGAGCCTGCGGTATTGCCAGGAGAAGAAGGGATTGCTGCTTTATGCCTGGGTGATCATGAGCAACCATGTCCACCTGATCGCTGCAGCGGCAGATGGCCATTTGCTTCCGAACATCCTGCGGGACCTGAAGAAATTCACAGCCACGCGTGTCTTGAAGGCCATTGCCGAGAATGGCCAGGAGAGCCGGAAGGAATGGATGCTGCCGATCTTCGCCAAGGCCGGTGCGGTCAATTCAAACAATACGCATTTCCAGTTTTGGCGGCAGGACAATAGACCTGTGCAATTGTACACGACCGAAGTTTTCGGGCAGAAGTTGGCCTACCTGCACAACAACCCTGTGGTGGAAGGCTACGTGGAGGTGGCCGAGGAGTACGTTTACTGTTCCGCGCCCGCCATGGCAGGCAAGCCGGGCCTGCTTAAATTGGAACCGTGTTGAAATGATGTGTAAAGTCTGGAGACTTCAAGCAAGCGCATGGATGGAAAACCATGGAACCCACAAGTCGCCCCGGCCCTTTTCTCTGGAGCGCATAGCTTGGTTGGCCGGGAAGACTTGCGGGAGTGGTGGGGACGCTCCGAACGAGGTCGGTGCAACGCTGCCAGGTCGCAGCTCGTGCAGACCTTTACCGAAACAACAACACACACATGGAACAGAGAGATGAACTCATGAAACACTTGGACCGCTTCCGCACGGGCTTCGTTCTATCCAAAGCGATCCTTGAAGACTACTGCGAAGTGGTGGCCAGGATCGAGAACAAGACAGCCGCAGAGATCAACGATCGGGTCACGCAGCAAGCCAAGCGCATCGACCAGGAGTTGCGAGCCAAGGACAACGCACCAAAGAACCAGTGAGTGCGTTACCTTGGGACCACTGAAACGCACACGGTGAACAACCGAAGTAGCACATACCGACCCACTCCGGAATCTTCACCCCTGCCGGGTGAAAGTCCCGCTATTGCTGGAAAAAGTGCGGTAGGCTGCTTCACATTCGGAAGCCTGCTCCCCGGAAGGAACTACAGCAGTGACAGCTACCGCTTCGGCTTCCAAGGACAAGAGAAGGATAACGAGGTCTATGGGGCGGAAGGGACCAGCTACGCGTTCGAGTACAGAATGCATGATGCACGCGTGGGGCGGTTCCTTTCAATCGACCCTCTCGCGAGCAAGTACCCGCACAACTCGCCGTATGCGTTCAGTGAGAACAGGGTCATTGATGCGATTGAACTTGAAGGTCGAGAGTCAATTCATTTTCAGACCGACATACGTTACCAATATCAGTTCCCCCTACTCGCTGTGACAACCTCCGGCGCATTGGGCGTTGCTGTTGATATCCATGGCGGCGTGGGCATTTACCTCACACCTACACTTGGGATTGGAGAAGGAGCCGGGCTTGTTGGGGGTTACTCGTTTGGGTTTTCGACGGCGAATGTTAACGAGCGAGGAGGTCTTGGAATGAACATTGGGTTTGGAGCAACAGAAAAAATCAGTGGTCTTGGGGCTGGGTGGAATGGCGAATTCAATTACGCATTTGACAAGGACGGTGGCCCAGGGAATTCTGGATTTACTCGTGGTATATGGACAAACGGTAATTACATGGGAGGTTATTGGGAACTCTCCTATACGTTCATTGCAACAGCCCAAATTGGCGACTTGAGCGATGATGTGTACTCTATGATTGAAGAGAACCTTGGATGGAACCGAGAAACTACCGACCAAATGCTCGTTGGACTGCAGAAAATGGCGATAAAAGAAACCGAGAAATGGAATGATATGAAGCAAAATCGCGGCGATGATGACCAAAGGACTCCCCCGCCTGTCAAAGCCATACAGAAGCAATTGAGCATTGGCAATATGTTCAAGGGGCTTTTCAAGTCTATTGGATTGTCTCCAGGTACGGAACCTCCAAAGACGGAAAAGGATGAGTAATATTAGTTCATTCGTATTTCCAGTCTTCGGCTTCCTGATGGTAATATCCTACATTTCTGAGCGAAAAATACTTGGAGAAATCATAACCAATTATCCGGTTAAGCCACTGCCTAAATTCATTGCAGGCATACCAGTTAGACTATCGGGCCTTAAGCGGCTCTCAACCACAACGGATGATTCCAAAGCTTTGAACAAAATACGGGCGTTCCGATTCTTCCGAAAGTTGGATATTGTATCATTGGCGACGTGTTTATTTGCGTTCGCGTATGATTTTACTAATAACGTTTTGCTTCGATAAATCGCCCGGCTACCCCTCAACTAGCGCGAGCTTGTAGCCCCCGCAATCGCTCGGGTGTTCAAATAACGCAAAGCACGCCCCAACCCGACGCTCGGGTGCGCGAGGGTTAAAGAAGGATCCCGGCGCTCGGCCAATGTCATTAAGTTAAGGGTTTTCATAGCGCCGGCCGGGAGTTTGGCATGCAGACGGGCTTTCGGCAGGTGCGGTACTTGTCCCGGTAGCGTGGATAGTGCCTGCCGGGCCGAACGGGCACGGTGCTGCTTTGGAAGAGTTCCCCCAACCCGCGCTCGGGTGCCCGCGCGAGGCCATAGCAGGATCCCGGCGCTCGGGTCCGGCCTGTGGGTGGCCTGTGCGGCCCGAGTGCCCGGCCCTTGATCCGCCGCACCCTAAGGCCCTCGAAGGGTGGCGGGCTGCTGCACCCATACCGGCGCTCGGCTTTGCCGCAAATTCCAACGATCTGCCGAGTACCAGGCCCCGTGATCCCACGCCCGCCGCGCTGAACCTGCACCCCGTTCCCGTGTACCGTTGGGGCATGTGGCCCCATCTTTGGCATGCTTCTTCCTTTTTGCCCCGCCCGCAACCCCGTTGGATGCAACACGCACAAAAGTTCCTCCTGGTAGCAGCTGCCGCGCTTGCCGTGGTATTCGGCTGTGCCTCGGTACAGAAGACCTCCACCATGGCCGACGCCAAGCAAGACCCCGCCTGGGCCAAGATCGATTCCCTGGCAAACCTCGGCCAGTACGCCACCGCGCTGGAAGCCACCACCGCGCTTTTGGCCAGCGCGCGCGCCGGGCAGGACTGGCGCACGGAGTTCCGCGCCTGGATGTACAAGGCCCGCTTCATGCAGTTCACCGGCGTGGGGCAGAAGGAGATCATCGGCGCCATGGAAGCGCGCGCCGGCACGGCGGAAACTCCGCTGAAGCAGTTGCTGCACAGCGTGGTGGCCCAGCAGTGGTGGGGGTACTACCAGCAGCACCGCTGGCAGGTCATGGACCGCACCAACCTCGCCGAGGCCACCGACGATCCCGACACCTGGGACCAGGCCACCTTCATGCGCAAGGTGATCGCGGAGTTCACCGCTTCCGTCACTCCCGCGGAGGCATTGGCCGCGATCCCAGTTGGCGACCTGGCCCCGCTGCTGGAGCCGGAGCACGCCGACCTCCGCCTGCGCCCCACCGTGCTGGACCTGCTCGCGCACCGCGCGCTGGACGTGTTCCGCAACAGCGAAACGCGCTTGGCCGAACACGCCGGGCAATTCAAGCTCAACGACGCGAACGCCTTCGCTGCACCGGCGGAATTTGCTTCCACCGTCCCCGCTTCCACCGACAGCACCGCGTGGCTTTTGCAGGCTGTGCAATTGTACAAGCAACTCACCAAGCTGCACCTGCACGATGCTTCGCCCGAAGCGCTCACCGTGCTCACACTGGACCGCCTGGGCTTTGCGCGGGAGAACAGCACCCTGCCCGAAAAGGACAGCCTGTACCTGAACGCGCTCCACGCTTTGCAAACCAGCCTGCCCGTTGGCGAAGCCAACGCGGAAGTGCGCGTGGCCATCGCGCAATGGCACGCCGACCAAGGCGCGCAGTTCCAACGCCTCGCCCCGGACAGCGCATGGAAGTGGGAGAAGAAGACGGCGGCGGAGATCTGCCGCGAAGTGATCGCGCTGATACAAGCACCCTTCGCCGTGAAGAAAGCCACGGCGTTGCTTGCACAACTGGAGCAACCTTCCTTGGACATCACCACCGAAGAGGCCGTGCTCCCCGATGCGCCCTTCAAGCTGGCGCTCACCTACGCCAACGTGAAAGAGGTGTGGCTGCGCGTGGTGAAGGATGAAGATCCGGAAAACACCTATCGCGGCTACCTCGATGAAGATGGCGTGGAACGTTTGCTGCGCATGGCCCCGCTGCGCGCATGGTCCGTGCAGTTGCCCGATGATGGCGACCTCCACGCGCACCTCACCGAGCTGCCGGCGGAGGCGTTGCCGCTCGGCGCGTACAGCATCTTGGCATCCAACAACAAGGATTTCACGGACTCTTCGTTGATCTCCGTTACCGCCGTGCGTGCCACGCGGCTGGCCTTGGCCGAGCGTCGGTTGCCGGGCAACGCCAGCGGGGTGCTGGTGATGGACCGCAACACCGGCCTGCCGGTGAAAGGTGCATCTGCCTTGCTGGAGCGGCAGGAATACCAACGTGATGGTTGGCGTTTCCGTACCATCGGCACGGCCACCACCGATGCGGACGGCATGGCCCAGCTAGCATTGCCCAAGGATGGCAATGGGCAAACACGCTGGACCGTAACGCTGGGCAAGGACCGCATCACTTCGCCGGGCAACTACGGCTGGTACAGCGGCGAAGGCGAGGGCAGGGACAGCCTGCGCACCTTCCTCTTCACTGATCGCGCCATCTACAGGCCGGGCCAGCCCGTGCTGTTCAAGGGCATTGTCACCGCCAAGCGCGGCAAGACCACGGTGGTGAAAGCGGGCTACGCCACCACGGTGGAATTCATTGACGTGAACGGCGATCCCATCGATTCCTTGCAGCTGACCACGGATGCCTACGGTTCCTTCCACGGGCAGTTCACCGCGCCCCAAGGCACGCTCACCGGCAGCATGCAATTGCAGGAAAAGGACGGCGGCCGGGCCATCCGGGTGGAGGAGTACAAGCGGCCCACGTTCGAGGTGCTTTTTCCTGAAAGTGACACGGCCACCTCCGCGCCGAAGCTGAACGCCATGGTCGCCGTGCATGGCCAGGCCAAGAGCTATGCGGGCGTGCCGCTGGACGGCGCCACCGTGCAATGGACCGTGCGCCGCGAAGCCCGCATGCCCTGGTGGTGCGGCGCGTACTGGCGCTCGTTCATCCCGTGGGGCCAAGCCACCGAAGTGGCCAGCGGCACGGCGGAAACGGACGGTTCCGGCAACTTCACGGTCAGCTTCCTCGCACAAGCGGACAAGTCGATTTCGCTCAAGGCCGACCCCACGTTCACCTTCAGCGTGGAGGCCAGCATCACCGATGTGAACGGCGAAACACAATCGGGCACCACCAACATTTCCGTGGGCTACCGCAGCATCAACATCGCGCTGGACGCGGGCGAGGGCCTCAACCGCGCCACTGCGGACAGCCTGAAGCTGGGCGTGCAGAACCTCAACGGCAACGCGCTCGCTGTGCCCATGGACGTGCGCATCTCCCGCTTGCACACGCCCGGCGTGCCGCTGCGCGGGCGCTTGTGGGAGCGGCCGGACGTGTACGTGATCCCGCCGGACGAATACAAAAAGCTTTTTCCGGGATCGGTGTACACCAACGGCGACGATCCGCTCACCTGGCCGCGCATGGATGTGGTGCTGGAGCGCAAGCAATGGAGCGCCAACGGCCAGGAACTCGCGCTGTCCGGCATCCGGAAGTGGGACGTGGGCGCGTACCTGATCGAAGCCAGCGCCACCGATGCCGACGGCAAGGAGGTGAAGGTGCAAAAAGTGGTTTCGGTCTACGACCCCGCCGTGCAGCACACCGGCTTCGTCAACGAGGCCTTCCACGTGGAAGCGGTGAAGGCCATCGCGGAGCCGGGCGAAAAGGCGGAGCTGCTGCTGAGCAGCGCACTGCCCGAAGCGCACATCCTGATGGAAGTGGAGCGCGAGGGCAAGATCGCCGTGCGCCGCTGGTTCACCATCAAGGATGGACAACAACGGATCGAACTGCCCGTGCTGGAAGCTGATCGGGGCGGCTTCACCGTGCATTTCATCGGCGCGGAGCGCGGCCTCTCGCACAAGGAGGA
>JAFDZY010000350.1 GCA_018266685.1 Bacteroidota bacterium
AGGCCTGCGAACTTCGCTCATACATCGCCGAGCAAGGGCTTCAGGACCGAACACGTATTCTCGGATCAGTGTATGGCGCATCGCGTGATTCCGTGTGGCACCAAGCCGACATCTTCGCTTTCCCAACCTTTCATCGAGAAGGGCTCCCCTATTCATTGCTCGAGGCCATGGCGGCGGGTGCGGTACCCGTCACATCTAGAGCTGGCGCCATCGAAGATGTAGTGTTGGATGGTGTGAACGGCATTCTCGTACCTGCCAAAGATCCCGTCGCCTTCGCCGATGCTGTCGAGTCCCTTCACAACGACCGCGCGCAGCTCCTTCAACTCTCACGTAATGCTGTAATCAGGGTCAAGACTGAATACAGTGTCCGCGCCATGCAGCAAAGATTTCGTGATCTCTACCTGGCAATTCAAGGGGAGAACTGAACGTCGAGAGGATCCTGATCCACATGCTGCACACACAGATCACCGGGCCTGCAGGCGGCGACGCCAATCCGCCATGCGCTTCTCGACGAGCAGGTACATGAGTATCGAAAAGGCTACTGCTGCGACGAAACCAATGATGGAAGAACCCAGCGTGTTGCCAAGATAATGTTCCGCGCGCTTGAGAGACATCTGATGGCAAAGGTAAAAAGTGTAGGAGATCAACCCGAAACTCCTCACCGCTCGCCACTCGGTCCATCTGAACACGCTCCAGTGTGGAAATCGCACCGCGCAGTAAAAAACTGGAAACAATGCCACTCCCTGCACGGAATATCGTATCGCCTCTCTGAACAAGGGCTCCCGGTACACGAACGACAGGACAAGAGCGACCACCGCCAGCGCCAACACGACCGCCCATTGCCGATCACTCATCACCGATGATTTTGCATCGAGCATCGGGTTCATTCCCAAAGCCATGATGCATCCGAAAAGGATCGAATCCAGCCGTGCATCCGTAGCTGCCCTCGTATACATTGGGTCCACTTTGAATCCCTGCACGAGGGCGCATCGCCATGCCAAAACCAGAATGCAGACGCCCGTCAGGATAATCGCGGCCCTTCGCCTTCCGAAACGGCGCAGCAGAAGGATCAAACAGAGAGGAAACAACAGATAGAAATGCTCCTCGACGGCCAGTGACCACATAGCCCCGGTGTCAGGTGCAATTCCGGTTTCCCCGAAAAAAATCTGATAGTAGTTCGACAGATGAGCGAATTGCGCCAGCAACCCATCCCATGTCATCTTGCTTGGAACCACTCCTGTAACAGCCAGAATCGCCATCATTGCAAGAACGATGTACATGGGCGGCAATATCCGGAAAATGCGCCGCAAATAGAACTTCCTGAGACTGATCTGTTTGTACCGCTCATATTCGATTCGAAGGAGGGTTGTAATTAGATAGCCGCTCAGGAAGAAGAAAACGGTCACACCGAACAATCCCGGTATAACTCCCTCACTGCCCGCATGAGAAACAAAGACGATGAACGCCGCCGAGGCACGAATTCCATCCAGGGAGGGAATATATAGACCCTCACTCTTGTCATTCATGAGGCCTCTGCCAACTGACTGCTGATCACGGCTTGCGTGAACCATTGAAACTCAAATGAGAGGTAAAGGACCGCGGGCCCGCAATTCGTCCACTTAGCACAAGCGTACTTGTTGGAACCTTCTCGCCCAGTTTGCGTGAGTACCACCCCAACATCGGGTTCATCGATCCCCGGTATACCCTCGCACGAAGCTGCTCGTTCCACCCGAGTTCCAGAGAACGACCATTTTTGAACGCAACCAGTCCCCCGCTCTCCAGTCGGACAGCGCAATCAGGAGCAAAATGCCAGAAGAAATCCAGACTGTGATCGCCCTTGCAGGAAAATTCATCGTCGATCTGCAGGTATCGCTCCTGCTTCCGGTATGTCCAGCTGCGGCGCACCTTTACCGGGTCCCTCAGTCTGCGATATCCGTCGTGCCATCCCGTCAACCTGTCGCATTCGTCTGTCGACTCGAACCGATCGACACCGGCCCGTGCATGCCGCAACCACAGGAATGTGCCACCGGATACGGATTGGCTGCAACTATCCACCACCACTGTGTTGTGGGCGGATGTTCCCTTGAAGTATTCTCGCGCAGGGTCATTCGTGCTGTACGAGAAGATCCCTGGATCAATAAGCCACGGTTCCCCACACCAGAAAAGCGTAAACGAAAGCGCATCAGCGTGACCATGGGCTGCGATTGACAAAAATCCGAGGTTGCCGCAGTCAGCCACCAACCGGACTTCGTTCGTCTGTTCGAGATCAGATCCCAGGACATAATAGCCGCCATCCGGGAACGATCGCCGCGGCAAAGCTCCCCGGCCTGCCTTGCCTACAGCATCAAAGGAGACTTCTGCGTGGTCCCCCAGCAACCAACGCGTCTTGTCATCGAAAGTCCCCGCCTTCTTCTGAAAGTCCTGACGATTGAAAAGTACTGCTCCAGTCGCAAGCAGGGAGCGGAAAACGTCGAGAGAAGTAGCCACAGACATGCGCAGAATTTGAGCGTCATCAGCGTCACCAATTGCGGGGACATGCCCGCCTACATCCATGATGCTGGCAATGTATTCGAGCATCTGCTCAGTTCGAGCCCGATAAGACGACGAAAAATCAACACCAATGCTGCGGGCAATCAGGTCGCATAGCAGAAAAAAATCCAGCACTTCATGGTGGTACCAGATTGCCTGTTCCTTGTTAACGCCATCCGAAAAGGTCTGGATGCGCGATTGTTCTTCCAGTTCCCGCTTTGCAAATGTCTGCCACCGAATACTCTCCGGAAAGAACGGCCAGGTTACAGAGGCGACGAACAAGCCGGCCAGCTCACCGATCAGGTGGTTGTTGGCAGAGGAGTAACGAGACAGGTATCGCGAAACGAATTGGCAATGCTGCCTGACGCTATTAAGCCATGTCTCCCTGAAAGAGGCTCCTGAAGTACCTGCGAATACAGACGCCGAATCCCCACCCAGAAGCTGCCAGGATATGCTCCAGTTGATCAGCCTGATTGAGGCTTCCAGTGCGCTGGTCCAGTTTGGCCCGAGGCCCGCGGGGCACTGCGCGATCCATGAAACCATCAATTGCCGAAAGCCATCCGAAAACCGCGCATCTCCCGTAAGGTGATGGGCCTGCGCAAGCCCCATAAGCTCGGCATGGCGGTTCGGCTCCCACAGGTACTTGATGTTTCCCACGCGCGCACGATTGCGATAGTCGATCCTCTTCCCAAGGATCATTGGAGCTGTAATGCCCGTTATGGGATCCCGGTTCCAAACCGGTGGATTGCCCAATTCAACATCCTTCATCTCAAGCACATCAAATTGGCCTGCAAGCGTTCGATGTCCAGCCCGGCAATATGCCTCAAC
>JAFDZY010000351.1 GCA_018266685.1 Bacteroidota bacterium
GACCAGATCCGCCAGAGCATCGCCTACAGCGGCAAGAACGTAAAGATCTGCGCCAGCCACGCAGGCCTTACCCTGGGCGAGGACGGGGCCACCCACCAGATCCTGGAAGACATCGGCCTGATGAAGATGCTGCCGGGCATGACGGTGATCGTGCCTTGTGACTACAACCAGACCAAGCAAGCCACTGTGGCCATTGCCGACCATGAAGGCCCGGTTTACCTGCGCTTTGGGCGGCCCAAGTGGCCCGTGTTCATTCCGGCCGACATGCCCTTTGAGATTGGCAAGGCCCAAGTGCTGAGCCCAGGCACGGACGTCAGCATTTTTGCCTGCGGGCACTTGGTATGGAAGGCCCTCCAGGCCGCAGGTGAACTGGAAAAGCAGGGGATCAACGCGGAAGTGGTGAACGTGCACACGATCAAACCTTTGGACCGCGAGGCAGTCCTAACTTCCGCAAGGAAGACGGGATGCGTAGTGAGCTGCGAGGAACACCAGCGCAATGGCGGCTTGGGCGACAGCATTGCCCAGTTGCTGGCGCGCGAACAGCCCACACCCATGGAATTCGTGGCGGTGAACGACAGCTTCGGCGAAAGCGGCACCCCGGACGAACTGTTGGCCAAGTACGGGCTGGACACGCCCGATGTGGTGGCGGCAGCATTGAAAGTGCTGAAACGGAAATAGCCTCCCACTAAGGCTTCACCATGGAAGAAGCCGACGATGAAGAACTGCTCGCCCTCTTCCGCAAGGAGGAAAGCAGGAACTACGCCTTCAACCTCATCGTGCGCAAGCACCAGCGGCGCCTCTACGGCTTCATCCGCCGGATGGTCACCGACCCGGACGAAACCAAGGATGTGCTGCAGAATGTGTTTTTGAAGGCCTGGACCGGGCTGGACCGCTTCCGCGAGGACGCCCAGCTCTCCAGTTGGCTCTACCGCATTGCCCACAACGAAAGCATCAGCCACCTGAAACGCATGCGGCGCGGCTTGTTCGTAAGCGATGCCAAGATCTCCGGGCAGCTTACCACCACGCTGGACTCCAGCGAGCACTTTTCCGGCGATGCCATCCAAAAGAAGTTGCAGCACGCCGTGATGAACCTGCCGCCCAAGCAGCGCGCCGTATTCACCATGAAGTACTTTGATGAAATGAAATACGAGGACATGAGCAAGGTAACCGGCACCAGCGTGGGCGCCTTGAAATCCAGCTTCCACATCGCCGTGAAGAAAATTGAGGACGAGCTTTCAAAGGCCGATCAAACCTTTGTTCAATAGAATGGTCCAACCCAGGAGCAATGAAAACGGACAACTTTGACAAGGAACTCCGCGCACAAGCGCCCCGGCTTGGGGAAATACCCAAAGCGGACCCTTTCCTGGTGGAGAAGAACTTCTTCGACCGCTTTCCCCATGAAGTGCAGGCATTGGCGGCAAAGCCAAACAAGGCCGCTTGGCCGGTATGGGTGAAACGTGCAGCCATTGCGCTGCCTGCCATGGCCGTGCTGCTCTTTGCCGTGCACACCCTACGGCCCACCTCAGTACCCATGGCAGTGGATCCCCAAAGCGACGACCAGGTCCTGGCCGCCGTGGCAGACCAAATGGGGACGGAGGAAATACTTGATGCAACCGAAGAAGCAGATTGGCCGGAATTCAGCACCGTTACCGTACAGCTGACTCCAGAGGAAGCGGCCGCCTATGTGGACCAAAACCAGATCGACCTGAACGAATACCTGTATTGAACATGCGCACCAACTTGCTGAAATATGTATTGATAACGGCCTTCTCCGCCGTGGCCTGTCTGGCCTTTGCCCAGGATGACGGACCGATGATCCCGCCCGAGCGTCTGCAGGAGATCAAGGCGCAGAAGAGCGCGTTCATCACCCAGCGCCTTCAGCTTACCCCGGAAGAATCACGGGCATTCTGGCCCGTTTACGACAAGTACCAGGCCGACCTGGAGGCAGCACGAAAAAGCATGCGCGCGGACCGCAAGGACCGCAGAACGGGCGGGGCCATGACGGAAGAGGATGCTTCCAAGGCCATTGCGGCCGACCTGCAAGCCAAGCAGGCCCAATTGGACCTCCGGAAGCAGTACGTGGAAGACTTCAAGAAGGCCATTGGTGCCGTGAAGACCCTCCAGCTCGGCGAAGCGGAAAAGGACTTCAACCGGGAACTGCTGAAGCGCATCCGGGAGCGTGCCCCCGGTGAGCGCCGCCGATAGGGCGCCCTGGACATGGCATGCGGCACTGGAGCTTCCATGCTACCTTGCGGCTACCATGATGGAAGAAAAATTCAAGCTGAAGGAAGCCAAGCCTTTGTGGCAAAAGGCCATGGAGATCCGCGAACTGGTGGCCAACATCTTGGCGGCCGCGCCGGAGCCGAAGGAAGAGGAGCATGAAGCAACCTCCGGGCGAAACCGGGACAAAGCGGAATTCATGCGCGAAGGCCTCAAGCAGCAGATCGACGACATGCACATGAACGCGTTGATGATCCCGGCAAAAATTGCCGGTGCCGAGGGTGGCGACATTTATGACCTCCGCATGGAGAATGCGGCCTTGATCCGCAAAGCAGCCCGTGAACTGGTGGTGGGTCTTCGCGGCCTGGAAATGTTCGGCTTCAACGAGCCGCGCTATTTCGACCTGCTGCGCGAGGAAGTGGAAGCGTTCCGCATGCTTTTCGTGGCCTGGGTGGCTGCATTTGACAAAAAGCGCTTCATCACCGACGACTGGGGCCTGTTCAATCCGCCCGGCATCAATCCTGGCGACGACATCATCGGCGACCTGGGCGACGATGAAGATGAAAACAACGACCCCTTTTAAGGTACTTCAGCCGTACCGACGCAGGAATCCTCCATTTTCTGATCGCCCGATCATCTGATCATCTGATCCCCATTCCCCCGCACCTTTGCGGCATGTCCTCCCTGGAACCCGTATTCCAACGGCACCTCGCACAGACCAGCCCCTTCCCCATCGCCCTGGACATCACCAAGGCTGAAGGCTGCCACTTGTACACCCGCGACGGCAAATGCTACTTGGACCTGGTGGCCGGCCTGGCCGTGAACAACACCGGGCACCGGCACCCCAAGGTGATCGCCGCCATCAAGGACCAGTTGGACCGGTACCTGCACGTGATCCCCTACGGCGAGTTCATCCAGGAACCGCAAGTGCGGTACGCGGAACGGCTTACCGGCTTGCTGCCCGCCGGTTTGGACAGCGTGTACTTCGTGAACAGCGGCACCGAAGCGAATGAAGCCGCCTTGAAGCTCGCCAAGCGGATCACCGGCCGCACCCGCTTGGTGGCCTGCCACAAGAGCTACCACGGCAGCACGCACGGCTCATTGAGCATCACGGGCAACGAGGAAAAGAAATACCGCAACCGCCCGCTACTTCCGGATGTGCACTTCATCACCTTCAATGATCCCCGTGATGTGGAGCGCATTGATGTGCAGTGTGCCGCCGTGGTGGTGGAAACGATCCAAGGCGATGCGGGCGTGCGCATCCCGGACGCAGCCTGGCTGCAGGCCCTGCGCAAACGCTGCACGGAAGCGGGGGCCATGCTCATTTTTGATGAGGTGCAAACCGGTTTCGGCCGCACGGGCAAACTCTTCGCATTCGAGCATTTCGGCGTGGTGCCGGACATCTTAGTGCTGGGCAAGGCACTGGGCGGCGGCATGCCCATGGGCGCGTTCGCCAGTTCCGCGGAACGCATGCAACTCTTCACGCACAACCCGGTGCTGGGCCACATCACCACCTTCGGCGGGCACCCGGTGAATTGCGCGGCAGGCCTGGCGGCATTGGAGGTACTGTTGGATGAAGGCTTTGTGGACAATGCCCGACGGATGGGTGAACTGTTCAAACAGATGCTTGTGCACCCGGCCATCCGTGAAGTGCGCGGCATCGGCCTGATGCTCGCCGTGGACCTGGGCGATGCCGAAAAAGTGCAGCGCGTGGTGAAAGGCTGCTTGGCAAGCGGCGTGCTGGGCTTTTGGTTCCTGAGCTGCCCCACGGCGTTCCGCATCGCGCCGCCGTTGTGCATCACGGAGGAATTGGTGCGCGAGGCCTGCGCAACGGTCAAACAGGAACTGGACCGCTTGTAAGCTCCTCCTCCACCTGCAGGGCCAGCAGGTCTTCCAGCGTTTCACGCCGGCGCACCAACAAGGCCTTCCCATCCTTCACCAGCACCTCTGCCGGTCGCAACCGTGAGTTGTAATTGCTGGCCATGCTGAAGCCGTACGCGCCTGCATTGAGGAAGGCCAGCACATCGCCCTCGTGTATTTCGGGCAACTGCCGGTCAAATGCGAAGGTGTCCGTTTCGCAGATGTAGCCCACCACGGTGTAGATCCGCTTGCGCCCCTCGGGTCGGCTGGTGTTCACAATGCCGTGGTAACTGCCGTAGAGCATGGGGCGGATCAAGTGGTTCAGGCCGCTGTCCACCCCGGCGAAGATGGTGGCGGTGGTCTGCTTCACCAAGGAAACGGACACCAGTAATGTGCCGGCTTCACTCACTAAGAACTTGCCCGGCTCGAACCAAAGCTCCACGGGCGTCGGCCGTTCGGCATTGAAGCGCTGCATGCGTGTGCACAGCTGCTTGCCCAAGTCCTCCACATCGGTGGCGATATCATCGGGCTTATAGGGCACCTTGAAGCCGCTGCCAAGGTCCAGGAAGCGCAGGTGTTTGAAGTATACGGCGGTTTCCAGCAGGAGTTCTGCGGCGCGCAGGAACACTTCAGTGTCCAGGATGTCGCTGCCTGTGTGCATGTGCAGGCCCTCCACGCGCAGGCCGTGGGCGGCCACTACGCGCTCCACGTGGCGGAGCTGGTGGATGCTGATGCCGAACTTGCTGTCGATGTGGCCGGTGCTGATGCGCTCATTGCCCCCGGCCATGATGTGCGGATTGATGCGGATGCACACCGGCACCCGCCCCTGAAAGGCCTGGCCGAACCGCTCCAGCATGGGGATGTTGTCGATGTTGATGTGCACGCCGAGTTCCACGGCCTTCTCATATTCCTTGAATGGCACCATGTTCGGGGTGAAGAGGATCTCCTCCGGCCTGAATCCGGCACGCAAGCCGATCTCCACCTCCTGCACGCTCACCGTGTCCAGCCCCAGCCCCAGCGAGCGCATGTGCTTCAGCACAGCCACGTTGGTCAACGCTTTGCATGCGTACATGAAGCGCGCCGGCGTTCCGGCAAAAGCCCGTTCAAGCCGTTCGGCCTGGCGGGCCATGATGGCCGCATCATATACGTATGCCGGCGTTCCCACTTGCGCGGCGACCTGCAACGCGGGCACGCCCCCGATGCGGTATTCCCCCCCCGATAATTCCATGTGCTTGTTTTGAAGGGCGCGAAGCTATCCGATCCGCCCATGCGCATTGCATTCCTGAGCGCCAGATGATCGCCGGACTGTTCGGAAGGTTGCGGATGTTCCCACTGGCCGGTCAATACTGCCCGGTGTTCAGCATCACCAGCGTGCAGGCTTCCAATACTTCAACGCCGGCAGCCTTGGCCTTTCGTTCAAAGACACTGTTCTCCGCGCCGGGGTTGAAGATGATCCGTTTCGGCTTCAAAGCAAGGATGCGTTCCTCCCACGGTTCCTGGTTATGGGCATTGAGGTACAGGGTTACCGTATGCACGGCCGTACCCTTCGGAATATCCTTCACCACGGGAACGTCTGCCACGTGCCCTTCGCGCAGGCCCACCGCAATTACCGGTTGGTCGTGGCGGCGCAAATTCAAGATGGCCATGTAGGAGTAGCGCTCCGGCTTCAGGCTCGCCCCCAGGACCAACGTTACAGCTTCCGTTTTCATTTGCCCGATCAGTGCCAGTTTGCCGCGTACCAAGGCACTGCGCGGTCCAGCCCTTCGTCCAAGGTGCAACGCGGCACATAGCCCAGTTGTTCGCGCGCCTTGGTGATGTCCGCCAAGGAGGCCCGCACATCACCGGGGCGGTCCGGCCCATGCTCCGGGCGGATGTCCTTTGCATGTGGGGCGATCTGCGCCAAGCGCTGTTGCAATTTGCCCAGCAGGGTCAGCAGGTCGCAGGTATCTCCGCAGGCAATGTTGTACACTTCCCCGGCCCTATCGGCGGGGACCGCCAATGCTTGTTGCACCGCGAACACGGCATTGGCCACATAGGTAAAATCCCTTGTTTGGCGCCCATCCCCGTTCAGTACGGGCGCCTTTCCCTGCAGGAGGGCACGAATGAACTTGGGAATGGCGGCCGCGTAGGCTCCTTCCGGGTCTTGCCGCTCACCGAAGATGTTGAAGAACCGCAGGCCGATGGCCTCCATGCCGAAGAGGCGCACATACAAACCTGCGTATGCTTCATCCATGTCCTTGGTAACGGCATAGGGTGATAGCGGCGCGCCTTCCGTGCCTTCTCGCTTCGGCTGTACAGTACTGTCTCCGTACACGCTGCTGCTGCTGGCGTACACCAGGCGCTTTACGCCCGCATGCCGCATGGCTTCCAGCACGTTCAGGAAGCCGGCCAGGTTGGCCTGCTCGCTTTCCAGCGGATGCTCGATGGAACGGGGGACGCTGCCCAACGCGGCCAGGTGCACTACTGCGGATACGCCCTCCACGGCATTTTGCACATCGGGCAAATTGCAAATGTCCCCTTCCAGAAAGGTGAAGTCCGGCCTACCTTCCAAATGGCTGATATTGGCGCGTTTGCCGGTGGCAAGGTTGTCCAGGCAGCGCACGCGCAGGCCTTGGGCCAACAAGCCGTCGCAGGTGTGCGAGCCGATGAAGCCCGCACCGCCGGTAACAAGTACGGGGGGTCTCTGGTCCACCTCCATAACCCGCTACTTGGCCACTGCCATGGACCGCTTTTCGCGGATCACCACCACCTTCACCTGGCCGGGATAGGTCATTTCACTCTGGATGCGGTCTGCGATGCTCATGCTGATGTTGTCGGCCTGTCCATCGGTAACGCGGTCGCTTTCCACCATTACGCGCAGCTCGCGGCCGGCCTGGATGGCGAACGCCTTGGAGACACCGTCGTAGCTCATGGCAATGCTCTCCAGATCCTTCAACCGCTTGATGTATTGCTCCACGGCCTCGCGGCGAGCGCCGGGGCGTGCACCGCTGATGGCATCGCAGGCCTGCACAATGGGGCTGAGCAGGCTGGTCATCTCGATCTCGTCGTGGTGGGCACCGATGGCGTTGCACACATCAGGCTTCTCGCCGTACTTCTCGGCCAGCTTCATGCCCAGCAGGGCGTGCGGCAGCTCGGGTTCATCCTCCGGCACCTTGCCGATGTCATGCAGCAGGCCCGCGCGCTTGGCGGCCTTCACGTTCAGGCCCAGTTCGGCGGCCATGGTGGCGCAGAGGTTGGCGGTTTCACGGCTGTGCTGCAGCAAGTTTTGCCCGTAGCTGCTGCGGTAGCGCATGCGGCCCACCATGCGCATCAGCTCGTTGTGCAGGCCGTGGATGCCCAAGTCGATGCAGGTGCGCTTGCCGATCTCCATGATCTCATCCTCCAAGTGGCGCTTGGTTTTGGACACGATCTCCTCGATGCGGCCCGGGTGAATGCGCCCGTCCTTCACCAATTGGTGCAGTGCCAGGCGCGCCAGTTCGCGGCGAACAGGGTCGAAGCAGCTCAGAATGATGGCGCCGGGGGTGTCGTCCACCACGATCTCCACGCCCGTGGCTTCTTCCAAGGTGCGGATGTTGCGGCCCTCGCGGCCGATGATGCGGCCCTTGAGCTCATCGTTCTCGATGTGGAAGGTGCTTACCGCATTCTCCACCGCATGCTCGGTGGCCGTGCGCTGGATGGTTTGGATGATGATGCGCTTGGCTTCCTTGTTGGCGGTGAGCTTGGCTTCATCCGTAACATCCTTCACCAAGGCCATCGCGTTGGTGCGGGCCTCATCCTTCAGGGAATCCACCAACTGCTTCTTGGCCTCTTCGGCGCTCAGGCCGCTGATGCGCTCCAACTGGGCCACCTGTTTTTCATGGGCTTTTTCCACTTCCTGGCGGCGCATCTCCACGCCCTGCATCCGTTGTTCAATGTCCGCCTTCAACGCATCCACTTGCTTTTCCTTGGTGGCCAGTTCCTGTTGCTGCCGGCTCAATTGCTGCTCGCGGTGCTTGTGCTTTTCGGTGCCTTGGGCCAGACGCTTTTCACGCTCACGGGCATCGCGCTCGTGCTCTTCCTTCATTTGCAGGAATTTCTCCTTGGCTTGCAGGATCTTCTCCTTCTTCAGGGCCTCCCCTTCGGCCTCTGCTTCGCGTAATATGCCCGCGCTGCGCTTTTTCAGCAAGCTGTTCAGCAGCACGTACACCACGCCTCCCCCGGCCAGCAGCCCCAGCAGGGCGCCGATCAATGTTGAAACGATGTCAAATTCCATTTCCACTGTGCTTTTTAATGGTTCAGTGGACCATGGGCGCCCCGCAGGAGCGAAGGGATGGGATCAGCCGTTGAGTTCGTTGAGCAATCGTTCCAGTTCTTCCAGGGCCTCCTTTTCGATGGCGGATGCCTGGGGCTTCTTCGCATTGAGCGCACGCGTGGTGACCTCCAATGCGGCCATGGCCAACAGGTCCTGCTTGTCGGTGAGCGGGTAGCTCTTCTTCAAGCGGGCGATGCTTTCATTGATCTCTTGGGCGGCCGCACGGATGTTCGCCTCCTCATCCGGGTGGATGGTGAGCGGGTAGGCCCGTCCGGCCAGTTCAATCCTGATGGATCGCTCTTCCATGGTGTTGGGTTCCGTGCCGGTCAATTGTTCAACAGGGCCAAGCATCGGTCAATTTCCTGCACCAGTTCGTCGATCTTTTCCTTCTTTCCTTCCCGTCCGGTTTCCCCTTCGGGGGCCTTGGCGGTGCGGAGCACCCCGTTCTCCTGCTCAAGTTCCTTGATCCGGGCACGCAGCACCTCCGCTTCACGGCTTTGGTTCTGCATGCTGGCCTCCAAGGATGCGATCGTTGCGTTGGCCCGGGTCTGCTCCTCCTTCAGAAGCTTCAACCCGGCACGCGCCGAAACGATCCGCTCTTGCAAGCCTTCCATCTCTTCTTGGGCAAAAGTCCGTTATGGTCCGAGCCAAAGATAACCGCATCCCCGTGTTTTGCACGCCGTTTGTTTGCACGTGCCATTGTTCATCAACCCTTCCGGGACGGAAAAACCCACATCCCGGCAACCGGTAGCTTGCGCCGGTCTACGGATGGCTCCTTGCTTGGGCCATCCTTCGGAAACAAGTCTAAAAACATTCGTTGAAGTGAACAAGCATAACTCATTCTTTATCTGCGCATTAAGCCTGATTACATCATCCTTGTCTGCCCAAGAGAAAAATCCCGGATTCCGCCAACCCATGGACCTGCCCATTGAAGTGGCCGGAAATTTCATGGAGCTGCGCGCCAACCACTTTCACTCCGGCCTGGACATGAAAACCAATGGCCGCATCGGCCAGCCGGTGATGGCCGTTGCCCAAGGCTGGGTAAGCCGGATCAAGGTGAGCCCGTGGGGCTACGGTAAGGCCGTGTATGTGGACCACCCCTCCGGCTACACCACGGTATATGGCCATTTGGACCGGCTGAATGGGGCGATAGCCCAGAAGTTGCTCGAAATTCAATACTCCAACCGCAGTTTTAGCGTGGACCAGTACTTCAAGCCGGGGGAACTGCCTGTAACCCAAGGCGAAATCATAGCATACAGCGGAAATACGGGAGGTTCCTCCGCACCCCACCTCCACTTTGAAGTAAGGCGAACCAGCGACCAGCATGCACTGGATCCCCAGACATACGGCATGCACGCCCCGGACACGGTGCGGCCGGCCATTTCCGGCTTGCGTGCCTACCCTTTGGACAGTTTATCCCAAACAGGCCCCTACCCGGCCGGGTATGCTGGATTTGCCACAGTTCAACTGAATGATTCCACCTATGCACTGAAGTCCGGCGTCAAAGTATCCGTCCTCGGAACGGTGGGCCTTGCCCTGAACGTAACGGACCGGTACAGCAACAGCAGCAACACTTGTGGGATCGGGGCCCTTCGCGTTACCATGGACGGCAAAGTGATCACGGACATCCACTTGGACGAAGTGGACTTTGGGCTGCAACGCTACGCCAACGCCTACATGGATTATGGTCTGTACAAGGACAAGGACATGTATTACAACCGGTGCTACAAACTGCCCAACAATAAGTTGGACCTCTACGGGAAGATGGTGGAGCCAGGGCGGATCGCTGCCGTGCCCGGAAAGGACCAAACAGTGGAAATGGTGGCCACCGACCGGGCCGGCAACCGGTCTACGCTGCGCTTCACGCTGCATGGCGCCACGGCGGAAGAGGCGGCCAAGTGGCCCCTCCCCGCACAACAAGGCCAGTTTTGCCAATATGACCAGACCAATGTGGTGAAGTTGGAAGGGATGCAGTTTTCACTCCCGCCCAATGCCTTGTACGACAATACCCGGCTAACCTCCTCGCGAAATGCAGCTCCGGCACATGCCTTGGCACCGCTGTACAAGGTTCAGGATGAGTTTACCCCGGTTCAGCTGGCATGCCAATTGGGCATTGCCGTGGACAAGGGCTTCACGGCTGACCAAGCCAGCAAACTCCTGCTGGTACGCATGGTAAAAGGCAAGCCCGTAGCCGAAGGTGGCACTTATGCGGAGGGATGGGTTACCGGCTCCGTGCGCAACCTGGGCGCCTTCACCGTAATGATGGACACCACGCCACCCTTGCTTACCCCCATTGGATTGTCCGATAACATGAAGGGCAGAAAAGGCTTCAAGGTAAAGGTGCGGGACAACCTTTCCGGCATTGACCAGTACGTGGGCACCTTGGACGGCAAATGGGTGCTGCTGGAATACGAGCCCAAAACCAGCATGCTGGAGCATGCGTTCGATTCCTATTCAGACCTGCCCGGCGAGCATGAATTCCGCTTGGAGGTCACGGATGGACGGGGCAACAAGAGCACGCTGGTCCGCAAATTCGCCCGGTAGCGGGTGCAACGAAACCGCCGCCGGTTCCGTACCAGCGCCAGCAAATGCAATACATGCGGCGCTCCTCCTTCCTGTTGGCCTGTTTTTTCTTGTTGTTCCTGTTGCTCACAAATGGCTGCGGAAGCAGCATGATGGGCAGCGCAAGGGAAGGCACGATCGAATATGCGATGAGCTTTCCGGACCTGGACCCCAACGGGCTGATGGCGGACATGCTGCCGGACAAAACGGTGTTGAGCTTCAACCAGGAACACCAGTCACTGGACCTTAGTGCGGGCATGGGCGTGTTCAAGACCAGCATGGTGGTGAACACCCCGGCACGCGTGCTGGACTACCACATGAGCGTGATGGGCAAAAACCTGATGGCCGAGCTGCACCCTCGGGACCTGCCCAACCTGAACGAAGGCGAACCGCCTTTGACCGTGGTGTATACCGGAGCGGTGGACACCATCGCCGGATACCGGTGCAGGCAGGCCTATGTGATCTATGAAAGCATTGACCGGCCTGCGGAGGAAGTGTGGTATACCGATGAAATTGACATGGACACGCCCAACTGGTTCGGGCCGTACAGCGAGGTGCCCGGGGTGCTGATGCGCTATGACCTGGTGCAGCACAAGATCCGCATGCACATGGAAGCCACCAAGGTGAAGCTCTGTTCCGTGGACCCCGCTCTATTCCAGGAGCGACCGGCCCATGACAAGGTGAGCCCCGATGTGCTTTACCAGCAACTGGACGAGGTGCTGGGGGCATTTGCCAATTAGCCCGCCCAAGCGGCTGCTGCCACATTGCGTTGTTGATAATAGGCCGCGCCCCGCCTGCGTTCCATCCATGGGCTGCCGGTAGTTTCGCCCCGTTCCGTGTGATGCAGCGCCTTTCGTGGCCATCGCCGGGGCGTGTTTTTTCCCTGCGGCGAACCCATGAACAAACTGCGCGAAACCCCTCCGGAGGAAGAACGGCCGGCGCGGAAACCCAGGACCGCAAAGACCAAGGGGGCCAGAGCAACTGGGGAAAGCCGGTGGGCGCGGGTGGCTGCGTTCATGCGCGATGAGCGCGTGCACAAGGTGTTCGGACTGTTCCTGATCCTCTTCTCCTTCTATTTGCTGGTGGCCTTCACCAGCTACTTGTTCACCTGGCGCATGGACCAGGACCTGATGAGCCGCCCGTGGGGCGAGATCTTCAGCCCGGATGTGCGCGTGGAGAACTGGCTGGGCAAGTTGGGCGCCTTGATCAGCCACCAGTTCATTTTCCGCTGGTTCGGCGTGGCGGCCTTCCTTTTCGTGCTGTGGGCGTTCATCGGCGGTGTGCGCATCAGCCTGAAGACCTGGTTGCTGCCCTTCGGGAAAACCCTGCGCTGGAGCCTGATGGGGCTCTTCTGGCTCCCAACCCTGCTGGGCTTCTTTTTCCCCAAGGGCGGATGGCAGGTGCTGGGCGGCGGCATTGGCTACGCCATCAACAACCACTTGGGCGCCTGGCTGGGCACGTTCGGCGCCGGTGCGCTGATCCTATTCGCCGCCACGGCCTTCTTTGTGTACACCTTCAATCCGTCGCTCTCCTGGATAGCCGCCCTGTTCCAACGCAAGCCCAAGGAGCAAGCCGTTGCTGAAGAGGCCATGCCCGAAGAACCGACGGCACGGATCAACCGCCTGCGCCCGGAAATCGAAGAACAACCTTCCGCGGAAGAACCATTCCAGGAGGAAGAACCGCAGCCCGAAACGGAGGAGGAACTTGCAGAGGAAGGGGAACTGGAGGTGGAGCAGGAGACGGAGGAGGAAGTACCCGCCCCCATCGCACTGGATGCAACCGCTACCGCGCCAGACCTGAGCGGCATCACCGAAGAAGCAAACGGCTTCAGCGTGGAAGCCGCCGTGAAGGAAGAAGCCCTCACCGAAGCGCAGATCGATGCCAAGATCAAGGAGTTCGGGGAGTATGACCCCACGCTGGACCTGAGCAGTTACGTGCCCCCCACCCTGGACCTGCTGGAAGAGCACAGCACGGGTGAGATCACCGTGACCAAGGAAGAGCTGGAGGAGAACAAGAACAAGATCGTCTCCACGCTGAACAATTACAACATCGGGATCGACAAGATCAAGGCCACCATCGGGCCCACCGTCACGTTGTATGAGATTGTGCCGCAGGCCGGGGTGCGCATCAGCAAGATCAAGAACCTGGAGGACGACATCGCCCTGAGCCTGGCCGCATTAGGCATCCGCATCATTGCACCCATCCCCGGCAAGGGCACCATCGGCATTGAGGTGCCCAACAGCAAGCCTCAAGTAGTGAGCATGCGCGCCGTGGTGGCCAGCGAGAAATTCCAGAACAGCGGCGCCGACCTGCCCATTGTGCTGGGCAAGACCATCAGCAACGAAACCTTCGTGACCGACCTGGCCAAGATGCCCCACCTGCTGATGGCCGGTGCCACGGGGCAAGGGAAATCCGTTGGCCTGAACGCCATCCTGGTGAGCCTGCTCTACAAGAAGCACCCCAGCCAGATCAAGTTCGTGCTGGTGGACCCGAAGAAGGTGGAGCTTACGCTCTTCAACAAGATCGAGCGGCACTTCCTGGCCAAACTGCCCGGCGAAGGCGAGCCCATCATCACCGACACCAAGAAGGTGGTGGCCACGCTGAACAGCCTTTGCATTGAGATGGACGAGCGGTACGAACTGCTCAAGGATGCCGGGGTGCGCAACCTCAAGGAATACAACGCCAAGTTCGTTGGGCGCAGGTTGAACCCGGAAAACGGGCACCGCTTCCTCCCCTACATCGTGCTGGTGGTGGACGAATTCGCGGACCTGATCATGACCGCGGGCCGCGAGGTGGAAACGCCCATTGCCCGCCTGGCCCAGTTGGCACGCGCCATTGGCATCCACCTGATCATCGCCACGCAGCGCCCCAGCGTCAACATCATCACCGGCACCATCAAGGCCAACTTCCCGGCGCGCATCGCCTTCCGCGTTACCAGCAAGGTGGACAGCCGCACCATCCTGGATGCCGGCGGCGCAGACCAGCTGATCGGCCGCGGCGACATGCTGCTGAGCACCGGCAACGACCTGATCCGCATCCAATGCGCCTTTGTGGACACGCCCGAAGTGGAGGCCATCACCGAGTTCATTGGCAACCAGCGCGGCTATCCCGATGCCTTGATCCTGCCCGAAGTGCCCACCGAGGAAGGCGAAGGTGGTGCAGACCTGGACCTGGGCGAACGCGACAGCATGTTCGAGGAAGCTGCCCGCGTGGTGGTGCAAACCCAGCAGGGAAGCACCTCGCTCATCCAGCGCAAGCTGAAGCTCGGCTACAACCGCGCAGGCCGCATCGTGGACCAGCTGGAAGCCGCTGGCATCCTCGGTGCCTTCGAGGGATCAAAGGCGCGCAAGGTGCTGGTGCCAACAGAGGCTGCGCTGGATGAACTGCTGGGCCAGGTGCAACACGGCGGATAAACACTGGCCTTTTTCAAAGCCAAGCCTATTGTTCCGAAGCGCACGCTCCAACGATTCACCGGCTGATGATCAGCTGCCGTGAAGCTGCCGACCGCATATCCCGAGATCTCATTTCCACCACGGAAAACCTTCCCGATGGAAGGCTTTCCAGCTCGATTCGATGTGGCCAAGAAGTGGCTTCGCTCTCCCGCACCACCACTCCTTTGGAATCAATGATCAAGAACCGCGCAGGCAGCTTCTGTTCCGGAGCCTGAATCTCAATTGAGCCTGAAGCAGGATTTGGCGTGATGCTGAATGCGACCCTGTCCATCTCCCGAATGCCAACATTCAGTGTATCGATATGAAGTACGGTTGGCGGCAAGCTATCCACCCCGAGAACGGAGTCCAGGACCGTGATCGTGATCTGATGTATCGTATCCGCAAAATCATGTCCGCAGATGGTACCATACCGCATCAACATGGTATCCGTTCTAATGGTATCCACCTGCGTGGTTCGGACAAAGGAATAGCTCATTAGCGACCCAATGACGGCGTCACCAATTGTGTCGATTTCATATAAGTTGTAAGACCAAGAATCTTGAACAGTGCCTGAGCCGATCACTTCAACCACCACCGATGTCAAAAGGCTGTCAAATATGTCCGGCGCGGTTGAGTTCACGGAACACGCGAGTCCGAACTGCCAATTCGCGGTAAGCACATCCTTGCGATCATCCCCGTTAATATCAGCCACACCAAGCCCTGAATTGTCTGAAGGACCATCGGCTGAAAAATGGAACACATTGTAACCATTGAAAAGCCCATTCCCTTGTTCAAACACCGAAATGGCACCAAACCCTTGGTGACCGACGATGATCTCGTTCCGGCCATCACAATCCAAATCTGCGATTTCCACTGAAACAGGAGCTTGGTAAGCTTGCAACAGCAATCCGACCTGAAAGTTGTTCGAGATCGTGTCTTGATACCATATGGAAATCCGTGCGTCCGGTTCATTACCGCCCTGGGTTGCAACGAGATCATTCAGACCGTCGCCGTTCAGGTCACCGATCGCAAAACCATTCATCCAACCTTCTATGCCTGGCGTAGGTGATTGGTAGGTAACATAAGGTTGTAGCGTCCCTGTTTGATTTTGTAAGAAAACGTGCAAGCCACTTTCCTGTAATTGACCGATCATCACCACTACATCATTGAGCCCGTCACCGTTCATGTCGCCGATATGGATCTGGTCACGTCCACCTTCTGGCTTGGGATAGCTCGACGTGATGAAGCCATTGGCAGTTTGATGAAAGATTTTGATGCTGGGCTCATTCCAATGGCTAACGGCCAAGTCGTTCAATCCGTCATTGTCTACGTCCCCAATGGAAATCCCATCAACACTGTTTCCGCTATACATCATTTCCGCGTTCCCAAATGTGTGATCATCGTTCTGGCGGAATATCCCTATTTGGTCTTGGATTCCGATCACAATGTCATTTAACCCATCATTGTCAATGTCTCCAACGGAGAGTGCCGACAGGCCAGGAAAGATATTCGGGTAATTTATTATTATCGGATTCGTTTCCAGTCCATCTTGGCCAGATAGGAACAGATTCAACTTGTAATCTTGGCCTGGGACACCAACATCTTGGGTTGCAATCAATACATCTTTACGGCCATCATCGTTGAGGTCACCGACGGCCAGTTTCTTACATGCCGACCCAACAGGAAGAACCATCGAGGTATCAAATGACACCTGGCAAATGAGGGAAAATGGCAGAAATAAGGCCGCTAATTGTGCCAAGAACCTGTAGATAGGGTTATAAATCATTTCTTTGGGGTTATTTCATTGTAGACTGAATGCAAAAGTATAACTTTGGCAGGATACGCTTATCCGATCTGATGTGCCAAAATAGCTGCTTGGACACAACATGCGGGAAGCTACAACCGCGCAAGCCGCATCATGGACCAGCTGGAAGCCGCTGGCATCCTTGGCGCCTTTGAGGGATCAAAGGCGCGCAAGGTGCTGGTGCCAACAGAGGCTGCGCTGGATGAACTGCTGAGACAGGAAAAAGCGGGCGTATAGCAGCGCTACAGTTGGTGGTCAGCCTGCATTGGCCGCGTCCTGCTCCAACTGTTCCTTGATCCAAGCACGTGCAGCAGGCTCATCGTGGGTAACGAACGTGCGCTGCAGTTGCGGGAAATAGGAGAAGTAGAGCCGTGTGAGCATTTCGATCATGCTGGCCTTTACCACCACGGCGGTGGCGATCACCTGGCTTTTCGTGCGATCGGCCTGGCCTTGATCGCGTCCCATGGTATCCAAGTTGTAGTCCACATCATCCGGAATGATGGTGAGCGTGGCGTAGGCCCTGTTCCCCATTTGTTCGCGGCGCTTGGCCTGTACTTCGGCCACGGCATCCGCCCGGAACATGCAACCCTCGTCATAGTGGATCTCGATCAATCGCGGCCCCATCACCTTGAGCGTGGCAATGGCGGTGCGGTATTCCTTCGGTTCGATCGTCATTGCACAGGTGGTTTTCCGCGTTGCGGCAGGGCCCGTTCAAGGAGCGGTGCTGAACAGGGTCTGCAAGGGTACAGGGTTAACGATGCATGCACGGTTGGAAACGGAGGGCATTTTGTGACCGGCCGTTGTGTCCGTGCCCAACGGTGCTCCTCCTACCCGCTCAAGGCCGTGCCTGTGCATCCA
>JAFDZY010000352.1 GCA_018266685.1 Bacteroidota bacterium
ATCCTGCAAGAGCAGGGTTACTTGCCCCAGCAGTCGGGGTTGTAGCCGGAGTCGCCAGACTTTTTGCCATCAGCACCACGCACGCCGGTGTTGCTCAACGTGTAGGTGCCACACTTGTCGCCCGTCTGCGCGCCCTTTGGGGCCGCCGTGAGGGTGTAGGCGGCGTTGGTGTTGCCTGAGGCGAAGGCGATGTCGTAACGCTTGCTGGCGTCGCCGCTCCAGGTGAGCGCGGTGGGCAGCGTGGTCGGGTAGGTACCCGTGGCGGTCGCCGCCCGCTCCAGCCACTGCTGCGCCTGCAGCAGCCCGGCACGCGCATCGGCGCGGTGGCCGCGACGCACGTATTCGGTATAGCTGGGGTAGGCAATGGCCGACAGGATGCCGACGATGGCCACCACGATCATCAGCTCGATGAGGGTGAAGCCTTGTTGCCGCATGGTGATGCGAGTATTGATTTTTTGTGTCATAGGTCGGATTGGTCGTCACTGGATCTGACGCCAGCTGGGGCGCAAGGATTCTTCAGGCATGGCGGCGAGGTGCTCCTTGTTGTTCTTCGCGTCAATGTCCACGTTCTCGAATTTGTCTTTCTTGATGATGCTGTGTGGCCCCTTGGCTACCTTGGCGCGGGAGATGCTGATCAAATCTGCACCATTGGCGATGGCGTCACCACCGGGGCTCAGCAAGGTTCCCATATTGAACTTGCCGTTCTTGTCTTTGTCCACGACGGCGATGGATGGGGCCTTGCCATCCATGATGTTGACAAAGGTGCGGTACTGGCGTTCGCCGTCCACGGAGGCTACGTCACAGCTTTCGACGTTGGGATTTGCATTTGATCCCTTGGCGGGCACTTGCGACCACACCGTCAGCAGGTTGCTGGAATCGTAGAACTCAAACGGTTTGAGCAGGCGCTCGCCAACCGCTGGCAAGTCCAGATACCAACCGTTCCAGTTGGCCCAGGTCTTTTCGGACAGAGCATCGACTTCCTTGATGGCGCCATAGTCGCCCATGTCAATATCGATGAACTCACGCTTGGCCAGTTTGGCTGTTGCAGCGCCGGCGCCCAGTGCTGTGGGTGCAGGAATGCAACTGGTGCCAGGGCAGGTGCCGGCGCCTAGATGCACCTCAAGGCGCTTGCCCAGGGGTGTGGTGATCTGACGGTAACGGGTGTTGTCCAGCACCGAGTACAGGGTTTGCACATCTGCGTTGGTGGGGTCGTCCGTGGTGATGTTGCGGCCGGTGCCAAAGCTCACCATCATGCCGCCCACGTTCAGGATTTGCTTGGGCGATACTTCCATCTTGCGGTCATTGGCTCTTGCGGTGGGCGCCGCGACAATGGGTTGAACCTTGGTGCGCGGGCCATTGAGCGCGGCGGGCCCCAGGGCGGTGAATAGCGGGTTGCCCCCAAAAGCCACAGCCCAGTTGGCGGGGTTGTGGCTGGTCAGGTCGAATTTCCACAAATTTCCCTGGTTGTCGCCGGCATAGACCAGATCGGTAAGGCCATCGCCGTTGAGGTCCACCACACGCGGCGAGGCCAGGCCGTTGTCCGCGGCCTTGCCGGTACCGGCACTGTCGGTGGTGACGGGCAGGCGCAGCAATTCCTTGGCGCCGTCGAGGTACTGCACCAACAGCACCGGGCGCTGGTTGGCGCTGTTGTAGCCATTGCCCAGCACCACGGCCCAGCGGTTGTTGTTCATGCGCGTGATTTGCGTGGTGCGCATGCTGTCGTTGTCGTCCCGCACGGGGCGGGCCGTTATGTGGCCGATGTCCTTGTCTTCGTCCACTATTTGAAGGCAGGCGGTTTGTTCCGCGCCCGTGAGGACGGCGCAATTGGGCGCAGATTCGCCGGCTCCGCGCGTGCGATCGAGCTTGACCAGTTGCGCGGCATTGGTCTCTGACATCCCCGGGGTTCCGTTGCCCAGATTGTTGGCGCTTGGGTTGGTGACATCCAGCACAAAGTAACCCTTGCCGCCCAGGCCCAGAGTGCCTACCAGCAGCGTGCGCCAGTTGGCGGTGTAGATGCCGTAATTGGGATCGTTGGGATCCTGCATGCCGCCGTTGAGGTCTACGTCGCCCGTCATGGGTGAACCATCGACGAAATACTTGTGCTTGTTGTTGTACTGCGGATCTGTCAGCAACGTGAGTGTGGGAATCACCCCGCGCGGCACATAGGCGAGCTTTTCTTGTCCGTCGTACGCTGCAAATCCGTGCAGCATGCCGTCGTTGCCACCGACATACAGCATACCTGCACGCGACTTGTGGTACTTAATGAAGGCTGTGTAGCCTTTGAGCATATGGTTGGCCGCAGGTGCCCCGGTGTACCACACGTCGGAGTTGATGATGTCGCCCTGGATGCTCATGCGCTGGCGGAAGGGCTTGGATCCGCTATAGCCCCCGGGGTCCACACCCTCCAGGGATCTGTCACCCCGGATGTAGTCCAGCCGCTGCTGGCCTTTGGTGGCGCCCTCATCGACGTTGCTGCTGTTTTTCTGTAGCCACAGCTTTTGGCTGGTGCTGAGCTTGCTTTCATCTGCCGCCCATTGAAAGGGAACCCCGCCCTGAAAGGCGGTTCCCGTCCACTTGTCGCTCCAGCTCAGCACCAGGCGGGTGCTGGAAGATGTGGCATCAAGGAGGTCAGCGGTTGATTTCCCGTTCCAATTGGGGTCCGGGTAGATGGTGCCGTCTTTCTTGACTTTGTCGGCGGTGATGGCGCCCTTCCAGAACTTGTCGGGTTCGTAGCCCGCGGTGTACTTGCCGACTTCGCTGCGCGAGACGTTGGAGCCGCTGGTGGCGCTGGCGCTGAGGTTGGGGTCGGTGGCGGTATTGATCTGGCC
Organism: Bacteroidota bacterium; assembly: GCA_018266685.1. GTDB lineage: Bacteria > Bacteroidota > Bacteroidia > Flavobacteriales_F > PHOS-HE28 > PHOS-HE28. The sequence goes on from JAFDZY010000352.1 coordinate 2,829, forward strand.
GAAAATGTCACGGAAGGCTTGTTCCAGATCCTCGCCCTTGGTCACCGCGTAGAAGCGGCCCCTGCCGTTGATCGCGGCGTGCCACAAATCCAGCGAGCGCTTGTTCTCGTTGTCCATCACGGGCCAGGTTTTCGTGCCAGTCACCAGATCCTGGAAGCTGCCCGTGAACTTGAAGGGCAAGCGGTCGCTGGCGGCCGGGGCAAAGATATTGGATGCACCCGGCCAGGTGGTGGCATCGTTACTGAAGCCGATGGTGTAGGTGACCATGTGCGGCCACCTGGCGGGGTTGTAGCGCGGGTTCCAGTAGCGTTCAAGGATGGCATCCTTGTTGGCGCTGTCCTTGCCGAAGTTTTCGGTAGCGGGGGCTTTGTTGTAATCGGCTGGGGTTTGCATGGTGCCGGTCATGCCGCCGGTCTGCATGGGGACTGCCCAGCTGTAGAACGCCCAATCGGCCAGGGTGGTTCCATTATGGTTGTCGCGGTAAAGCGCGGTCTTGGCGATGTCCGCCGCGCTTGCGCCGCCGTACACCATGCCGTCTGGCAGCGGCAGGTTGGTGGCGTTGTCACGCTTGTTCGTGTCCGGGACTGACAGCGCCGTACCGTTCCAACGCCCGTCGGTCATCATGATGTGATAGCTGCGCCTGCACGCAAGGTACGGCGTGTCTGTAGTGCCTGGGTCACTTGCCCAGGCGCTGTTGACGCCGAGCGGCCGGCGCATATATGCATCAGCCTGGCTGAACATCAGGTGCGACGGGGTTCCGTTGGATGCCTTGATGCTTTTGACGAAGCTCAGAAAATTGGTGCGATGGCTGTTCTCCAGAATGCGCATGGAGTTTTGCTGCATGGTCGCGCTGTCAACGTTCTTCGCATCCGGGGAGTTGCCGTTGTTCCACATGGATTGCCAGGCCAGGCGAATCTTTTTGTCTGGCAGCAGGGTCGGGTCGTATTCTGGGTGCGTCGGGTCAAAAATCGACGTGAGCGCGTATTTCAATATGTTGATGCGCTTCGCGTTGGTGGGCCAGCTTCCGTCAGCATTGGGGGTGGTGATGGTTGCGCTGCCGGTGTTTGAGTTGGTGACCTGCCAGTCCATGCTCCCCGAGTCATCCACGGAGATGATGACATTCGGGCGCACATAGGGTTCGACCGTTCCAGGCGGCGCCTCGGCCAGGTTGAGTGCCCAGGCACTGCAGGGTGCAACAACGGCGCCGGCCGCCAGGGCGAGCATGGTTTTGCGAAAACGAGGGGCAGCGGTGCGGGCCATGGCTGGCTCCTTGGTTCAATGGGTTAATGGCAAAAATGTGACGGTGGCGTGCTTCGATCAATCACGACTTGCTACATAAGCGGTAGCGGTTCAGTCTTTGCGTATTTGCCGGGCGTAGGTTTGCTGCAGCACGGCCATGGTGCCGGGCTTGCGGCCATACGCCAGGGCGGTGATGCGGTACACGACGTTGGGCGTCAGGTTCAGACGTAGCAGGTTGTCGGTGGTGGCGCCGCCAACGATCAGGCCAGAGTTCTTGCTGCTTTCGTCGTAGTTCATGACTTCGATCCAGTACCAGCCGCCACGGTTGTCGGCGCTGCGGTCTGCCAGGATGGGGTTGGCGGGGCTGCTGGCGCTGCCCCAGGTGGCGCCGGTGTACTCGCCGTAGCGGGCGCCGACGTTGGCCTTGGTCATGTCTTCCAGCTTGAATTCATCGGCTTGTAGATTGGTGGGGGCGGGACTGGTGGCGCTGGTGTAGTTCCAGAAGTCCTGTCGGCCGGTGCGCTTGACGCACAGACCGTCCTGGCACTTGGTGGGCTGTGCGTCCAGGTCGGCCAGCAGGGGGGTGACATCCTGGGCGGACAGCGGAATTTTCTGTGCGCTGCCCAAATCCCGGCATCCGGCGATGTTGCACGCGGTGCCATCTGGAAGCTCGCGGCGGATGTCGAGTTCTGCATCCTGCAGCAGTGCCTGGGCGGCTTCGAAGGCGCGCTGGTAGTCGGCATCGTTGCCCACTACCAACTCATTGAACAGCGAGGTGCGCGAAGCCCACAGCGCCAGCAGCATGGACAGCATCACGAAAACGATGACGACAAACAGTGCCACGCCGCGCTGGCGCTGGCCCTGGCCCGGGATGTGGTGTGGTAGGGGTTGCATGAAGGTTTTTCTGGCAAGCGGGGGTTACAGCACTGTTCCGATCAGCCCCTGGCTGCGCAGCTGGAAGACGTTGCGAAAGGGGACATGCATGCGGCGTGCGCGCACGCCGGTGAGGGTGCTCATATCCACAGCCGTGCCGTCGCAGTCGGTGTAATTGCTGCCGGCCGGCAGATCCATGGCTTCGGCGCCGTACAGCACCAGGCACACCTCCACCGCCTGTACCTGGGCCCAGTTGGTGACTCCGCTGGCATCGACCTGGCTGAGCGTGGGATTGCCCGCTGTGTTGTTCTGCACCAGATAGCGCACCTGGAAGTTGGCCACGTTCTGCAAGACCGGCTGACCATCGGTGTCAGTGGGTGGCGAGGCCAGTGCTGGATTCGGGTTGCCGGCGCAGCGCAGTTCGTTCTTGCTGCTGACCCAGAAAGTGCTCTCCAGCCGTTCATGGTTGCTGGAGTCCGCTGGCCCGCCCAGGCAGTTGCGTGATGGCGACACGTCGGTCGCGCTGATAAACGTGGGTTCGGTGTAGCGCCGATAGCCCACCACCAGGGTCACCGGGGCGGCCGTGCCGCTGATGATCTGTTCTGACTTGGTGGCATCGAAACTGTAGAGCGGCGTTGCCGAGGTGGCCTTGGTCTCGAATGCCACAGGGGCTAGATAGAGTTCGGCGGCCACGACCGTTCCTGGGTTGCGGTTCAGGCGCAGGGAGCCTGCCTGGCGTAATTGCTGGCCAAACAGGCGCATGGCATAGGCGCCCTGCTGCTGGATACCGCTGGCGTCGCTAACGGTGCCAGTGACACCGCGCGAGACCATCAGTGCCCCCATGGCCACGGCCACGACCAGCAGGCCGAGGGCGATGCCGACCATCAGCTCGATCAGCGTCACGCCGCGCTGGGCGTGTGGTGCCTTGTTCAAGCTGTAATTGCCTGGGGCACTTGTGGATAAAGCGCCAGAAGCTATTGTTTTTTTCAGCATTTCAGGCCCCGGGGCAGACGTAAGTGGTGCTCCCGGAGCCGGGCGCGTAGGGTGCGCAACGCGAGGAAACCGGGATGTATTGCAGGTGGCAGGTGAAACCGTCGGGGCAGGCGACACTGCCTCCTCCAAGGCTGGCGTTGATGGGGTCGCGGTACGCGTTGGCGTCGGGGTTGTTCACATCTTTAGCGACGCGCTCGTTCTCGCGCCAGGCAATCATCACGCCCAGCTGGCGCCTTTGCTCGGGCGGGAGGGCAACCTCTGGATCGGGAATGAAGATGTTGGCCTTGCCCAGGGGCAGGGCTTTCACGCTTTCCTTCCAGAGGTACAGGTCGTGCTTGGCCTGGTCGCTGCCGTTGCAGCCGCTGGCGCAGCCGCCTCCAACGAGGGTGGGGGCGTTATTGAAGTCCGATACGTAGTTGGCCATTGCAGCCACTGCGTTGGGGTTGACCTTGAGGCGCTCGGACAGGTCTTCGATCAGGCGGATGGCCTGGGCGCGGCGCAGCGAGGTGGAGGTGTCCGTCAGCGTGCGCATCTGCACGCCCAAAATTCCGAGGATGCCGAGTGCTGCGACAACGATGGCAACCAGGGATTCAATCAGGGTGATACCGCGCTGGTGGCGCGATGTGGAGTGTTTCATCATGTGGGTGGCGCGCATCAACTCTCCTTTTGTTCGTTAGATTGAGCAGGTGGCGTTGCCCTTAATTTGACCAACGCGCCCACCTCGGGCGATGCACAGCTTGGCTGCGGCAGCAGCGTGTTCGTCTTTCCCTGTGGGTGTGACGAGATATTCCAAACGGATGGGTTGGTTTGTGGGGCTGTCGGACAGCATGCCCCACCGGTCGATGAAGATGCTTGTGACGGCGGCACTTGTGTCACTGTTTACTAACTTGATGCTAGTGTTGTTGGACGACGGGTAGCGTTGCAGAGAGGGTGTGCCAGCTTGGTGTCGTACATCCCAGCCGTTAGCCCAGCCGCTGCTGTCGGGATCGATCGTCACGTTGCCGCCGCGTTTGATGGCTTCGGATCGTGCGTAGTAAATGGTGGACTGCAGTGCCTCGGTGGCCTGGCGTACGCGCCAGCCTTCCATGAGTGGCGTGAAACTCGGCGCCGCCAGCGCCGCGAGGACGGCCATGATGGCCACTACCACCATCAGCTCGATGGCCGTGAAGCCGCGCATGGGCGTGGCGCCGGCGTGCCATGTGCGCGGGAGGTAACGAGTGTGCGAACGTTGCATGTTTTGATGCTACTTGTAACGGAATCCTGTGCTGTAACCAGCCGGACAAGCGGAGTCCAAATCGCGACAGGCGGCATTTCGGTGTCGCGCATGGGCATCGATGCAGTCCATTCGCGGTAGGCTTGTTACATGTTGCTCTGGACTTTGGACGCTGCCGTGCCGGCGCTGGCTCTTGTGCTGGCCCTGGTCATTGATCGCCTCTGGGGCGAGCCCCCCGCGCCCTTGCACCCCGTGGTGTGGATGGGGCGCGCGCTGGGCGCCTGCGGCGCGCGTCTGGCGCCGGCCCGGGCTACGGGGCGCGATTTATGGTCTTTTTGGATTGCAGCGCTTATTTGGTGCGCGCTGGCAGCTATCGTTTTGTTTTTGGCTGCAGCCCTGCAGTGGCTGGCCTGGGCCTATCTGCCGGCCTGGGGCGTGGCGCTGGTGCTGGGGCTGCTGCTCAAGCCCCTGCTCGCCTGGCGCATGTTGCGCGCCGAGGTGCTGGCGGTGGAGTCGGCCCTGGGCGAGTCGCTGGCGGCCGGGCGCGCGCGCCTGGCCTGGCTGGTCAGCCGCGACGTGCAGCGGCTGGACGCGGCGGCGGTGCGCGAGAGCGCCATCGAGACCCTGGCCGAGAACCTCTGCGACTCGGTGGTCGCGCCGCTGTTCTGGTTTGTGCTGCTGGGCCTGCCGGGGGCGGCGCTGTACCGCTTTGCCAATACGGCCGATGCCATGTGGGGCTACCCCGGCATGCGTGGCGGGCGCTACTGGCAGTGGGCTGGCAAATGGGCTGCGCGGGCCGACGATGTGCTGTCGTGGCTGCCGGCGCGGCTGACGGCGTTGCTGCTGTGGGCGGCGGCGCTGGGCGCGGTGCGCTGGCGCGATGTGCGGACGCAGGCGCGCGTGACGCCGTCGCCCAATGGCGGCTGGCCCATGGGCGCGATGGCCCTGGCGCTGGGGGTGCGGCTGTCCAAGCCGGGGGTGTATGTGCTGAATGCCGCGGGGCGGGTGGTGCTGGCGGGGGATGCGGAGCGGGCGTTGCGCTTGGCGGCCAGGGCTATTGCGGCACTGGTGATGTTGGCGGTGGTGGGCTTGGAGTCAATCACCCACTTCAAATAGCGGAATCACGCAGCGCACTATTGGCGTGTCAGGGTCAGGTGTGATTGCGCTGTGCGTTATCGGCGTAATAGCCAGCGAAGGTCGTATTGCTTAAAATGTGTACACATTGATCCACAAGTCAGGAGTTACTCCATGGAAGCCACAAAGGTCGGAATTCGTGAATTTCGTGCGGATCTGGCCGAGTACATCGCTGCGAACAGCCCGGTCGCGGTGACTCGCCACGGTCAGACGGTCGGTTACTTCATTCCTGTACACGGCCAGGCCGAGGCGGATTTGGTGGCGCTCCAGAAAGCCAGCCAGTCACTCGACAAGCTGCTGTCTGCGCAAGGCGTGGACGTAGAGGACATCGTGACCGACTTCAAGAAGGCGCGAAAGAAGAGCACTTCCGGTGCCGGTACCGGGGCCAAATGAACGACGCGGCCATTGTTCTGGATGCGAACATCCTGATCCGCGCGGTGCTTGGCCAGCGTGTCCGTGAACTGATCCGGGCGCATGCCTCCACGGTCAAGTTCTTCGCGCCCGATGTGGCGTATGCGGATGCGCGCAAATACCGGCCGGCGCTGCTGGAAAAACGTGGCGTCGACTCCATTCCCGCCATGCAAGTGCTTGATGCACTGGAGCGCATTGTTCATCC
>JAFDZY010000353.1 GCA_018266685.1 Bacteroidota bacterium
GCCGGAGGCGTCAGCCGAGCGGAGCGAGGGAACGATGGAAGCCCGTCAGGGGCGAGACGCCGCAGGCGGCTCGATGCGCAGCACGACAGCGCGACCGGCCATCTCCCAGGTGGCCGGGGACGCCCATGCAGTTTGGGCATCGCGGGATTTGTCTTCGGCGGATTTTTCGCGGACAATGTGGGCAAGGCCCTGTCCGCCTGAGCTTCGAGCGGCTCAATCAAGACTGCGTTCTGCTTTCCCCCCGTATTTCTTGCCACCACCATGCGATATCGCCTGGGCGTAGGCCAAGTAATCGCTCGATTGGCCTGCGCTGAAATCAGGAGAATCGTATGCCCATCGGCATTTCCGACCTTGCCCATTCTGTTCGCAAGAACAGCGTTTCTGTGGCCGCCCCTGTGCAGCTTGGCCATGCGCAGCAAATCATTGTTGCTGCACTCGGCTACAAGAGCCTTGCCGCCTACCAGGCCGCCCAGGTAGCCGCACTCGAACCCAAAGACTTGAGCAATGTCTACCACGTTGTACTCGACTACGACTCGCTCGATAGGCGCGCCAGCGAACTTGGCGCAGCCCCCGCGCCAAGCCAACTGCATGAGCTGATCGACGCAGCCTTCAAGGAACGAGCACCCCACACACACATTCACGCCTCTCACGCAGGCTTCGATAACTATCTGCGTGAGCATGTGGATCAGGTGGTCATCGAAGACGATGACGTGAACAGCGAGATGGCCAACGCCAATTACGATGGCATTGATGAGGTCTATTTCGATTTCGAGGTTGAGTCTGAAAACGTCCCCGTTGGCAGCTCGCTGGAAATCGACCTGGATGGCCATGTTGGCTTGGGCATCGACACTGAGCGTCCCTACGCGGGCCACATCGTGAATGTGGAGGGCACTTTGAGCGTGGAGCGATTGGGCAGCCAGTGCTTTGGGTCAGTGGACTGCCAAGTCACCAAAGCGGAACTCGATACGAACTGGGGGGATGACGACCACGACGGCGAGCCACCGCCGCGCAGCGTATCGCAATCCTATGCCGAACTGCTGGGCCTCGAACTGCATGAGGTTGGCAATCTCGCCGATGTAGAAGCAATGGAGTTGGACGGCAGTAGCGGTGAAATGGTCTACGGCTACCTCCTCGACTTCACGGACTACGCATCGCCCGAGATAGCGCAGAAGATCTTGCGCCGTCACTCTTCACTGCGTATCGAAGTCGGCCCTGGCTTCTTTGAAGGCGTTCGTAGCGACGACTGGCCTCGCTGACGATGCAGTAAGCGCATCCCGATACGGGATGCGCTGCTGGGCCATCCGCCCAAGGCCGAGTCAGACAGCTATCCGCCCGCTCAGCCGCGCCTCGCGCGCGTAGGCGCTCAACCGCTTCTCAGCGCGGAAAGACAGGTCGCGCTCGATCGGCAAGCCCAGCCCGCCGCGCACGATCGCCAACTCGCCCAGGCTGACCCAGCCGATTTCCGGCGCCCCCAGGCCCAGGTCGCAAAGACCAAAAGCGTGGTCGTGGTCGTCAGGATCAATCTCGGTCAGCAGCCAGGTCGCGCCGGCGTCCGGCGTGAACAGCTTGACCACGGGGGCCGGATCAAAGTCCGGGTTCTCCAAGGATTCGCGGCCGTTGGCCAGCAGTACGATGCGCTGCTCGTCAGTGATGAGTGCGTTGTTCATGGTGAACTCCTGCAAGGATGCCGGGCGGAATTGCCCGACCCTTCCGGGGCACGGCGCAGCGCAAGCAGTCAGGGGTCGCAGACGGCCGACAGGACGCAAGCGCGCATGGCGCGCGCCGCCCTTGACGGCGAGAACGCCGTGATACGGTGAAGGGAACAGCAAGACTGCCCACACCCGCCCGCTGCACACACTCGGCTTTTAGGGCAAGCGGAACGCGCAGGCTCGAAAGGGCCGGAGGCGTCAGGGGGCAAAGCCGAATGGCCGCGATTCGGCACGAAGCGCGGGGCGCAGCCCTCGAACCCGGCGGCGGCACGCCGGGACGCAATGAAGACTGTCAGATAGAATAAATAGGCATCGCGTCGACGAAAGATCCCCGTGCAGCGATGCTATTCTTTTCTTCGCTGCGATCATTCACGGCTCACAGCGTTGACACGATCGGAGATACGGCATGACGTTCAAAGCGGACAAGTACAACCGGTCGGTCTGTCTGAATTGCCCAACGTGCGGTGGCACTGAGTTTTCACACGACGGCGCTGATGGGCAGACGAGCGAACTGTTCACCTGCGGCAACTGTGGGTTGCAGATTTCCAAGGATGATCTCATCCGAGCCAACGATGAGAACGTGCAAGCGCATGCCAAGGAGATCGGGAAAGCCGTCGTCAAAGATCTTCAGAAGGAACTGCACGAATCGCTGAAGAGGGCATTCCGCGGCAGCAAGAACATCAAGATCCGATGATGCCCTTCCCAATCAGTGTTGGTGATGCCATCGCCATAGGCGCTCTTTTGCTGTCCGCGTACGCCACTTGGACGACGTTCAGATTCAATCAGAAACAGAACAAGTTGATTGAGAGCCAGGATCGACTGAACAAGCTACTTCTGGAAAAAGAAGCCACTGAAATCCTCAACATTAAGAAAGCGGACCTCGGCGCGACGTTCATCAAGATCGGCAGCAACAACCGACGGCTGAAAATCTGGAACAAGGGGAAATCGGCCGCGCGCAACGTGTCGCTGTCGTTTCCCGATGGCAACGACTGCCTGGTTCAATCGGACATCGACTCGAAATTTCCGCTAGAGACACTGGACACGCTCCAGTCGGTGGAATTGATTGCGTCCATATCACTGGGTAGCAAAAGCAAGCACTCCATCAAGCTGACGTGGAGCGACGATTTCAGCGATCACAACGAGAAGGTGGTCTACCCGACGATCTGAAAAGATGCCTGCGCAAGGCCACTGGCTAGGAATAGAGCTGGCCGTCGGGACAAAGCAGACCAAACCACCGCTGCAGTTTCTTTTCTCGCGTGGCGAACGATCCTTCCAGTGTTCCCAACAGGAGGTAGTGCGCGTCGAGAACATCGTGCTCGATTTTCTCGTAGGCTTTTCCGCTCAGTGTGTCGGGAACACGTCCACCATAACGACAATATGCGTCCAGCGCGAAAAGCAACTGGACCTGCTGCCAACGAAATAGTGCCCAATCCCGGGTCATGATCGTGGCAGGCGGTAGTGGAAGTTCGCCCGAAGGGACTTCCAGGCTCCCGTAGAACTTCAACATTGCATCGGTATTGGTCGCGATGACCTCCTCGGCGGCCTCCCGCAGTGACTGTCGCTCCGCGCTGGTGCCTTCCAGAAGATTTGGGATTAGGGTCGGAATCAAGCGCACCCGGTCAAGAAATCGTTCGACATCTTCACGAAGTTCCGCCGTCTGCTCCTGAAGCGCCTCAGCCGCCGAAGGCGGCAGCGCGTAGTTCGCGCCGGTCAGCGCCTCGTTGAATTGGAAGCGGATATCCTCGTACCGCGTAGAGGGCTTGCCGCAGGCTTCGTGCGACTCTATCTCCTGTTTCAGCAGCGCCCCTACGTGATTGACCAAGATCACCGGGTTCTCGATCTTGGGAAACTTGGCGAAGCAGCGCGAGCGTCCCGGTTCGGACGACGAGATCAACTCGTAGAAAAGTACGTCGGCCATCAGCAACTGGTGCGACTGCGCGAGTTGCAGCATGTGCGCCGCCGTCGATCCTTGCAGGTAGTTCTTGTCGAGAACAATCGTGGGCTTTGCCATTGAAGTCCGGATCAGCTAAAGGTCGCCGCCTGGGGCTTGGCTTTCTCCCATGCCTTGCGCGCTGTGTTGTACTCAGCCTTGATGCGGTCCATCTGTGCCAATTCGTCAACCACGAAATCAATCGTCAACGGCACTTCGTGGAAGTCTGGCGAGTGGGAGTGAGCATCGATGTATCGGGATAACATCACCATGCGCGTGTGAACCTGTGCAGCAATGCCTTCATCAAAATACACCTGACTGAGGGTGAAGGTGATGTTCTCCCGCCAGCGGCGCACGACATTGCCGAACAGCTTTCGCTGAATGAAGTCCTCATAGGCGGTACGCAGGCTGCCACACGCCTTCTCCAGGCTGTCGCGCTGCTTGTCGCCATCCAGCGTGCGGGCGACGTCAAGGTGCTTTCGTGCGCGATCGTGTGCAGCACCTTCGTAATGTTCGTGAGGGAAGGCCAGGCTGTCGATGACACCTGGCTCTTCGGCCTCGCCACGCCACACGGTCCGGCCCGCGAAATCGACACCCTTTTCCACCGCAGCCGTCGCCAGATAGTTCGTAAACAGGATGTCGTGCGTAAAGACGATCACCTGCCGCTTGGCGGCTTCGTCCACCAGGCGTTGTGCGATCGCCTCTTTGCGTACATGGTCCATCGAGGTCACGGGGTCATCGAACACCACGCCCAAACAGGAACCGTTGAGTTCCACTTCAGTGAGAAAGTCGGCCAATGCCGCGGCGGTCTGTTCGCCCTCGCTCAGCACCGAAGACGGGTCGATGCCGGCCACGCTGGCGTTGGCAATCTCGATTTTGCGATCAGTCGTTCCAGCATCGCCCGCGAAGCGGAATTGCACCGGCAGCTTGAGCTGCAGGGCGGCGCAGTTCTCCGTGAATCGCGCGATGAAGCCCTGCGCCACCAGTTCTGTGGCCAGCGCTTTCTGCTTGCTGGTCACTTCGCGTTGGGATACGGCAAAGCCGCGGATGCACGAATTGGCCTTCACCACCCATTTGAGGTCTGCCACCGCCGCAGCGATGGCATCGTACTGGCCGGAGAGCACCTGGCGATCGAGTAACAATCGCTCCTCTGCCATCAACGACCCCATCAGTACCTTGGGGTCCTTCTGTCGCAAGGCATCGTTGTCGGATTTCAGGCGCTCAACCAACTCCGTGATGCGTACCGAGACCGGGTCATGGTCCAACATGCTCAAGCCAGGGTCGAAGGCACCGGCAACCGCCCGCGCCAATGCTCCGATGACTTCCCGATAGCCTTCGACATGACTGGAAACCGCCGCGGCCATTGCGGCATCCACCTCGGTCAAGGTCCGGCGCGCGACACTGCCCTCGTCGAAGAAGGCGAGACTGATCTTCGACAACTTCGTGCCATACCCTGCGAGCGTTGTCTTGGCCTGGCCAAGCTGCGCTTCGACACCACTGGTTGCGAACTGATAGAAGCGGGTCAATCGTGCAATGCCGTCTTCGTCGAGAACCTGATGGCAAAGCACGCATCGGGCCGCATCCGCCTTCGGTGGAAACGCCTCGTCAGGATAGGCTTCGGCGTTGTAAGCAATGGCCGCAGCCAGCAGGTCACGCCATGCTGCTGTGCCGATGGGCTGCACCGGCTCCTCGCCCAACTGTGCCGCTGAGAGCGCTGACGCCTTTTCCGTCAGCGTCTGAATCTGCTTGACGGCATTGGTGATCTGTTCCGCGACTGCAGGCGATACAGCCATGTGCAAACCTGAGATCGATGCTTTCAGTGCGTCCAGATCGATGATGCGCTGCTCATTCTGGCGAATGATCTCCTTGGGATCGGTGGTCCTGAGTGTCGCGAGTTGCTGGACAACCGATTCCAGGCGCGCGCGCTCCTCGTCGCCGAAGGCGGCCAATGCCTGCAAGCCAACGAGGTCCGTCTGTGCCGTCAGGGTGATCAGCAGCGAAGCGACTTCGGACGTGCTGCCTGGAATCGCGAACTTGTCCGTAGCGTGGGAACGTAGAGCGATGTCATCGCGCAGCTTGCGCTGGAGCTTTCCGAAGACCTCCACCATGCGGGGAAAAACATCGAACAGATAAGGCATGACTTGGAAGGCATTGCGCTCATCCAGATGGACACGCACGCAGGTCGAGTCGAACACCGCGAAGTTGTCGCGCAGTCGCTGGCAAGGCTCCTTGTAGACAAATGTCGTGTTGGAGCCGTCGTCGAAGGCAAACGTCGCGCTAGGCGTGGGTTGTTTGTGCTTGGCCAACTTCACATCGCCGAGAATCGCGGTTTGCTTGGAACGGGTGAAGCATGCGGCTTTGAGCACTCGCGCATAGCCGGACTTGCCCGCACCGTTGGGACCATAGATCACAGTGAGCTTGCGCCCGAAAGTCAGTGTTTCACCCGGCGCCAGGGCGTTGACGCCGGTCAGTGCGGTCATGGCGGTCACTACGCTTGAGTCCGTTGTGGGGCCGCCTTGGATCTGGGGCAAGGCGATGTCCCATGTGGCGCGTGGCATCTCCGTGGTGGCCAGTTGCTGGTCCATCAAGTACTCGCGGTAGACCTCATCCAAAGCCTCGTCCGGGAAATCGACGGCGCCAACGAGTTTGACCAGCAGGCACCGCTGCCAGTTGGAAAGCGTCTTGCCCCAAGCGGACAGCGCATCGAAGACATTGAACGCCGCTTGCGACATGAAGATTCCTTGTTTTAAGCCATTTGAATCTCGTTCAACAGGCTGGGACGGTCTATTCAGAGGAGGCAGGTGATTGTCGTATCACGATACAACAATCGATCAGGACGGCGTTGCGACGCCTACGAAAAGGACACTGCCGCTTTCTGCACGCCATCCAGTTTTCTATGGATCAGTGAAACCAGCGTCAAGATGTCGAGCGCATCCTGCTCAGACATAGGCCAATTCGTCTTCGGGGCATGGGCCAAGGGATTGCGCACGGCGCCGAACAGACCGATTAGCAAGTTCGCAAATCCTCTCTGCTCGCTCTTTTCGGACTCGGTGCTCAGTGGTCCCAAGACCAAGATTGGCTGCTGACCCGCGAACGCCTTGTTCACCAAGTCGGCACCATCGCCGGTCAACCCCGACAGTATGCGAATTCGCTCGGCGACACCCTTGCTCGCCTCGAAGACCGCATGAAAATAGTTCTCGTCCAACAGCTCGGCTCGGCAGTAATTCAAGACCTCCGCATGGACGACTCTGCTTTCCAGCGCCGCCTTGAGACGTCCAGCGCGTGCGCGGGCTGCATCCAACGTCGTCGCCTTGTCGGCATATCCCACCTTGCCATCGTCGCGAACATAGAAGCCAGAGAACGCCAGCACGACATTGAGTTCATCCCGCAGCCAAGCAAATGTTCCAGGATCGCGCACGTAGTTCACCGGGTTCATTGCGCGGTTGATGAACATAATCAGATGGTTGCCTCGCTGATGCTTGTTCTGCAACTCGGCGAGCGCGTTGAACAACCGCTTCCACTTCGTCATGCCCGGCGATGGGTCGATCACTTCCATCTCTTGCAGCAGCCTCCCAATCTGTGTGCCACTCAAGCCGCGCTCGGTGTCTGCAAGCACACGGCAGGCAGCTTCAAGATGCTGAGAACTGAACAGGTCAATTTGCGCCGCCATTGCCGACCTCTCCGCGTTTAGCGGACGACAACATCGAACGGTGCATGCACCGAGCGAAAGGTAGCGAGGATGCGGTCACGGGCGCAATCCAGTTCGTCCGCTACACGAGAACTGAGCATGTAGGTGGGGCAGTCCGCCTTGCCGCATTCACAATGCCGGATCTCGCCTTCTCGGAGGCGAGAGACGAAGATGCGGCGCAGTTCATCGACTTGACGCACAACCTGGGCCAGCACCTTGCGAACACGCTGATCTCTGATGTGATGGATCGATGGAATGCGCCGAATTTCGGTGCCTTCACGTGTTCTCCACGCTCCGGTGTTGAGTGCTCGAATGGTGTCCTCAACAGCTTGCTGGAAGGCGGGTAGCGAACTTTCCTGTTGAAAAGGTGTGCGAAAAGCAGGCCGGTCGAATACGGCAGCCATCAAACCCAGCGCCTCGGCGTCGGATAAGCCAGGGAAGTCATCAACGAATTTTCGGATCTCAGCTTCGGCTTCGGGGAACTCGACTCCCTGGACGAAGCGGTGCAAGAGGTATTCGCCACGCAAACGCAGGTTCTCCTCGAACTCGACGCTCGACCAGATCGTCACATGCGCTACGCCAAGTGCAGCAGCGCTATCGCTGATCCGTGTTCTGCTGGCGTCAGAGACTGCACCACGACAGATGAATTTGAAAGCATCTGGCGTACCGCCAGTAGCCTCGACAGCCTTCTCCATATCGGTTCGGGCTTTCGCCAGGGTCAGCATGTCACGATTAGCGCACTGGATAATCGTCTTGCGCGAAGGTCGATCGTCAAACTCCTCGATTCCGAAGATGTCTCGTCCCTGGTCGCTACCCGATTGGCCGTGCCAGATCAGGTCGCGCCAGCCGGTACGAACGTGATAAGCAAAAGCAAGGCGCTCAAATTGAACGCCGCTGTAGTCTTCAAAGTGAATCGGATGAACGATGCTTGCCATAGGCATCGAACATCAAGCCGCGTGCGCCGAGGGCGCAGAAGCCAGCGGCTGCACAGCCAAGCGTAGGCCCATCGTCTTGAGGATGGCGGTCAAGCTGTTCAGGGCGGGATTGCCCTTCGGCGACAACGTGCGGTAAAGCTGCGTCGGGTTAAGGTGAGCCTGTTCGGCCACCGCCTGCACGCCGCCGACTGTCTGCGCAAGCTGGCGCAGCACGGTCATCAGTTCGGCTTGGTCGCCATCGGCCAGGATGTTGTTGATGACTTCAAGTGCGAGCGCCGGATCGTTGCGGTACAGCTCGGCCATCGCCTCGTCATGGGATTTGCCTCTCATTCGTCGATTCTCCGTTGCCAGTCCTGCCAATAGCCCACCGCCCGGTCAATGTCCGCATCCTGGGTGCGCTTGTCGCCACCACACAGCAGCAGCACCAACCGTTGCCCCGCTAGGCCGTAATAAACCCGATAGCCAGGCCCCGCGTCGATGCGCAGCTCCCACACGCCATCTCGGCAAAACTTGTGGTCGCCGAAGTTGCCTTGCTCGATACGGGCCACGCGGCGGATGACCGCCACCTTGGCTTGTGCATCACGCAAGCGCCGCAGCCAGTCGGTGTAGAGATCCTTCTGTACGTCGGCCGAGAGGTAGTGCTCGATTCGGTACATTGTTATTTTCGTTTATAGACGAATGGAAGTCAAGGAGAAGGGGCGAGCCCGCGTCCACATTTCCGAGACACTGTCTCGGATTTCCCGGGTGGGCCTCCTTCTCATGCTTCGACCTCCGCCTGGCGTTGCGCACCCGTGATCGTCTTGCGCCGGGCCGCCACTAGTTCGGCCGCTTGCCGCACCGGATCGTCCTCGGTATGGACGTAGCGCATGAACATCGCCGCGGTCTTGTGCGCTGTCAGCGCCATGCCGACCTTTAGGGGAACGCCCGAATTGGCAATGTCGGTCGCCGAGCGGTGGCGGATACCGTGAGTGCCGACCTTCGGCACACCGGCACGGTCAAGGATGCGCCGCCACGCCTGATAGTAGGTGTGGGTGCTGAGGGGCTTGCTGTGGTCGAGGATCGCCGGGCAGACATAGGGCGAATCGCCGTAGCGAGGAGCATTGGTCAGCCGCCGGCGGGCTTCCTCACTCAAGGGCTTGGACATATCGCCGGTCTTGCTGTCCGGCCAGACCACCCGGCCGTTGGGTAGGTCGAGCCAATCCCACTGCAAGAGCAGGACTTCCGACATGCGTGCGGCGAACTCGAATTGCAGCCGGACTGCCAGCAGGTGGGTGGGATGCTCCAAGCCTTCGGCCTCGGCCTTCTCCAGATAGGTGAACAGCTTGGTCATCTGGTCGTCGGTGATGAGCCGGGTCGAACCCTTTTCCGGGTACTTGGGGACGTGGCGGCACGGGTTGGAGCCATCGGGCCGGTAGCCCCACAGCTCGGCCAGGTTGAACATCTTGCGGACGAGCGACAGCACCCGGTTAGCCTGGGTGGGCGACTTCTCCATGCGCTTCATCAGCGCGGTGATGTCGTGGCGTGTGACCTCGTGAACCTTCTTGCTGCCGAAGGCCGGGATGACGAAGCTGTCGATCTGGTACTGGTAGCCGGCCTGTGTGCTGGGCTTGTTGTGCGGCTTGGAGTGGTCGTCCATGAACCGGCCGCACAGCTCCTTGACCGTCGGCGCCTTGCGGGATTCGGCCTTGTCGAGTCCGGGATCGCCCCCGCGCCGGACTTCGGCCAGCCAGTCTTGCGCAAGCAATCGCGCCTGTTCGACCGTCAGTTCGCCGAACTGGCCGATTGCCGGCTTGCGCCGCACGCCGGAGTTCGTGCGGTACTGAACCATGAAGACCTTGCGGCCCGTTGGTGTAATCTTGCACAAGAAGCCCGGAACGAGCGTATCCCGGAGTTCCACGTCGCAGGTTTGAGCCTGCGATGTGTCAACGACGGACTTGGTGAGTTTGACCTTCGCCATGAGGTGCTCCTGAAAGGCCCCGATTCCAGGGGCCGGCTAGGAGCCAGGCGGAGGGGAACCGGGGCGGTTTGCATCGCGCACCGGGATATGATCGAAGGCACTGGCCTCGGGGAAAACCTGCTGCAGCAAGCCTCATCCAAGCCCATCCTTAGTCCGGTGCGGATGCCATGCTCAGGCTTAAAATCCGCCGCTTTCCTGCAAAGGGGCGTGCCGGTTCGACCCCGGCTCGGGGCACCACCAAGAGTTCGATATGTCACATTACAACGCTCC
>JAFDZY010000354.1 GCA_018266685.1 Bacteroidota bacterium
ACCGTTGCCGACGCAAATGGCCGGGGTGTTGCCGGAAATGGTGCCCGCGGTGGGTGTGCCCATGCAAGGGGATTGTATCTTGAAGTTGTCCACGCCAATGTCATTATCACCATAATCCGAGGTGGCGCGCAGGCGAATGACGGTGGTGGCGCTGGTGCTGGACAAGCTGAAGGTTTTGTTGGTCCACGCGGAGCTGGTTGTGAGGTTGGAGCCAATTTGCGTGAACGTGGTGCCGCCATCCGTGCTTACCAGTACGGCCAGCACGTCCGTGCCCGTGGGGTTGATGAAATCGAAGGAGATCTGGTCCGCTCCCGTGCCGCCGCTCATGTTCACGTAATAGTCCAGCGCCCCTTGCAGGCCGCTGGTTGCATTGTAGGAGTGGAAGCGCGCCGAGTGCGCCCCTTGTGAAAACAGGGGGGAATAGGCTCCGCCATTGCTGGTCCATCCGCCATCGCTCATACCCTGGTCGTCGCGGCGCCAGCTGTTGTTGCCGGTGGCCGGGGTGCTTTTCCAGTTGGTGCCGGGCACATCCTTGCTGCTGCACAGGTTGATCCAGTTCTCAAAACCCTCGCTCACCCCTGCCACAGTGTAGGTGGCATAAACAGGCGCCAGCACATTCACGGTCACCACGTTGGTGTTGTTGCTTTGGCCGCTGCCACTGCATGTGGTCACCATGCGGAAGTAGCGCGTGGCGTTGACGGCCGTGGTGGTGTAAGTAGTGGTGGTGGCACCGCTGCCGCCGGAAACGTTGGCCCAGCCGCTCGTGCCATCCGGCGATTCCTGCCACTGGTAGCTGATGCCGGGGCCGCTGCTGGTACCCGTTGCGGTGAGCACTGCCGCGAAACCTGAGCAAATGCCCACCGGGCTGGTTACGGTGCCGGCCAAAGGCGTTCCGCTGCAAGGCGAGGTGATCTTGAAGTTGTCCACGCCAATGTCATCATCACCATAATCCGAGGTGGCGCGCAGGCGAATGACGGTGGTGGCGCTGGTGCTGGACAAGCTGAGGGTTTTGTTGGTCCACGCGGAGCTGGTGGCGAGGTTGGATCCAATTTGCGTGAACGTGGCGCCGCCATCCGTGCTTACCAGTACAGCCAGCACGTCCCCACCCGTGGGGTTGATGAAATCGAAGGAGATCTGGTCCGCGCCTGTGCCGGCGCCCATGTTCACGTAGTAGTCCAATGAACCCTGCAGCCCGCTGGTTGAACCATAGCTATGGAAGCGCGCCGAATACGTCCCTTGTGAGGATGCCGGGGTATAGGTTCCCCCGGTCGGATATTGCCAACCGCCATCGTTGGGTTGGTCGTTGCGGCGCCAGCTGTTGTTGCCGGTGGAAGGGGTGTTCTTCCAATTGCCGCCGGGCACGTCATTGGTACTGCACTGGTTGCCCCACGCCTCGAAACCCTCGCTCAGGCCGGCCGGGGTGTAGGTGGCGTAGGTAGCTGTGAGCGCGTTCACCGTCACCGTGTTGGTGTTGTTGCTTTGGCCGCTGTTGCCGCAGGTGGTCACCATGCGGAAGTAGCGCGTGGCATTGACGGCCGTGGTGGTGTAGGTGGTGGTGGTGGCACCGCTGCCGCCGACAACGTTGGCCCAGCCGCTCGCGCCATCCGGCGATTCCTGCCACTGGTAGGTGATGGTGCCGCCCGTGCTCACGCCCGTGGCGGAGAGCGTGGCTGCCGAACCGCCGCAGATGCTTACCGGGCTGGTCACGCTGCCCGCATTTGGCGTGCCGCTGCAGGGGGCCGCTGCACTGATGGCCAACTGCACATTGGGCCGGTAGGCGTTGGTGGTGCCGTTACTCGTGGGTGGACTGTTGTCCGCATTCCAGTATTGGCAACAAGTTGCCGCCGGGCTGGGTGCAGCCCAACGGAACAACTTTGCACTGCCACCTTCGATTCCCGACCCACCGCCATTGGCTTCCACAAACACCTCCAGGCTGTTGCCGGCATAGGCGAATGGCGTAGACAGCGTGATGGTAACCCAGCTGTTTGCGCTCAACATGCCGGAAGTGATGTTCCCCGTATACACCGTGGTGGCGCCTGTGCTGGCCGTAGCATAGGCGGAAGACGTAACCGTGGTGTTGGTGCTGGTCTTCATCTTGATCACCACCGGCGTGGTCGCTGCCGGGCTGCTCAAGCTGTTCACGTAAAAGCCGATGGACGTGATGTTGCCCGTAACCCCGATCTCAGCTGCCCTGATCAGGAAATGGGTGCGTTCATAGCCCCAGAAGTTGCCCAAGGGTTGCCTGTTGCTGGCGGTGTTGGTGTTTGCTGCCGGTATGGTCACCGTTTGGGCGTGCGCCGCACCCAGCAGCGCAAAAGAGGCACCGAACAGAGCGGCCTTTAGCCAGCCTTTTGTTCTTCGCCCGGAGGGGGAGTAGGTTCGAGTGTTCATTGAAATGGGGTTCGTGTTGGTTGTAAGATGCCTGTCGGACGTCCGTGCCCGGTACGTTGGTAAGGCTTGCGCCTGAAGGCTATAAGAAGGGAAGGCGTTGGGTGGGGTAGTCGGGGTTCGCTCAGGGTGATCGGCGTAGTTGGGTTTGGGTTTGCAACATAGTGAAAATTTCTGCAAATGCAAAGAATGTTATATGATTGCCTAACTGCTTCGTGACCTGTATGAAATACTGAAATAGATCGACCGGTAATTGTATTTGGCTTGGCCTATTAAAGCAACGAGGAGCACAGGAATTCAATGGATTGGGGCTGGGGGGCACAGCTCCGCGCTGTGTGCGGGATTGCATTGCTCGAGGACTCGCCCGCGATGACGGTAGGCTTCGTCGGTCGTACCTCCCTCCTCCCGATGACGGGGGGCGAGCGGGGAATTGCTCGCAATGACGGGTTGGAACCACGCACAAAGGGCCGCTCCATTCGGAACGGCCCTTCGGCTTTGGGTTCTGTGAGCGAAGGCTTCGGGGGCCTCAGCCTGCAATCAGCCTATTTCACAATGCTCAGCCGCTGTACGGTGCGTTCACCGTTCACGGTAATGTTCACCATGTACACGCCGCTGGCAATGTCGTTGGGCAGTTGCAGAATGGTGCTGAAGCGCTCGCCGTTGTTGCCGAACTCCCGGGCAAACACCTGCTTGCCGTAGATGTCCTGCACATCAACGCTGATGCGCTGGTCGGCATCCTTCAGGCCGCCGATGTTCAGGTTCACCTGTCCATCGCGCACCGGGTTGGGCCACAGGGTGGCTTCGCCGAAGCTGGCCTGCTCCATGCCTTGCAACGTGGCGTTGCCGCTGCTGTTGTCAATGGTGATGGTGCAGCTGCTGGGGCAGAAGCCCGTGTACACCCCGTTCACCTTCACGTTGATCTCCACATTGTAGGTGGAGCCGTTCGCCAGCGGCGGTGCCACGCTGCTGTTCCACTTCAATTGCAGGATGTACGTGTTCCGCGTGAAGGTCTGGTCGTAGCCCTCGCCGGCATTGAAGATGCGGAACTGGTATTCCGTGCCGCCCACAATTGGCGTTGCGTAGATGAAGCTGTTGTTCGTGGCTGGGTTGAAGGCGCGCGTCTCGTTGCAGCTATGGCCGTAATTCGGCGCGGGGATCAGCCCTGAGCACACCACCACTTGCGCCACTCCAATGCCCATTTCGCAGCCGCTGCCCCAGTGGGCGCTGGCCACCGGGCCGGACACGTTGCTGCGCACACGGGCGAAGTACTTCACGCCGGGGGTTAACGGGTTCGCCACCATTTGGCTGAAGATCACATAGTTCGTGGTCACGGCAATGCGGCGGATGAAGCCCGCATCGGGGTCGCTGAACTCGAACTGGTACTGCGTGGCGCCGGTCACCTTGTTGCAGTACACCTTGTTGCCCAAACCGTTGTTGAATATGCCGCACTCCGTGGCTGCGATGTTCGCCGGGCCCAGGGGCAGGCAGAAGCTGTGGCCGCTGCCGTAAGCCGGGCTGGCGGGGGGATTGGCGGGGGACACGCTGCCCGTTGCAAAGTCATCACGCAGGATGAGCTTGCCGTCCGTGGTGCGCAGCTCCCAGCCTCCTGCTCCGGCAAGGCCATCACCGAAGCTGTCGTACAGCGTAAAGCGGAAGCAGCTGCCCGCCAGGAACACCGGGGTGTTCACCGTGGTGTTGGACTGTGCGGCAGTGGGCCCGCCGGTGGCCACCACCGTGCTGCTTTCATTGGTGATCTGCCAGGTCAGCTGGTCCGGGTTGGCATCGGTGGTGAGGCTCACCACGGCCATGTTGCCGCCCACGCATACGCAGTTGGCATCGATCTGGCCGGTGCCGAAGCCCGGACCCGCATCGCACACATCACCCACTTGTCCGGGCGTGAAGGGGCAGCTGTCCGCGCAATCCGGGATGCCGTCACCGTCGCTGTCAGGCGAGTTGCTGATCTCGTTGTAGGCCACAGTGAAATCAATGCCGCTGTTGTAACCGTCCACGATCACGTAGTACGATTCACCCGGGGTCACTTGGATCTTGGGCGTCACATACACCCAGTTTGAAATGTTGTAGTCGTAGTAGCTGTACTGGAAGCAACTCCCGGAGTTCACGATAGCGTAGTAGGAGGCATCGTTCGCCGGAGGGAACAGCACTGCATTGTCCGAGGCCCTGCGGATCACCAAGGCAACGTAGTTCGCAGCTGCGGTTGCAGGCAGGCAGATGTTTACAGCCGCGGAATCACCACAGTTGGTGGCGGTGAACTTATACCAGGCATCATTGCCCCAGAAACTGCTTTCCTGGCTGCTGTAGCCGTTGGCCGTGTAGCTGTTTCCGTTGATCACTACGCCATCCGTGAGGGAAATGGCATTGGCCGCGCCGTTGGCACCCACGCTGAAGGTCCAGTTGGTGGGGCAGGTGGCCGTACCGTAGCTGTTCTTGGGCACCACGCGCCAGGTCACGGGTACCCCTGCACCAAAGAGGGCCTTGATGTTGGCCGTGGTGTAGGAGGAGCCGCCGTTGATGCTGTTGGTGGGCGTATTGGCCACAAAGCTGCCTTGGAAGTACACATCATAGCTGGTGGCTCCGAACACCGCAGGCCAGCTGAAGGTGATGGCATTGCTGTTCACCGCCAGGGTGGTGCCGTTGGCCGGGAAGGTGGGGTTCGCCACGCAACCCGGTATGCCCGGGCATGCCAAGGTGAAGGGCCGCTGGTGTACCACGTAGTTGGCGTCGCTCATGATGTAGTAGTCACCGGCGGCTGGCACGTTGATGTTGAGAATGCCGCCCACGTTTGCCGGTACGGTACCGATGCAGGTGAATGCACTGGCCGCGCAACCGTTTTCCACCGGCGTGATCACATAGCCGATGGGGTTGGTGCCGAGGTCTGAAACACCCGCAATGATGCCATACGTGCCCGCTGCGGAAGCCGTGAACCGGTAGAGGCGTTCAGGGCCGTTTGCGTTGCCATTGCCGCCCAAGCAGCTGGCAGCTCCCGTGTAGGTGTTGTCCCCATACGCGGCGTTGCCGTTGCTGTACGCGACGGGTGCGTTCGCATCGTCCAAGTATTGCCCGCAGCTGATCACCTGTGCGGTGGAGCAATCCATGCTGGTGGTGAAACGTGCACGGTAGCCATTGGCACCGTAGCTGGGGCCGCTGCACACCTGGCGCACGTACACGTCATAGCTGGTTACACCGCTAAGGCCGGTAAGCACGTAAGGTGAAGTGGCGGTGCTGCTGGCGATGGTGCCGTTGGTGCCCGCCGTGGCCCCGGTGCCCGGGGTGAAGCCCACTGGGCCGTACTCCACGATGCAGTCCGAGGTGGTGTTGCCCCAGCTGATCGTGGCGTTGGAACCGCCGATGGCGGAGAGGACCAGGTTATCAGGTGTGCTGCAGGCCGGTGCCGGGTTGCAGCTGATCATGGACTGCATGCCCTGGTCGTAAGTGTAGCTGCTGAATGCCTGGAAGTGCAGGGTGAGGCAGCCGTTGGCGGCCGTGCTGGTGAAGGGGCCAGGGGCCACGCCTCCCGAAGACTGCGGATTGTAGGCCGTGCCCCAGAAGGCCCCTGCCGCCAAGGTATTGGCGCCGGAGGTCATGGCCGGTTTGCCGGAGTTGAAGATGGGTGCGGCTGTGCTGTTGCCGTTGTGTACGAACAGGCCCACCGCATTGCTGTTGCCTCCGTTGAAGCTGAACTTGCTGATGGTCATGGTCACCTGGTCGCCGGCATTGTCCGGGCAAATGGTGATGGTGCTGTCCTTGGGTACGGGCGTATAGGTGGCGTATGCCGTGGAGTTGTACAGGTCGTACGTTCCACCGCAACCCACCTTGGTGCGGAAGTTCAGTCCGGGGCTGCTCCAGGCGCTTGGGTCATCGCCCACGCCTTGGTCATCGCACAGGCCGCGGAAATACACGGTGTACTGCGTATTGGCCGTGAGGGTGGCCGCCGTGGTGGCGCTGCCCGTGGCGCTGGTGCCGCTGGTAATGGCCGCATCGCCGGAAGCACCGCCGAAAGCAACCACCTTGTACTCCACATTGGGCGAGGCACCGGCGGTCCAGCTGAAGCTGGCATCATGCACGGTGGTGGCTGTTACTGTGCGGTCCGTCGGTGGGAAGCAGGTGGGGCGCACGGCGCAGGTAAAGTTGGCGCTCCAGCCCATGCCGCCGGTCCAAACGCCGGCGGAGAACACTTGCACTGTGAGGCAACCGCTGAGCGAGGTGGCTTGGTAGATCGGGGGCTCGTTCGCGGTGTTGATGGAAGTCCAACCACCGGCGGGCAAGGTCCATTCGCTGCCGCTATAGGCCGGGCCATTTCCACCCGGCACCATGGGCGCGGCGGTGTTGTCCCCGTCAAAAATGTACATGCGGGAAGCGTTCGGCGCGTTCCAGCGCAAGCCGTTCCATGCGGTGAAATCCACAGTCACCACATCCCCCGCGTTGTCCGGACATACGGTGTGCGTTTCAGTGAACTGCGCCGTGGTGAGGTTGTTCACCCCGCCCGGGCTCACCCAGGTGCTTCCGCAACCCAGTTCAGTGGTAAAGGTCTTGTTCATCCACACGCTCAGGCCGTCAACGGTGCCGCAATCGCTGCGCACGTAGAACGTGTAGGCCGTGTTGGGCGTGAGGCCCGTAGCGGAAGCCGTGGTGACCCCTGGCAGGGTGGTGCCGCTGGCCGCTGGTGCCGGATCGCCGGGGTTGCCGCTGCTGCGCACTTCCCAGGCATAGCCCACAATGTTTCCGCCGCTGCTGGCACCCCAGGCCAGGTTGGCCGTGTGGGCGGTGATGCTGCTCACTGCCATGGAAGATGCTGATGGCGGGATGCAGGTCGCCGGCGTCACGTTCAACATATAGTCTTCCGTTTGGCCGCCGTAGGTGGGGCCCGCACACGCTGATGCAGCGGCTTCGGAATAGCTCACCACCACGCGCATGCGGCAATTGCCAGCCAAGGCAGCTGCCGAAACATTGATCGTTCCGCTGAAAATGGCCGGATCGGTGGTGACATTGCCACCGATCTGTTGCGTGTCATCAAATACACCGTCCTGGTCCCAATCGAAGAAGGCCGTGGCATACATGCTGCCCCACGGGTTGCTGGCGTTTATGGTGATCGGGTAGCTCAGCGGGCTTTCCACGTTGCCTACCACGCTGGTAAAGTTCTCGAAGGTGGAGGTGGTGTTGGTGCTCGCGTTGTTGATGTCCGAGATCTGCACCGAGGTAATCGGCATGACACCGTAAGGCAACGAGGCAGGCACCGGGCATGGCAGCGTATTGAACGTGGGCCCGGGGATCCACACACTGGTTTGTCCACCGCCACAGTTGGTGCGCACCCATGTATGGTACACCGTGCCGCCAGCAAGGCCGGTCACGTTCACGGTATTCCCGGAAACAGTGCCGGTAAAGGCGGCCGCATTGGGGTTGTTGCCCGCATCCACGGCGTAGTCCACATCGCCTGTGTTGGTCCAGTTGAGGGTCGCGCTGGAAGTAGCCGCATTGGAGACGGATACCCCCGAAACCGCCACCAAGCAAGTGGCTGGCGTCCAGGCAAAGCTCATCATGTCCGGCGTGTTCGCCTTGGTGCCGCTGATGGTCTGGCTCGCAACGTTGTACGGACTGGTCTCCAAGGGGCTCATTTCATGGAAGATGGCCGCATAGTAGTCCTGCGCGGAGCCGGATCCGTAATTGTTGTAAGGTGCATAGCCTTGCACACCGGTCCAAGGAATGCGCTGGCTGAACTCGGTGGAACCCGGATAGCCGTTGTGGTTGGCTTGTGCCGTAAAGGCATAAGGCCAACCATTCCAAGCATTATTCGGTGCATCATAGAACCCGAAGGTCTTATACTCGGTGCTGGTCTTGCCGCCAATGCCGGTTTGGAAAGCCGAAGCAGTGTTGGAGCGCCAGCACTTGCCGAAGCGCACCTCCACTTTGTTGGTGGTTTCGTACAGCCGGATCTGGAAATCCATGCGCCGGTAGTATTGCTGGTCGATACTGTTGATGGTGAAACCATAGTTCCTCCACTGCACCACAAACACCCGGTTGGGTGCGGTGCCGATGGTTTCATAGCGCAGCTCAGCCCCTGGATAGGCCGGATAGGTAGGGTTGTACACAATGGGCATGGTGTTGGTGCCCACATTGAAGCTGCCGCCGGCAACCCCGGTGGCCACCACGCGGTTGCGCCGGTTGTCATTGGCCAAGAGCGCGGTGTAGTTCAGTGGCAGGTAGCTCGCGCTGTTAATGGCGGAAGTGTACACACCAACAGCCGTTGCGCCGCTGGCGCTATTGCCGAAGCCGATCCAGCCTTGGCCGCTGATGCCCACACGGTCAAACGTTTGGCCATTGTAGGTAAAGTTGAAGCCGATCGGATAGCCGGGACCGGTCTTCAACACGGGTGCACCGCTCACTTGGTATTCCGCCTGGCTGCCATCCGCATTTCCGGGTGTATTGCCCACAAAGGAGGCATTGCCCAGGAAGCTCTTCGGCCGGGTGGTGGTACCAAAGAAACCGCCAACGGTCTCATACTCGATGTAGCCCACGCCGAAGATGGTACCTGCGGCTTGCGCGGCCTGGGTACCATCGGCCAGTACGGTGCCGCCTGTGATGGGCTCGAAGGCCGCATCCTCATCGGCTTGGAGGATGCTACTTGTTTGGAGCAGTTTATTGTAAGAAAGCGTGTACTGGGCCACCTGTGCGAATGCGGTGGCGGTACACAGGGCGAGCGCCGCTGCCGCAAGGGGCTTGGCCCACGTTCGGTTGTGTACGTGCCGGGCAAGTCCGGAGCGTATTGTCCT
>JAFDZY010000355.1 GCA_018266685.1 Bacteroidota bacterium
AACTCCGCCAGCGCAATCTGCTCCTGGCCGACAAAGCCCGCCTGCGGCAGGCGCCCCTCGCGCACCAGATCCAGCGCCGTGCAAATGCTGGCCGCCGTGGTGTGCTGGATGGCGCTCAGCGTCTGTCCGCTGGGTCGTTGTTCTTGTGGTCAACCTCAGTCGCGGGCGTGATGACGCCTGGCGGGCAGTATTGGCACAGTGGCACCTCTGCCAGCACCTGCGCCCGGAGCTTGCGCCACGCTGCGCTGTTGAGCGGCAGGGTTCGGCCATTGGCGTCCTTCGTCCATCGCATGGGCGGCTTCACCAGGTAGCCATTGACGCGGCGCTGCTCGGCCTCGGGCAGTGGGTTGCCGTTGCTGTCCAGGCCCTTGGGCGGCTGTTGCCTGGCGTCACGAAAGAACGTGGGCGAACGTGTCACGCCATGGCCTCCTGTTGCTTGCTCGGGTACGGCAGCGGCGCAGGGGTGGAATCTGATTCCACTGCCTTGGGCTGGTCGTCCAGGCCCTCGATAGCGGGCAGGTTCTCCAGCTTGCGGGCTTCGGACTTGAGCATCCATCCGTCATTGATGGCGCTCGAATAGAACGCGGCGCGCTCGGTGCTGGCACCACGCAAAAGCCCTTCCAGGCTGAACTCTGCGTACATGGTGCGGGCAGCTTGCGGCGTCAGCAATTGACGGTTGATAGCGCCTTCAATCGCACTCAGGTGGCGGCCCAAGGTGTGCTTGGCAAAGAACATATCCATTGCCACGCTGTTGGAGTAGGTGCTGTGAGACAGGTCGCCAATCAGGACGGGCGGCACCTTGAAGATGCGGGCCACTTCCTCCACGCTGAACCGGCGCGAAGCAACCCATTCGCTATCTGCCAGGCTGAGGCTGATTGGCGTGAAGGTCGAGCCTTCCTCCATAACGGGCACCTTGCCTGCATTGGCTCCACCGGCGTACTGGCTGGCCCACGATGCGGCGATGGCCTGGCGTTGCTCAGGCTTCAAGCGTCCGGGCATGGAAATAATGCCGGATGCTCGGGTGCCGTTGTCGAAGGTGCTTTGACCGTGCTGCGCTTCAGCTTGCGCGAGCTGGATCACGGCGCGGGCGGCGGTGATAGGACTGACGCCCACCAATGGATCATTGCCAGCACGGTGGCGAAGGTGGAACACCTCGGCAGGCAATAGGCGCTCCCTCACGCCGTCCCTGTTGGTGTACTCATACCCGGCGATGGTTTCGCCCTTGCGCATGATCGTGACGTTGCTTGTCACCAGGGGGTCGAGGCTGCGCACCTGGCCATCCCAGCCGCGCGTAACTTTGGCGTAGGCGTTGCCCGTCAGCAGCATGGATGAAACCATCCATTCCCAGAACTCGGTGGCCGATTGCTGGTCGTTGGGGGCGCGGTGCAATACCGTGTGAAGGGGATGCTCGGTGGCGGCTTTGCGGTCGTCGCCGTCTTGCCGATACAGGCGCAGCGGCAAAGAGCCGATGGCCTCGGCAATCAAGGCCACGGCGGCATAACAGGCCCCAACACCTTGGGCGCTTTCAGGCGTCACGCTGGTGGCCGATAGGGGAATGGGCCAGCCGTTGACGCCCAGCACGGAGCGGGACTCCAGGCCGATGGCGGATTTGATGCGGGTGATGATGCTCATCGGCAAGTCTCCAGCCACAGGGCATTGCCGCCGATGCCAGGGCGATGCAGTTCGTACACGCTGGGCATGCTGCGCAGGGCCACGGTGGTGTCTTGATAGGCCGGGTCTGCCGTCAGCGTGATTTCCACAAGATCCACGGTCAGCAGCTCGCGCACGGTCTGCGCGCCGCGCTGCTCCCATCGGTCGCCGCCCTCGGGCACGCGGAACCCGAAAGAGCATCCCGCAACGTCGCCGCGATCCACCAGAATGGCCAGATCACGCCCATGGGTGGTGTCAGGCAATGCCAGTTCAAAAGCCAGTCCATGCGCGTCCTCTCGCAGTTGCAGCGTGCCGCCTCGGGTCGTGCCCAGCAGGGCGTGGGCGTCGTGGTGGTACAGGGCGCGAATGCTGGAACCCGTCGCCAGCGACTTGGCGAAAGCACCAGGGCGGATCACTTCGGAGAATGAGCCCAGGTTGGCCTCGGAATTGAACACGGCGGCGTAGCCGGTCAATGTGCTTTTGCCGCTCGCCTTGAGCGTGCCGTGTCCGCGCAGTTCCAACATTCGCAACCCTCCTTAGATGGTGATGTCCTCGATCACCGTGAAGGCGTCCTCACGGCGGGGCACCATGTCGCAGGTGGTCAGGATGCGCACCTGCACAGCGCCACGCGAGAACGGGCCCTCGGCAAACGGATTGGTCACCACGTCCACGCTGCCCCAGGTGCCAACGAACATCTCGGAGAAGTCGCCCAGGATCATGCGGCCCTTGGCGGGTGCGCCTGCTTTCTCTGCCAGTTGGTTGGTGACAGCCACAGGCACGCCAGCAAGCTGGCCGTTGTCCAGCAGGTAACCCGGCAGGCCAGCTTCGCGCAGGGTCTTGCGCAGCACGGTCGCCACCTTGGGATGCGTCAACCAGGCGTTGGGCGTGATGTTCTTCAGCGCCAGGCCCTGCAACACGGTCAGGACGTTGGCCCAGTTCAGGGTCGCCAGGTTGCCAGTGCCGGTCGCGGCGGCCAGCAGGCCTTCGGGTTCCTTCACGCCGTCGCCGTGGATCAGCGCCTTGTCGATGGCCAGGCTCACGACGTTGATGAAGTCGTCACGCACCAGCGATTCAATGCTGGGGTTGGACTGCTGCAGCAGTTGACGCGACAGCTCGGTGATGGCACCCACATGGCGCGGCTTCAACGTGATGTTGTTGAACGTCATGCCGCTGTCGCTCAGGGCGTCGCCTTCAGCCAGCCACTGCGCCGCGCTGGTGGTGGCCTGGCGCGGGATCACCACGTCGCCACGCAGGTTCGGCAGGACTCGGGCGCCCAGCGAACGCACAACCATGCTGTTGCGCAGCAGGCCCACGAATTGATCCGCGCGGAAGTCCTCGGGCACGATGCCTGCGGCGGTGGTGGTGGTCTGGGCGGCGCGGGTTTCGTTGAACAGGGATGCGGGGATCAGCACGCCCTTGGATTGCACGCCCTGGCGCTTTTGCTCGGCGTTGTACTCGGCAAGTGCGCCGGACAGGCTGCGTTGCTCGGCATGGGCTGCGATGGCCTCCACCACGCTGATGCGGCCTTCCAGCTCGTTGCGGGCCTTGTCCACCGGCTGGCCCAGGCTGCGGCGCTCGGCGTCCTCGATGAACTGGGCGCGTTGCTCGTCGGCTTCCAGATTCTGAATCTCGATCTTGAGCTTGTCGAACTTCGCCTGGCCTTCGGCGTTGAGCTGGGGCATGGATGCCAGCAGGGAGCGGGCTTCGGAGACTTTCGCGGCGCGGGCTTCGCGGATTTGGTGCAGTTGCATATGGGTGCTTTCTTGAGAAGGTGCCCATGCAATCGCCGGGCGGGTTGTGATAGCTATTAACTATCAATTAGGCGTGATATATAGCCGTTATCAATCGTCGTGTCAAGAAAAAACCCGCTCGGGGCGGGCTTGGGTTTTATGGTGCCAGCACGTTAAACAGGGGCGCAGCATCTGCGGGGGTGGGCCCACGATGGGCCGCCCGTGGTTTCCCTGCATTCAGTCTGCTGCACCATCAACACAATGCCACCTCCATGGGTGGCAACATGCATAGGTGTTCAGATTCTGAAGCAGTGCAATAAAGTGTTTCTGGCATGATGAAAACGCCTGAAACCTAGACTGCATGCGGGTTGGCGGGCTTTTTCACCTTGCTCGCCTGCTTCAATTTCTGAACTAGAGAAACGGCTACTGCTTCAGAATCTGAATCGTTAAATCGGCTTAACGCTTCAGAATCTGAATCGGTACGCTTCAATTTCTGAACGCCTGATGCGTTTTTACCGGGTTGCCGTTTGGCGTCGGCATGGGCTTGCTTGATGGCGGCTTTCACCTCGGACAGCTTCTCGAACCGCTTCCAGTCGTCGGTGGCCTGGCACGCCTTCACGCCCAGCTTGGCGTGCTCGAAAACTGCTTCGTCGGTGAAGCGGTACAGGCTGCACACCTGCCGCCCGTAGGCGATCCCGCCCTGGCGCGTGACCGCGATCAGGCCCACCGTCTGCAGCTCGCGCAGCGCCTTGGCCAGCGTGGCGCTCGTGGTGATGCCGAAGTGCTTCATATCGCCCAGGGCGGCGGATATGTTGCCGTTGTTGGTGGACTGCAAGCGGCGGCGCATGGCGATGTAAACGGACTGGCTGGAGTAGGACAGCGCCCTCCACGCCAGGCTGTCGATCAGGTTCCAGTACAGGCGGACGTGGCCTCCTCTTGGGTCTGGCGGCTTTTTTTGTGCCATCTAGCTCCCCCCATGCACTTCTGCGATCTTGCGCAGGAAGTCACGTTCACTGCGTTCTGCCACGCGCAAAACAGATAGCTCATG
>JAFDZY010000356.1 GCA_018266685.1 Bacteroidota bacterium
CACCGGCAACAGCTACACCTTCACGCCGGACCACAACGACACCTACCGCGTGGACGGCGTACTGCTCCCCAGCGGATGCGCGCAGCACTTCGAATTCCAAGTGGGCCTGCCCGTGCAGCCCAACCTGAACCTCACCGCCAACAACGCGCCCAGCGCCACCGTGTGCCAGTTCAACTCCGTGCAGCTCGGCACGGGCGCCATTGCCAATGCCAATTGGTTCGACCTCAACTGGAGCCCCTCGGCCCAAGTTTCCGACCCCACGATACCGAACCCGGTGGCCTACCCCGCGCAGGACACCTGGTACAAGCTGCTGGTGACCAGCCCCGTGGGCTGCGGCAGCGCCCTGGACAGCGTGTTCGTGCATGTGCAGCCCAGCACCATCTACGCGCTGCGCACCACGGTCTCCGACGATTCCATCTGCGCCGGCAACAGCGCCCAACTGCACGCCGAAGTGGAGCGCGTACTGTTTGCCGATGCCTTTGAAGGCACACCCGCCGCGTGGTGGGAAAGCATACAGGGCGGCATCGCCAGCGCCGCCTGCGGATCGGTAACGGGCACTGCCCTGTACTTCAACGGCGGCGGCACGCGCAGCGCCACCACCCCGCCGATCAACTTCAGCAACGGCGGTGTGGCCCACTTTGCACTGAAGATCGCTTCCGGCACTGCACCCTGCGAGGATGCCGACCCCGGAGATGACGTGGTGCTGGAGTACAGCACCAACGGCACTACCTGGCAATTGCTGGCCAACTTCAATGAGGCCGCCTACCCCAACTTCACCCAAGTGGACGTGGCCGTGCCGGCCTTGGGCTCCGCAGCCACCGCCATGCGCCTGCGCTGGAGGCAGCTCGCCCATGGAGGGGCCGGCCACGACAACTGGTCCATGGACAACCTGCTGATCACCCGGTATGAGGATGCCTCCTCCCAGCTCACTTGGACGCCGGCCACCGGGCTAAGCAGCCCTGCCGCCGCTACGCCCACCGCCAACCCAACCTCCACCACCTGGTACAAGGCCACGGTGGCCAACGGGTCCGGCTGCCTCTACAGCGATTCGGTACTGGTGCATGTGGCCCCCGCGTTCAGCATCCTGCCGATCAATGACACCACGCGCTGCAGCACGGCAGGCACGCAACTGCAGGCACAATCCACCTGGGCCGCAGGCGTTACCTGGGCCTGGGCACCAGCCACCGGGCTGAACTCCCCCGCCGTGGCCAACCCGGTAGCCTCGCCCGCCACCACCACCACCTACACCGTGAACGCCTCCAACACCTGGGGTTGCACGGCCACCCGCCAAGTATCCGTGGGCGTAAGCCAACTAACCGCCGTAGCGGCCACGGCCAGCAGCAGCAACCTGTGCCACGGCCAATCGGTGAACCTCACTGCGGCCATCACTTCCACCGGCACCTACACCTTGGCATGGTCGCCCAACGGCTCCGTGGCCAGCCCGGCCGCCGCTAATACCGCCGCCACGCCAAGCAGCACCACCACCTATAT
This sequence comes from Bacteroidota bacterium, assembly GCA_018266685.1. Taxonomy (GTDB): domain Bacteria; phylum Bacteroidota; class Bacteroidia; order Flavobacteriales_F; family PHOS-HE28; genus PHOS-HE28. The sequence goes on from JAFDZY010000356.1 coordinate 1,492, forward strand.
CTGCACGGCCACGGACACCCCCACGGGCTGCACGCAAAGCTCCGCCGTTACCGTGAACGTGGCCCCGGCATACGTGGTGCACACCACGGCGGACACCACCGTTTGCACCGCGCTGGGCTTGCAGCTTCACGCTTCCCACAACATGGCCCAGCCCTACCAGGCGGCATGGACCCCGGCGGCCAACCTGAACGCCGCCAACATCCTGCAACCGTCCATCCTGGCCAACAACAGCGCCACCTACGTGCTTACGCTTACCGATGCCAACGGCTGCACCGCCACGGATTCCACGCACATCACCGTAGCCTTCGAAAACTTGGTGACGCCGGTGAACCTGAGCACCTGCGCCGGCCAGCAATTGACGCTGGATGCAGGCTACCCGGGATCCACCTACAGCTGGAACACCAACGCCACCTCCCAATCCATCTCCGTGGCCCAGCCCGGGCAATACACCGTGACCATCACCGACGTGCAGGCCTGCCAGGTGATCAAATCCTTCTTCGCCACCTTCAACCCCCTCCCGGTGGTGGACCTGGGGCCCGACCAGGCCCTGTGCGGCGTGCCGCAGTACACGCTGAACGCGGGCAACCCCGGCAGCAGCAAGCAATGGAGCACCGGCGCCACCACCGACCAGATCGCCGTGACCGCCACGGGCACCTACAGCGTAACCGTAACGGACGCGCACGGCTGCCAGGCCACGGATGCCGCACACATCGCGCTGAACCCGCTGCCCAACAACATGCTGCAGGACGTTACCGCCTGTGAAACCAACCCCGTAACACTGAACGCCGGCAACCCCGGCAGCAGCTACGCCTGGAGCACCGGCGCCACAAGCCAGGCCATCTCGCCCGCCACCAGCGGCACCTACACCGTAGCGGTGACCACGCCGCAGAACTGCAGTGCCACCTTCAGCGCCGCCGTAGTGCTGATGCCCCGCGTGGCGGTAAGCCTGGGGCCCGACGTTGCACTTTGCGCGGGCGATCCCTTGGTGCTGGGCGGCGCCTCCTCGCCGGGGGTGAGCTACCTGTGGGGCACCGGGCAAACCACGCCATCCATCCAGGTTTCCGCCAGCGGCACCTACATCCTTGCCGCCACCAACGGCTACTGCTCAGGCGCCGATACCGTGGCGGTGCTCTTCCATCCGCTGCCCACAAACAACCTGGCCGACCAGACCGCCTGCACGGGCCAGGCGATCTCCTTTGATGCCGGCAACGCCGGATCCACCTTCGCCTGGAGCACCGGCAGCTCCGCCCAATCCATCGCGGCAACCGCACCTGGCCCGTACAGCGTGCAGATCACCAATGCCTTCGGCTGCCACGCGGACTTCAGCGCCAACGCCACCTTTGTGCCCCCGCCCATCGTACACCTCGGCCCGGACACCGTGCTGTGCAGCGGGCAGCTGCTCACCTTGGATGCCGGAAATCCGGGATCCACCTACAGCTGGAGCAACGGCTCCACCGCACGCACCATCGCGCCATCCACCTCGGGCACCTACACCGTGGCCGTAAGCAACGGCTACTGCAGCACCTCCGGCACCATCACCGTACACTTCAACCCTGTGCCGGAGCCCATGCCCTCCCACCAGCACTACACCTGCTTGGACGAGGACCCGCACTACATCGCACTGGATGCCGGCAACCCCGGCTGCACCTACACCTGGGATAGCGGGCAACATGCGCAGGTGATCAACGCACGCACCTACGGCTGGCACGGCGTATCCATCACCAACGTGTTCGGCTGCACCCGCAAGGACAGCGCCCAGGTGGTGGAGTTCTGCCGCCCCACCATCTTCATCCCCAACACCTTCACCCCGAACGGCGATGGCCGCAACGACGTGTGGCTGCCCGTGGGAAACAACATCGCCGAATACGACATGTACGTGTTCGACCGCTGGGGTGGCGTGCTCTTCCATTCCATGGACGTGAACACCGGCTGGGATGGCACCGCCAACGGCAACCCGGTGGCCAACGACATATACGTGTACCAGGTGACCTTCCGCCTGCAAGAGGACAGCAGCGGGCATCTCGGGTTTGAGCAGACCCGGACCGGCCACGTGCAGGTGCTGCGCTAACGCACGCGCACAGCAGGCCGCGCACGGGCTGCCGTGCCGATGGCTACATTTGGAAACTTCGGACAACGGCTGGTGCGCGCAAGGAATCCTGCGCGCACGGCAAACCAATCCTACAACGGCATGGCCTTGGACAAGAACCAGATGGCAAAGCGCATTGCGCGTGAACTGCAGGACGGATACTACGTGAACCTCGGCATCGGCATCCCCACGCTGGTGGCGAACCACATCCCGCCCGGCATCAATGTGACGCTGCAAAGCGAAAACGGCATCCTCGGCATGGGGCAGTTCCCTTATGCAGGCGAAGAAGATGCCGACCTGATCAACGCAGGCAAGCAAACCGTGACGTTGCTGCCAGGCTCCGCCATCTTCGACAGCGCCACCAGCTTCGCCATGATCCGCGCCCAGAAGGTGAACCTCACCGTGCTGGGCGCCATGGAGGTGGCGGACAATGGCGACATCGCCAGCTGGAAGATCCCCGGCAAGATGGTGAAGGGCATGGGCGGCGCCATGGACCTGGTGGCCAGCGCGCAGAACATCATCGTGTGCATGATGCACACCAACAAGGCCGGGGAAAGCAAGTTGCTGAAGCAGTGTTCCCTTCCGCTTACCGGCGTGGGCTGCGTAAAGCGCGTGCTCACCGACCTGGGCTTCTTCGAGGTGACGAAGGATGGCTTCAAGCTGACCGAACGCGCGCCGGGGGTGAGCGTGGAGGAGATCCGGGCCAAGACCGAAGGGCGGTTGGTGGTGGCGGACGATGTACCGGAGATGACCGTGTGACAAGCGGTCATGGATAAGGTCCTTGCCCGCCTGTACCGCATGGACGCGGTCTGGTGGTTTGTCGCCTTATACATCCTGATGTCCTGTGCCTATGAGGCGGGCAATGTCCTGCACCTGCTGCCGCAACCGCACCACCTCTGGCGCCAGGCCGATTGCATTTCGCTGGCCTGGAACTACTACGACACGACGTGGAACTTCTTCCAGCCCACGATCCACAACCTGTTCTCTGACGACTACACCACCGGCAAGACCGCTGGCGAATTCCCCTTGCTCTACTACATCGTCGGGATGATCTGGCGGGTCGCCGGGCCGGAGCTTTGGATCTATCGGTCCATCGAATTCTTCCTGCACTTCCTGGGCTGCCTGGCGCTGTTCGCCTCGGTGCGCAGGATCCTCCAGGACGGGACGTGGGCCGTGGCGATCGCACTGCTCTTCTATGCTTCACCGGCGATCGTGTACTTCGGCATCGGTTTCCTTCCCGATGTCCCCGCCTTTGATCTCGCCTTGATCGGCTGGTGGTATGTGGTGCGCTATGCCCAGGAGCGGCGTGAACGCCTTTGGGGATGGGCCGTGTTCTTCTTCTCGCTGGGGATGCTGCTCAAGGTGACCGCCGGCATGAGCTTGATCGCCTTGACCGGGATCCTTCTGGTGCGCACGGCCCGCAGGAAGCGCGCCGCATCAAGCTGGTCCCTTTTCAAGGGGGACCGTCGGGAATGGCTCATCCTGCTGGCCGGACTGCTGGCCGTCTACGCCTGGTACGTGTATGCGGCCTGGTACAATGGGGTGCATGGAGGCAAATACACCTTCAACGGCCTTTGGCCGCTCTGGGGCATGGAACCGGCGGAGAAGCTCCAAGCATGGAATGTCGGGCGCCGGATCGTCGTGTTCCAGGTGTTCGACACCTCTGTCTGGATCTTGATCGGCGTAGCCTTCACGGCCTTGGCCGCCAACATCCGGAAGCTCCCTGAGCAGCTGGCCCTGCTTAATGCCGCATTGCTTGTGGGAACAGTGCTGTACATCCTGTTCTGGTTCCATGCCTTGGACAACCACGACTACTACTTCATCAATCCGATGATCACCTTGGTGGCGTTGCTGGTGAGCTCCCTGTGGTACGTCAAGCACTTCTCCCCGGGGGTGTTCCAGGCACGCGGTGCGCGCTGGGCCATGTTCGCTTTGCTCGCCTACAATACCGCCTATACGGCGCAGAACATGCGGATGCGCTACGACACCTCGGGCACCATGACGCCCAAAGACCTTTGGCCCATCTATCACGATGCAGAGCTCGCCCATTGGAATGCGCTCAGCTATTGGAGCCTGGAGAACGTGGTGCATATCCGACCGGCGTTGCGCGCCTTGGGGATCCATGCGGATGACCGGGTGATCTTCGCGGACGACCCGACGATCAATGCATCCTTCCTGTTCATGGGCAACCGCGGCTGGAACGATTATGGCCATCACCTGAATGACCCCGGCTGGATGGACATGTTGATCGCGAACGGTGCGAAATACTTCCTCTGCGTGGACCCCAAATGGACCTGGGACCAACCCACCGCACGCTATCTGTACGACCTGGTGGGAGTGGTGGACGGGGTGAGCGTATATAGATTACACCCTGATGGTTAGGCGGGTGGGAATTTTGAATGCAGCACATAGGTTTGGCCCCCTCTCAATGTAAAAATATCATGCGAAAGCTGATTGCCCTTTCCCATCGTGTACCCTTGGGAGTATGGTGGATCTTGGGGTTCATCCTGCTTTGCTCAGCCTATGAATATGGCCGGATCCTGCACCTACGTCCTTTACCTCACCACCTCTGGCGGCAGACCACCTGCCTCTCTCTGGCGCACGAGTATTTTGCAGGGGAATGGAACTTGTTCAAGCCCGGTGTGCAGAGCTTGATCGCCGACCACATGACCAGTGGTAAAAGTGCTGGCGAGTTCCCCTTACTTTATTACATCGTGGGGTTGTCATGGAAGCTGACCGGACCTAGCGAGTTCGTCTATCGGGCATTGATGTTGGCCATTCATGCTTGGGGATCATGGGCACTTTGCCACCTGGTGTCGCGGTTGACCGGCGATCGTTTCTGGAGCATCTTTATCAGCTTGTTCTTCTTCACTGTACCTGCGGTTGTCTATTTCGCTATTGGCTTTCTCACCGATGTTCCCGCGTTGGACCTAATACTCGTCGGCTGCTTGGCCTATTTACTCTACTATGAGAGCGGCAGCAACAAACATCTCGCGATCGGAACTAGTGCATTTGCACTGGGCATGCTGCTGAAACTGACGGCAGCGATGCTTCCAATCGCGATCGCCGGGGTATGTGTGGCCGCACTTGCTCTTCCCAGCTGGTTCGCATGGCCGAGCATCATGCGGCAACGCATTCGGCGAGTGGTGACCACCATCGTCTTTGGGTTGGGGTTGTCCGCCATTTGGGTGGGGTACACATATTACTATAACTACCAGCATGGGGCGGAATACTCCTATCAGGGGACCTGGGCTCTTTGGGAACTGACTCCAGAGGACGCGCGTAAAGCATGGGCCTTCGCCCGCACGATCATGGTGCATCAGTTCTTCTCATTCCCGGCATATGCACTTCTGTTGCTCTCTGCTCTCTATCTCGTGTGGCATATCCGCACCTTACCGCGATCAATCATCCTGTTCCTGGCCTCCACCATCACAGGAGTGATCTTATATGTCCTGTTGTGGTTCATCGCCTTGAACAACCATGACTATTACTTTATTGAGCCATTGCTTCTCCCGATCGCCGTGGTCGTCGTTGCGCTGTGGCACATGCGTGAACACAACCCAGAATGGCACAGATCTCCCTGGTTGAAAGGAGCCTCCCTGCTCGTATTCGCCTACCAAGTGATGTTTGCAATGAGCAATATCCGGATGCGGCAATGCGATTTCGCGATGGTCAAGATGCTCGGTACAAGTCAAGCGGAGATTGACCATTGGTCATTGACACAATATTGGGGAATGAAGGGATTGTTGGATATTGAACCCATAGCGCGCGAGTACGGAGTAAAGGCTGGTGATCTCATTGTGACCGCCCCAGACATCTCCGTCTGTCAAGCATTGTACCTCTGCGATCAAAAGGGGTTCAATGAATTCGGCGGCCTGACATTGCATTGCCCGGACCTGGTGGACCGCTCCAAGCGTGGAGCGAAATACTTCTATCTGATCGGGAAGGAGCAGGACCTGCGCGATCGCTTTTCGGGCTGCTTGGGTCTGCCGCTTTTTGAGCATGGAGAGGTTGCAGTGTACGACCTTCGACACATCGCCGCACAATGAACCTGCAGATCCTTTCCATCATCATCCCCGCTTATAACGAGGAGCGTACCATACACCTGATCCTGGACAAGGTGCGCGAGGTAGAGCTGATCGGCGGCTTCGGAAAGGAGGTGATCATCGTGAACGACGGCAGCACAGACGGCACCGTACAGGCAGTTGAACGCTACATGGCCGCCAACCCGGCACTCGGCATCCGCTTCATCCAGCAGCCGTGCAACATGGGCAAGGGTGCCGCCATCCACCGCGGCATCCAGGAGGCCACCGGCGAATACCTGATCATCCAGGATGCCGACCTGGAATACGACCCGCGTGAATACAACGACCTGCTGCGCCCCGTGGAAGAAGGCTTTGCGGACGTGGTGTTCGGTTCCCGTTTCATGGGGCACCACCCGCACCGCATCCTCTTCTTCTGGCACAGCATCGGCAACAAGTTCCTCACCCAGCTCTCCAACGCGTTCAACAATTTGAACCTCACCGACATGGAGACCTGCTACAAGCTGATCCGAAGCGACATCGCCAAAAGCCTTGACCTGAAGGAAAAGCGCTTCGGCTTCGAGCCGGAGGTCACAGCCAAGCTGGCCCGGGTGAAGGACGCACGCATCTACGAGGTGGGCATCAGTTACTATGGCCGCACCTATGCCGAAGGAAAGAAGATCGGCTGGAGGGATGGCTTCCGGGCGATCTGGTGCATCGTGAAGTATAGGCTGTAAGGTAGCGGCTTAGGGCAGTAGCCGCCCATACTCCCGCCATATACTGGTCATGGTCCACTCGGGCCCATCCCACGGCGAGAGGTAGTTCCAGCTAAGTCCGATGCTGAGTAAGCGTCCGGCCAACCACACCTTGCAGGAGTGAACTACTTGGCTAATGGCGACCAGTTCTGGGGCAATAGCTCGTAGAGCTTGTTTGCCTTGTGGTCGCTGATGCGCGCGATCACAGTAAGCGTCCGGCCAACCACACCTTGCAGGAGTGAACTACTTGGCTAATGGCGACCAGTTCTGGGGCAATAGCTCGTAGAGCTTGTTTGCCTTGTGGTCGCTGATGCGCG
>JAFDZY010000357.1 GCA_018266685.1 Bacteroidota bacterium
GATCAGGTTGAAGCCCCGCTCCGTGAAGGCGTCCAGCAGCTTGAAGGCCGTGGGCTCATCCACCGTCCAGCCGAACACGTTTCCTCCGAAGGCCCACGGGGCCGCCAAAAGGTCGCTGTGGCCCAGTTTTCTTTTCTGCATGGGGGCAAGGTAGGATCCAGGTGTGAAAGCGGGGTGGGGCACGCCCATTACCGGGCGAAAGTGAAGTCCTCCAATTGCACAGGGTCTCCGCCCCGAACCCTGTGACTTTCTGATCGGCTGGTGTTAAAGACTTGGTGGAAAAGAACGTGATCATGGTGACGAGCGTTGACCTTGGATTGGAACGCCGGGTCCCGAGGCCCTGCGCGAGGAGAAAGGCGTGAATGCCGTGCATGGCCCAAGAGCGAATTGCCGGATCCCTCAGCGAAGGATCGATGGCTGGTATTTTTTGGCCGCCTGCGGGCTGTCCGCTGTGGTGTGCTCGTCACGGCCTGCGGTCGTGGCACTCCGGTGGCTTCTCACGGGCTTGTGACCCGGGATGGTCGCCTCCTCGTTGCACACGTCCGCATGGCCGCGCCTTCGCCCAAGCGCCGCTTCCATCCCTGGCGGAGATCGCGATGTTGATCCAGGGTCTGGCGCGGCACCGGCATGGCGCGATCGCCTTCACGGCGCGTGGCGGGTCCCGGTCCGGCAGAAGTTCGCATGACCGTATTTGTAACATGGCATTTTACATCTGCGGTGATGCCTTCGCCCTTGAAACCTCGGCTTGCCCTCCTACAGGAACGGGCGCTGGTGAAGTGAAGCTTGCGTAAGAGAGCATGGCATTAGTTTGGGAGCATGAACCGTATAGTGGCCGTCCATGCCATCTTAGCAGCACCAAACGGGAGAAATGGCCAACAGCATTCAGCTTGAACTTTATACGATTGCTACGCGAGAGAAGAGGGCGACGGAGTTCGTTCCGCTTGAACACCTTGGCGAGAATCATGGCTTCTTGGACTTCTTCAAGGGGTTCATCACATCCCTTGACAAGGATATGCTCGATGATGAAGAGCAGAAACGATCGCTTCAGGTCACCAGATCAAGGATCACGTCGAACGTGCGTATGATAAGTGGGATATTCGAGAGTGGTGAATATGGCCTGGAGAGCCGGATCGTCAACCGGAAGACCCGCAAGCAGACCTACAAAAAATCGGTGGATGATGTGGACATCAAGCCATTTTACTTCTTGCTCTACATACCGGAAAAATCGGGCAAAGGCCTATTGGTGTTGCAACGCACAGGCGGCTTTGGGATCAACACAGTGGTGCGCAAGCACTTGAACCGGTTCTTCGGCGAACGGTTTGGTGGGTTGAAGATGGAGGTGAATCAATACTTAAGCAAAGACCTTGCAGAAAAGTTCATTGGCGGGGGAGCGATCCAAGAAATATCCATAAGGAAATACGACCTGCCACAAGACCTGATTGACAAACTCGGCCTTACCAGCAGTACGTCGGATATACTGAGCGTGGAACTTCGGATCACAGCAAGGCAGAAGGGCATGCTCAGGTTGAACAACAAGGTGAAGAAGTTCGTGAAGAACCCGAATGCGAACTTCTTCGACATACCCGAAGTGAAGAAGTTGGGATTTGACGGAGGTGAGGACCAAAAAACGACCATCAAGGCCCGGCATGGCAACAGGACGCGCACGATCGACCTTGGGGACACCATGCAGATCCGTCCGTACTACGACATCGACTCAGAGGTGGAAAAGGATGCCGGTGGTCATCCCATTTTCAAGAGCATCGACGATATTGCACGGGCGCTGGCCAAGGAAAGCATCCTAACCGAATAGCCATGTTCGACAAAATCAACATTGCGCAGATCGTTCGGAGCCACCTGGACACGTTGAAGAACGACAACACCAAGAAGGCTGGCGTAGATGATTACTTGACGTTCTTGGTCCTGCCTGGCGCAATCGCTTTCGCTCTCATTGTGTTTGACGTACGGCTGAACGAACGGGCGACGAACATCATCATTACGAGCCTGTCCATATTGGTTGGGCTTCTCTTCAACGTCATCGTCCTACTATTCGACCTTGTATCCAAGAATGGCAAGCGTTCCTTGAAGAACCGCATCCTGAAGGAGGTGTTGGCCAATATCACGTTCGCTGTTTTACTCGCGATCATTTCCATCATTCTCACGCTCCTGGCAAACCTGCCCAACACCTGCGTCGTGCGAGTGGTCGAATTCTGCCTTTACTTTTTACTGTCGCAGTTTCTCTTGACATCCTTGATGGTCCTGAAGCGGATCTACCTCCTGTTCAGGAATGAAATCGACGAACTGGAACGCTCGGGGACCGCTGGGAACCAAGCAGAGCAGGCCATCGAAGACGATTGAAGACAATTCCATACATCGAAGAAGTTCAAGGTCAGCCTTTCTTCTTCCCATACTTCCCCGCAGGCTCCGCAGCCATCGCCAGGTTCTCCGCCGTAGCGCTGCGCGAAGGCGGACCCGCATTCCCATCATCCTCCTTCGCCAAGGCTTGCGCCTCCGCCAGCTTCGGTCGCACGCGGTCGGCGGAAGCATCTGATCGCCCCTTGGGCACCGTAGCGTAATCGCGAAGGTGCCCGATCGTCTGATCTTCCGATCCCACCACCACCTGCCCGTTCATCAGCAAAGGCAACAGCCGATCACGCAGCACAGCGAAAAGGATTGAGGCGTTTCCGTACGACAGGTTCATGGTTTGGCCTTGGTGTAGTGCTTATCAAATTCCTTCATGATCTCCGGGCTGTAGAACCGCTTCTTTTGCCCTTTGGGGTTGTTCCAGTCCAAGTGGCGTTCACCCGAGCATGCGGTGTTCGCTTCGATCTGCTTCTTCAAAGCATGGAACTTTGGACCGACCTTGAAATCCTTGTAACGCTTGTTCAATGCCGGTATCAGCTCCTCTTTGTACCGCCAGGGATACTTGCGGCGGAAAGCTTCTTCCGATTCGATCTTCACGGAGATGGCGCTGGGGTCGTCCGGTGCATAGCGAAGTTTCGATTTGACGAACTCGGTGCGCAGCTCCAAGCCAATGCTGAACCGCAGATCGGCCTGCTGCTCCTGCTTCGCCTCCAAATCACCAATGTAGCGCAGCAGGTTCCGGTGCTGCTTAGTCTCTGTGTTGATGGAATAGCTCTGCAACTCATGCGGATGAAAGAAGCTCATCGGCATCAGGTAGAAGTTGTAGCGGGACAGGTCCGTGCTGAACCATTCTTTCACAAGCTCCAGGTAATTCCGCAGTGAGGCCGTGCCCACTTCCTGTACCTTCAGTTTCAGCATGGGGCTGTCATTCAACAAGTGGATGGCATTGTCGCGGAACTCGATGAGCGCGAACAGGTGGTCGCAGAGCACTGGATCCAGTTGAGCAGCAGTGATCGCTTCGCCGATGGTGACCGTTCTGGGATTTCCGGACCGGGATCGGACCACGTTGCCTTCCTTGTCCTTCTGCCACAAGCAGGCTTCTTCTTCTTTGTTCGCGTGAAGGAGCTTGGCCTTGAGCAACAGCTCCCATGCATTCACCATCAGGATGCAGAAGCTCTCCTCCCGGTACTTGAAGTCGGGTTTGTTGTACAACTCCATGGCCGAAAGCGCGGCATGGGTGCTCTTCTCGAGCAGTTTGCCCGAAAGCGGCAAGGCTTCCGGTTCATGCATCTCCTTTACGCTGCACAAATGGGCGAACTCCACTTTGCTGAGGTGCTGTACCGGCTTTGCCTTGAACTCGTCGGGCCCGGTCCGCTCCAGCACGTTCTTCCACTCACTGCGGCTCACCTTGGCTTTTACCGTTCCTTTCAAGGGGTAGCCTGTGTGCTCAACGATATCCGCCATGGTGAAGCTGCGGTCTTCTAGCTCCATTCGGCTTAGAAAGCGGTGGAATGCCTCCTGTTTGGGATTTGATCGTTGCTTGGCCATGGATATGCTCAGCCTATATTCTTCCCATACCGCCCCGCAGGCTCCGCAGCCATCGCCATCCCTACCTTTTCCTCCGCCTCACCCACCACCACCTGCCCGTTCATCAGCAAAGGCAACAGCCAATCACGCAGCGCGGTGAGCTCCTGGTTCTCCTTCATGATCAGAGCCTTTTTCCGCTCGATAGGCTCCTTGATTTCTTGATAGCGTGTCTGGAGATCAAGTGGCGCAAGTTCGGCCCGGTACCAAACGAGGCCACTCATGTTAAGATGTAGGACAAGTGTCCCATTGGCAAAGCCCTTGATGTACCGATGGAAGTGATCAGTGTTCAAGAGCATGTCCAAGACATACTTGTTGATCTTGGGACCGACATTGATCCGGGCTATGTCTGTGGAATATGTGGGCTTCTGATCGAATACATCGGGAAGAATGAAGGACCGTGATATGATGTCCGCATTTCTCGTCACATCCGTCGTTGCGATTAAGAGGTCGCCTGGCTCTAGCAACTTGGTCTCCTTAATAGGTCTGTTCACATACTTCAGCCCGGTTGGCTTATAACGACCATGCAACGTGAAGGAATCCAGGTTAATCATGGCTGTACCAGAGTCGGCCAAGTCCGCGGATGTGTACGACACACCACGTTCAATAGTCAGGTGATTGCCGAGTTCAGTAACCTCCCACCCCTCCGGCACCTCCCGTTTCAGTTCCTGGTTATGCACCATGGCCCCGCCGCTGCTCTTGTAGGGCTTGCCGGCCAGTTTGGGCTTGCCCATGCGCTTGGCCTGCGCGGCGCTGATGGGGAAATCGAACTGCACGAACCAGTAGTCGTAGATCAACTTCGCCAAGGCCTCCAGCTCCGCGTTGATCCGCGCGTTCAGGGCGATCTTGGCGTCGAGGGTGGAGAGGACGGAGGCGATTTCTACTTGTTCAGAATATTGAAATTCGGGTATTGGGAAGCGCATGATCTGCTTCTTATCACCTCTTGGCATTTTCGTGCCCTTCTTTCCGTTCATCATGTGCGCGAAGAACTCATCGCGCAACAATGCATAGTACAGAAACTTGGGACTGTAGCCAGGATTAGCACGTATGACCAATACATCATTAGAGCACCCTCCATCTATATTGGCAAACCAGATTTTTTTTAGATAGGGCCTGATGTTGCCTACGAGAATATCGCCTTCCATATAGGCAGGCATGAATCCTCCAGCAGGCGGCAAGCCTGATGCTGTTGTCAAACCCGCACGATCGGGCAGCAGATTATCGACTGTGACGAAGCTCTCGACCGTGACATTCGAGGAGCTCACTTTGCTGGTCACATAAGCTGCTGCCTTCTCAAGTGGAACAACTTCATTCATTCGAAAGGCGCTTGAAGTTGGCATTTATTAGTGCTTCAAGCTGCTGCCCTGTATCAAACATTTCCCCAAGTCGCCGTGAATGACCAAGCAATCGTTCCCGGTATTCTAATGGAGTTATATGTACATGCTTCACCTTCACCTCAAAATACTGCCCCGCGCTGAACGAGTAGTTCTTCGCCTTGATCTCCTCGTAGCTCAACACCACGCTGAACTCCTCCACCGCCTCATGCTTGTTGAACGTCCGCGTGATGCGGTCCTCCTCTTCCGCCGAAAGCAGCGTCTTCTGGTTTTTGCCCTCCTTGATGGTGGTGCCCAGCTTGCTCGCGTCCATCAGCACGATCTCGCCCTTGGTGTTGGCCTTGTCCAAAAAGAGCACGCTTACGTTGGTGCCGGTGCTGGCGAAGATGTTGCTGGGCATGCTCACCACGCCGCGCAGCATTTTGCCGTCCACCAATTTCTGGCGGATCTTCAATTCGATACCGAACTGGGCGGTCACGAAGCCGGTGGGCACCACGATGGCGGCCTTGCCCTTGGGCCCCAGCGCGTGCATGATGTGCTGGATGAAGAGCAGGTAGATGGCCATGCTCTCCTTCTTCTTGTTGGGCACCTTGGGGATGCCGGCGAAGAAGCGCCCGGCGTTGGCCTTGCTGTCCAGCTCGTCGCGGTGGTCGCTGAAATCGAGCTTGAAGGGCGGGTTGCTCACGATGTAGTCGAAGCGCTCGGGCCAGCTGCCGCCGGTGTAGGGGTGGCGGATGGTATCGCCCTGGATGATGTTGGGGATGGAATGCACCAGGTTGTTCAGCACTAAGTTGAGGCGGAGCATGCTGCTGCTCTTCTGGCTGATGTCCTGCGCGTAGAGGGTGCATTTGTCCTCGCCGATGGCGTGGGCCAGGCTCATCAGCAGCTGGCCGGTGCCCGCGCCGGGGTCGTAGCAGGTCACGTTCCTTACCGGCTCCGGCACCAATATGGCGGCCATGATCTTGGCGATGGCGTGCGGGGTGTAGTACTCGGCGTACTTGCCGCCGCCGTCCTTGTTGTAGTCCTTGATCAGGTACTCGAAGATGGTGGCGAAGAAGTCGAATTTCTGGTTGAAGATGCCCTCGAAGCTGAAGTTGACGAGCTTGTTGACGATGGCGATGCAGAAGGCGTCGCGCTTGGTGGGGCTGTTGATGTACTGGCTGAGTTCATCGAAGAGGATGATCTTTTCGCCGGTGTCCTCCTTCACGCTGAAGATGTCGGTGTTGAGGATGGCCACGTCGCGCAGGGTATCGTCGAAGAGCTTGTGGAACTCCGGCTTGTTCTGGTTGTGGTAAAGGTGGGCGAGCGTCTGGTGGCGCTTCAGGCGCGCACAGTCGGCGGGCAGCTTCAGCAGCAGCTTGTCGAATTCCTTTTCGCTGTAGTTGGCCAGGGCTTCTTCCCACTTGTCGGCCTTGGCCAGTTTGGGGTCCAGCCGCTTCACCTCGTGGGCGAACTTGTCGTTGAGGAATTTGTAGAGGAAGGCCTGGGTGATGATCTTGTACTCGTTGCCGTCGTTGCCTAAGCCGTAGCTGGCGCACACGCTCTTCAGGTCGTCGATCAGCGCCTTGGTCTGCGCGGTGAAATCGGTGGTCATCCTACGTGTTGTGCTTCGTTTCCCATCATTGTCTGATCATCTGATCATCTGATCGTCCGATCGCCCTACCATGCCACCCGTCCGCTGAATTCGTTCATGTACTCGCGCACCACGCAGGCGTTGATGAACTGCGCGCCGGGCGCGTCCCAATTGAGCTTCTCCTTGTCCAGCGCGGTGGTCACGTAGCCCATGAGCAATTGGGCGAAGTAGGCTTCGTTGGTCAGCAGCTTTTCGTTGGCGCCCACCTTGTCGTCGGCCTCGCGTTTCACCTCCAGGAGCATTTCGTTGATCTGGCTTTCGCGCTGGCTGATGCCGCCGCGCTCCAGCACGCGCTTGTGTACGCGGGCGTACTTGGGGTCGCCCCGGTACTTGCCGCGCAGCAGTTCATTGCGGCGGTTCAGCTCGGCCACCTTGTCGTGGATCTTGCGCAGCTCGCCGATGTTGCGCTTCATGTCCTCCTGGGTCACTTCGTCCAGGTTCTTCTTGTCGAACAGGCGTTTCAATTCTTCGTAGAGCGTAATGAACTCCGGGTCCTTTTTGTCAAAGTTGCCGGCGAGGGCCTCGCGGGTCTGGCGCAAGGTGTTCTTCAGCTCATCGGCGATCACCATTTCATCCTCGCTCACTTTGCGGAATTGGAAGAGCACGTCCTCCAGGGCCACGTTCAGCAGGTTGATGCTGTCCGGGTCGTTCTTCAGGCTTTCCTTCAGGTTCAGCAGGTGCAGGTGGTCGGCGGCCACGTTGTAGAGCTGCCCCAGCTTCTTGAAGTCGAATTTCCCCAGCAGGTCGAAGTGGCCTTGGAGGCGGATCAGGTTGTAGAGGCTCTTGACGTTCTCCAGCGCCTTCTTGATGGACAGCAGCTCGCTGCGGTCCTGAACCTGGCTGATCTGCTGGCTGAAGACCTCCGCGTTCAGCAGGTCGAACCGGAACAGGTGTTCCTTGATGTCGGCGATCTCGGCCTCGATCTCCTCCTTGGTCTTGAACAGGCTGCTGTAGCTGCCCATTTCATCGCCCAGCTCCTGCTGCAGCTCATCGAAATAGGCCTTGTTGGTGGCATCGAACTCCTTGGTGATGTCGGCAAAGTCCACCACGTAGCCATAGCGGTGGGCGCGGTAGGTGCGGTTCACCCGGGTAAGGGTCTGCAGCAGGTTGTGGCTCTTCACCTTGCGGCCGAGGTAGAGCTTCTTCAGGCGCGGCGCATCGAAGCCGGTGAGCAGCATGTTGTTCACGAAAAGCAGGTCGATCTTGCCTTCCTTGAACTGCTCGATCTGTTCCTTGCGTTCGTCCTTGTTGCCGAAGTCGTGCAGGATCAATGCGGCGGTGAGCGCCTTTTTGTGGCGGCTGGTATAGTCGCCGTACACCGCCGCCGGTTCCGCGGCCATGGCGTAAGGCTCCACCTCGGCAAGGGTGTCCAATTGCGGGTTGTACTTGCTCTTGAACACCTCCAGCACCTTGCGGGCCTGTTCGTTGCTGTCGCACACCACCAGCCCGCCGATGCTGTGGTCCCCCAGCCGCATGCGGCTTTGCACGAAATCCTCCACGATGTAGTCCAGCATGGGTTCCACGAAGCGGGCATGCGCAAAGACGTGCCTTTTGTCGCCCATGCCCTTGAGCACTTCGATCTCCTTCAACGCTTCACGTAAGCGGGCCTTGTAGTTGGTCTCAATGCCTTCGCGGATCAGCTTCAGCGTGTAGCCGTCGGCAATGGAGGCGTTGTAGTAGTACTTGTGGATGTAGTCGCCGAAAAGGTCCTTGCTGCGGCGGTCGGTGCTGATCAGCGGCGTGCCGGTAAGGCCGATGGTGATGGCGTTGCGGTCCGCGTTCACCAGGTTGGCCAGGAAGCTGCCTTCGGGGTCGTAGCTGCGGTGTACTTCGTCCAGGAAGAACACCCGCTGGGTGCCCAAGTTGTAGTCGCCGCCCTTCACCACATCGGTCTCCTCCTTGAATTTCTGGATGTTCACCACGGTGATCTCACGCTCGCCGCGGTCGTTGTGTATGGCGCCGGGGCGGCTGAAGTCCTTCACCATGTCATCACGGGAATCCACCACATGCACCTTCAGGCCACGGCAGGTGAATTCCCTCTTCGCCTGGTCCAGCAGGTCCAGCCGGTCCACGATGAAGAAGAACTTGGGGACGATGCCCTGGGTTTGGTAGTAGTCCGTAAGCGCATGGACGTTGTAGTAGGCGAGGGCGGTTTTTCCGCTGCCCTGCGTGTGCCAGATGATGCCCTTGCGCACCCCCGCGTCCAGCTTGCGCTCAATGGCCTTGGTAGCGAAGAACTGCGGGTAGCGCATGATGTGCTTCTCCAAGCCCTTGGTGGTGCGCACATAAGCGATGGCATACTTCAGCAGCGTGGCGAAGCGCTCCTTGGAACAGAGCGAGGTGAGCACCCGGTTGGTGGGGTTGCGCGGGTCCTTGTTGGTCAGGAACTCCGGCGAATGCTTGATGGCCACCAGGTTGTTGTCCTTCAGCACGGCGGTCTCCAGCGAATCATCCTCCGGTGCCAGCAGCGCCTGCAGGTCGAAGGTCTGTTCTTCACGGAAGCAGTTGAAGGAAGCCTCGCTGTAGGAGGTGGTGGAGTAAAAGGCACCCTGCACCGGCTCGATGCTTTCGGTATCGTACTCCATGTTGTTGCTGAACACCAGCAACTGGCTGAGGTTGATGAAGCGCCTGAACTTGGTGTTCTTGAACCGCGTGTTGATGCGGTCGCGCTCCGCCAATATGCCTTCGCGGTTGTTGGGCTTCTTCACTTCGATAAAGGCCAGCGGCATGCCGTTGAAGAGCAAGGTGATGTCCGGCCGGAATTCATCCTCGCCATTCTTGCAGGTCAGCTCGGTGACCACGTGGTAGCTGTTGTTCCCCGGATCGTTGAAGTCGAACAGCTTAACGCCCGTTCCGTAGGTGAGCAGCTTGTAAAAGGCTTGCCCCAGGTCTTCGTTGTCCAGCGCAAGGGTGACCTCATCCAAGGCCCGCTTGATCTCGTCCGGCGTGCGGTCGGGGTTCAGCTTGGCCACACTGTCCAGGAAAATATCCGTGAAGATGTTGGTGTTGATGTCCCACTTGGCCTTGCCCAACGGCAGGTACGTATAGCCCAACCGGCAGAGGTGCAAGATGGCCGGGAGCTTTACCCGGGTGTTCTCGTTGAAGGCCATTGGGAGCTCTCTATGCGTTGCCCGGCCGGGACGACAAATGGGGCAGCTTGGGTGCGAAGATGGGAACTGGCGCTGGAATGGGGCTCATCCACCGTCCAGCCGAACACATTTCCTCCGAAGGCCCACGGGGCCGCCAAAAGGTCGCTGTGGCCCAGTTTTCTTTTCTGCATGGTGGCAAGGTAGGACCCAGGTGCAAAACCGGTGCGGACCACGTTCGCTACCGGGTGATAGTGAAGCACATGGGGCGCACGACGCCCGAGAGGGCCGCCCGGGATCTCGCTTCGCGGAACAGCGTACCTTCACCTCTCCAAACCGCCTCCCATGAAACCTGCAATGATCTCCTTGATGATGCTGGGGCTGCCATTGGCGGCATGTGCACAGGAAACCTGGCCC
>JAFDZY010000358.1 GCA_018266685.1 Bacteroidota bacterium
GCCGCCGCGCTGGCTGCGCAGCGCGGCTACCTGCCTGCGCGCGTGCCGCTGCTCAAGCGCGTGGGCGCCGTCGCGCCGCAGGAGGTGTGCATCGCTGGCGGTATCGTCCGCATCGACGGCGTGCCTTCGGCCGCCGTGCTGCCTGCTGACCGCTGGGGCCAGCCGCTGCCATCCTGGCAGCAATGCCGCCGCCTCGAATCCGGCGAACTGTTCTTGCTCAGTGTGACCAACCCGGCGTCGTTCGACAGCCGGTATTTCGGGCCGGTCAGTGTGGGCGCCGTGATTGGCGTCGCGCATCCGGTCTGGCTGGAGTCCCGCCCATGATGGCCGCCGACTTGCTGCACGTTGCCGTGCATCTTGTCGTGCCATCGGGCGTGTCGTGCTGCTGGCCGTCGCCGTGTCGTCGCGCGTGCAGTGCGAGCGCATCCGCGCCGCACTTCGCGCTGCCTTCGGCGCAGCCGTCCAACGTGCAGGTGTCTTGCCTCGAACGCGCCCGGCCTGTGGCCGTCGCTGCGTTCGCCGGCGTGCTGGCTGCTCGTGCAGCAGCGCCGCCGGGCCGCCGCTGCCCGGAGCGCCAGCGAGGGGCAAAGGCGGAAGGCAAGATTGAAGGGCGCGGCACCACGGTGCGCGCAAAGCCAGTCTGCACATGGGTTTGGGGCAGCACGCGCCACAGGGTGGCTTCGTGCCGCCAACAGCGCAAATGCCATGCAGGCATTGGGAACACCGTGTGCCGCATCCGCTCGGGCGCGATGGGCTTGGCTGGAGGCGCATCATGAGCCAGCGCGGAAACTCGGATGGTGATGACCGTTTCCGCGTGCGGCCAGGCAAGCCGAAGCAGCGCGGCGACACCTTCATTGCGCAGGTGCTGCGTCAGACCAGCAAGGCGGCTGGCGTTACAGGCGGCAAGCGCGGAATGGGTGGCAAGGTGAGGGGCAAAACCACCGGCAAGGCGCCTGGTTCTCGTCTGGGGCGCGGGCATACGGCGGCGAGCTTCACGGGCCAGTCCTTGACTGCCTATTCACGCCGGGCCACGGTCAAGGTTCGGCTGGTGTATTTGCAGCAGGCCAGCGGCAAATCGACGGTGCAGCACCTGCGTTACATCGGGCGCGAAGGCGTGGATCGCCAGGGCGAACAGGGACGGGCCTATGGGACCATCACCGACGAGGCGGACACGGCAGCTTTCGAGGAACGCGGGCGGGGCGACCGTCACCAGTTCCGCTTCATCGTCTCGCCCGAGCATGCCGACCAACTCGAAGACCTGCG
The DNA here is from genome assembly GCA_018266685.1 of Bacteroidota bacterium. GTDB lineage: Bacteria > Bacteroidota > Bacteroidia > Flavobacteriales_F > PHOS-HE28 > PHOS-HE28. The sequence goes on from JAFDZY010000358.1 coordinate 1,264, forward strand.
CACCTATACCCGCCACCTGATGCAGCGCATGGAGGCTGATCTGGGCACCCGGCTGGACTGGGTGGCGGTGGATCACTGGAACACCGACAACCCGCACACCCACGTCGTGCTGCGCGGCAAGGACGATACGGGCAAAGACCTCATCATCTCGCAGGAGTACATCACCCGCGGGATGCGCGAGCGGGCGATGGAGCTGGCCACCGAATGGCTCGGGCCACGCACCGAGCTGGAGATCCAGCGCACTCTGGCCCGCGAGGTGGAGCAGGAGCGCTGGACTTCTCTGGATCGAACCTTGCAGCGTGAAGCGGTAGAGGGATTGGTGAAAATCGAACGCTTCAATGATCCCAAGCTGCAGCGCCAGCGCCTGCTGCTGGTCGGGCGACTGCAACGGCTTCAGCGCATGGGCTTGGCGACGGAAACCCAGCCTGGCACCTGTGCCGTCCACGCCGAAGCTGAGTCCACCCTGCGGGCGATGGGCGAGCGCGGCGACATCATCCGCACCATGCAACGTGCGATGGGCGGCAGGCAGCGCGACCTGGCCGTGTTCCAGCCGGCCGAAGATGGGCACTCCATCATCGGCCGCGTAGCGGGCAAGGGGCTGGCCGACGAACTGTACGACCGGGGCTATCTCGTGGTCGATGGCATCGACGGCAAGGCGCACTACGTCGCGCTGTCGCCCAGGACGAAACTGGAGCAGTATCCGATGGGCGCGGTGGTCGAGGTGAAAGGCTCTGCCGAGATACGGGCGGCGGACAAGACCATCGCCGCGATGGCAAGCAATGGCCTGTACCGCACCGACCATCACCTTGCCATCGCGCAAGGGCAGACTGTCCCTGGCCGCGATCCGCAAGAAGTCGTGGCAGCCCATGTCCGGCGCCTGGAAGCCCTGCGCCGGGCTGGCATCGTGGAGCGCGTGGCCGAGGGGCTATGGAAGGTGCCGGACGACCTGCCCGAGCGTGGCCGCCAGTACGACGCGCAGCGCCTGGGCGGCGTGGCCGTGGAGCTAAAATCGCACCTGCCCATTGAGCGTCAAGCTCGCGTCATCGGCGCCACCTGGCTCGACCAGCAGTTGATCGGCGGCGGCTCCGGCTTGGGTGATTTGGGTTTTGGTAGCGAGGCCAAGCAGGCAATGCAGCAGCGTGCCAACTTCCTGACGGAACAGGGGCTGGCCGAGCGGCGCGGGCAGCGCGTGATCTTGGCGCGCAACCTGCTGGGCACGCTGCGCGACCGGGAACTGACGCTCGCCGCGAAGGACATTGCCGCCGAAACCGGCTTGGGGTATCGCCCCGTGGCTGACGGCCAGCGCGTGGCCGGCATCTACCGGCGCAGCGTGATGCTTGCCAGCGGACGCTACGCACTGCTCGATGAGGGTATGGGGTTCAGCTTGGTGCCTTGGAAGCCGGTGCTTGAACAGCGGCTGGGGCAGCAACTCGTCGCCACAATGCGAGGCGGGAGCGTGTCATGGAAGATCGGGCGACGGCGCTACCTGTCCATCCAATGATGAATGGAGCAAATCAGAGATTCAACACGCCCCCTCATTCGGGCCAGCAATCACTGGGATTTTACCGTGTGTTGGCTTTGATACCGAGGTGATGGACTGCACAACTCTCTCCGTCTGTTTGTGACAGAGGGCTGACTTCAAAGCTTTGCTACTACCGTACGCAAGTGAGGCACGTTTCGGCAATTCCGGTGTGTTTTCTTCTAGTATTCTTCTACCAACAATGCACGTATCTGTTGCAGCGCAGCAGGATCGTCCATGGTGGTGAGGTCACCCGGATCGCGCCCCTCGCACACGGCCTGGATGGCGCGGCGCAACAGTTTGCCGCTGCGGGTCTTGGGTAGCACTGTCACGAAGCGCACCCGTGCCGGGCGCGCCACGGCACCCAACTGCTCGTCCACCCGCTTCATGATCTCGCCCTCCAGCTTGAGTTTCGAGGCATCGTCGTAGAGCGAAGAACTGTCCTTGGCCACCACGAAAGCCATCGCCACCTGCCCCTTGAGCTGGTCGGCAACCCCTACCACCGCCACCTCGGCCACATTGGCGTGGCTGGAAATGCTTTCCTCGATCTCCCGCGTGCCCAGGCGGTGGCCCGCCACGTTGATCACATCGTCGGTGCGGCCCAGGATGTAGAAGTAGCCATCCTGGTCGCGAATGCCCCAGTCGAAGGTGCTGTAGACCAGCTTGCCGGGAATGCTCTTCCAGTAGGTGTTGACGAAGCGCGCGTCGTCCTTCCAGACCGTCTGCATGAAACCCGGTGGCGTGGGCCCTTCGATGACGACCACCCCTTTCTCATCGGCACCGGTGAGTTCTTCGCCGGTGGATTCGTGCAGCAGCTTGACGCTGTAGCCATACATCGGCACACCCGGGCTGCCGAACTTGCTGGCTTTCTTCTCGACACCGTTGGCGATGGTGAGAATGGGCCAGCCGCTCTCCGTCTGCCAGTAGTTGTCGATGATGGGCACCCCCAGGCTGTCGCTGATCCAGCGCGCGGTGGGTTCGTCCAGCGGCTCACCGCCCAGGAACAGGGCCTTGAGGCTGGAGAGGTCGTACTGCTTGAGGTAGGCCGGGTCCTGCTTCTTGAGCACGCGCACGGCGGTGGGCGCACTGAACATCACCGTCACCTTGTACTTCTCCACCAGGCGCCACCAGATGCCGCCATCGGGCCGGATCGGCAGGCCTTCGTACAGGATGGTCGCCATGCCCGCGATCAGCGGGCCGTAGACGATGTAGCTGTGCCCCACCACCCAGCCGATGTCGCTGGTGGAGAAGTAGGTCTCGCCGGGTTCGCCCATGAAAATGTGCTTCATGCTGGCGGCCAGGGCCACGAGATACCCGCCCGTGTCGCGCTGCACGCCCTTGGGCTTGCCCGTGGTGCCGCTGGTGTAGATGGTGTAGCTGATGGCGGTGGACTCCATCCACTCACAGGGCACCTGTGCGTCCAGGTGCTGCTCGCGCAGGGCCGCGTAGTCGTGGTCCCGCCCGGGCACAAGGCTCATCGGCGCCAGGCCACGGTTCACCATCACCACCGACGCTGGCTTGTGGGTGGACAGCCGCAGCGCTTCGTCCAGCAGCGGCTTGTACTCAACCACCTTGCCGCCGCGCGATCCGGCATCGGCGCTGACGATGGCCACAGGGGCGGCGTCATCGATGCGGTTGGCCAGCGAATGGCTGGCGAACCCCCCGAACACCACCGAGTGGATGGCGCCAATGCGCGCACAGGCCAGCATCGCGAAGGTGGCCTCGGGAATCATGGGCATGTAGATGAGCACGCGATCGCCCTTCTTCACGCCCTGCCCCAGCAGCACCGCCGCCATGCGCTGGACCTCGGCATGCAGCTCCCGGAAGCTGTAGGTGCGCTCGGTGTCCGTTTCGGTGGACACGTAGATCAGCGCGTTCTGGTCTGCGCGGTCTTTCAGGTGCCGGTCCACCGCGTTGTGGCACAGGTTGGTCAGCCCGCCCTCGAACCAGTGCGCGAACGGTGGGTTGTCGTGGTTGCACACCCGGTCGAAGGGCTTGTGCCAGTCCACCAACCCGGCCTGTTCGGTCCAGAAGGCATCACGGTCGTCGATGGAGAGATTGCGAAAATCATTGAATCTCATCAGGATGTACTAGGTTAAGTTAAGTATGACGTCACTGGCCGCCAAAGCTGTACCAACGAACTTGTTCTAAATCAAACAGAACGACCACACATCTGCGTCTGCCTTGAGAGCGAACATTTTCTTAATCCGATCTGAAGTAGAAGTAATCAGAGCACCCCTCTGCCGCTCAATTGGCGTCGACAGGATCATCCCTGCTTACCTCAGGAAAAATCCAGATCGAAAACACCATAAACCCGCCCAAGAAAAATGCAGCCCAACCAGCCGTTCGAAGATCAATCGAAAACTCATACAAACCTATCACCCCGAAGAGCATCAAAATCAGTATGGAAATAATTACTTTGAATTTAGTTGGCATTTAATCACTCCGGATATTTGGCAGTCATGTTAGAAGCTTGCCGATTTCACAACGCCATCATTTGAATTGGGTGTACGAACTGTTTTTCGAAGATCTTGCTTCAAATAACGCGTGCTGTAGCCGTTAAAGATATGACCCCAAAATCCTCTTTTGAGATCGGAGGTTCCAAACAACCAATCAAAAATAGGGGTTCCGATACCCATATTAACTTCCATCATCAATGGATGATCGTGATGCGCCGTATGATGCCGGCGCGCAGTATTAATAATCGGCGTATTTCGAATAAGCCAGTTGTCGTTCACATGGCATGAGAAATGAACGAGTTCATAGAACATGTAGCTACCCGTCAGCGCGGCCATCAACAGCCAGCCGAAATTAGGGGAGAGAATCCAGCCAGCGACGAGCGATGGCACGAGAGACAGCAAGGTAAGCACGATCATTGTGAAAGGGGGAAAGAACGTTACACGCCAATCTCTATGATCCGCGAAACGCATTTCTTCGCGCGTAAAGAACTGATGATGCATCAATGTGTGTCGCACATAGAGCGCCCGGAAAATGACGTTCTTGCGAGGCCGATGCATTACATGCGCATGCAGCAAGTATTCGGTGAGTTGATAAGCCATGAAACCCAATGGCAAGGCCAGCCATTCCCACAGTTGGACGTTGCGAAGATTGGCAGCATAGATGTAGAGCGCCGTGAAACCGCTGATGGCAATGATCGCCAAGTGCAGCCAACCGTGGTACCAACCCGCCACACGATGTCGATACTCTTTGCGATATCGACGCTGGCGTTCCTTCATCATAGTAGATTGAAGCTCCATGAAAACCTCCAATTAAATTCACCCCAACAGGGGCATGCCTGCCAACAACACTCGATTTCAGCCGCAGTCAATACCTTGACTTGCTTCGTAGCCAGTTTTCAATATCTGCGGAAGCAATGCTCCACTCATTATCAAAATTTGCAACCATGACCTTCATGAAAGATTCGCAAGAATCAGCGGAAAGATTCAAGTCACCGGTGTGATCCAAAAGAAGAGCGAAAGCCAACTGCCGCGGCTCGGCACCTTCGTACCCCCATTCGAACCCCATTTCCGCATAGCGACGCAGGTCGGTCCGGTCAGGCAACAATTGGCCATCGGCGAGCACTTTAATTCCATCGATAGTTCGATCGCCCGTATATGTCTTCATATCTCGCCCCTGGTCAAGTTTGAGGTTCCGCATCCACGGCACCCGCGATAATTTTCATAACCTCCACGTCCCCGAGAGCTCCGCTCAACGAGCCCGTGTAAATAATTTCACCGCGCTCAATCACCACTAGTTTATCTATGTAATCTGGAACATGATGCAAATTGGATTCAGCCATCACAATGGCTTTCCCAGATTGGCGAATCGCGGCGACTCCCTCCGCTACAAGTGGAATGATGGCGGGTGAGAGACCTTCAAAAGGTTCGTCGAGTAAAAGGAGTTCTGCGTCGAGAGCCAATGCGCGGGCGATAGATACCATCTTGCGCTCGCCACCCGAAAGCTCTGCCCCCCCGCGTTTACGGTATCGTTCCAGCTTGGGGAAAATACGATATGCTTCCGAAATGCGCTCCGCAGCAGGTCTGCCACAGGTACGAGTCCACGTCGGAAGTTCAATGTTTTCCTCGACCGTGAGGTCGGCATACACTTCCGATTCTTCAGGGGAAAAGCCAATGCCCAGTTGCGCAATCTGCCATGTGCTCAAGCGCGCAAGATCTTTATCTTCCCACGAGATGCGCCCGGAAACGGGCCGAAGATAGCCCATCAACGACCGAAAAGTGGTGGTCTTTCCCGCTCCATTTCTGCCGAGAAGACATACCAGTTCACCGGCGCGAACCTCAAGACTGATACCTCGAAGAATTCGACTTCCCTGGATGTCCACGGTCAGTTCGGACACGTTCAGCATGGCTGGTGTTCCCCCTCGTTTTTTTTCTGACTACTGTGGACAGGGCCGATCACTGCTTCAAGCATCAAGGAGTCCTTAAAGAAAACATCCGGAGACATATCTCCAATCACACGCCCTTCCTGAAGCGCGATCACCCGATGCGAGTAACGTGCGACCAGTGTCATGTCATGCTCGACTTGAATGATGGCGCTCACCCCTTCCGAGCGTGCCGCCTTCACTAACAGTTCCATAATCCCGTATTTGTCTCCACTTGAGACGCCCGAAGTAGGTTCATCTAAAAGGATGGCCTTAGGACGAAGTGCAAATGCGCTGGCGATATCAAGGAGTTTTTTCTCTCCTTGTGAGAGAGAACCAGCTCGTTCAAAAAGCTTGTGATGCAAGCCAAGTGTTCCAGCAATATGCTGAACTTCGTCCTCGATCTGAGGATCTTTGGTCAATGTTCGTAATGGATTCGAAGCTCTACGCAACCTTGAACTTACAGCAACTGCGATCGTCTCCCAAACGCTCACCTCTGGAAAAATATTGACCAGCTGGAATGAACGGGCCATGCCCATCGCAGCCAACTTAACCGGACCTACTCCAGCAATACTATTTCCCATGAAATGCACCGTCCCTTGGGAGGGGGCCGCCAACCCCGTCAACACATTGACGAGTGTGGTCTTCCCTGCTCCATTCGGGCCGACTATTGACACGAATTCACCGCCTCCGATCTCCAAAGACACATTCTTTAGAGCTTGGTACGATCCATAAGATTTGGATACATTGCATGCGCTCAACATGGCACTCATTGGGCATCTCCCCTTACACGACGTTGCAAGTGATTGGAAATCGTGCCGATCAATCCTTCTGGAAGCACAAGCACGAGAAACACCAACGTAGCACCCAACATAAATCTCCAGTAGGCCGTACTCGATACCAGTACTTCATGCAGCAGAACAAAAATGAGCGCCCCTACCCCAGGCCCCACAAAGGTTCCAGCCCCCCCAAGAATCATCATGAAAATAAGATTGCCTGACTGAGGCCAATACGCAAGCTCCGGATCAGCAAGTCCAGTGGAAACCCCCAACATCGCGCCAGCGATTGCACCGAAAACGCCAGACACTACAAAGGCAAACAGTCGGAGGCGATAGACACGTACGCCAAGGTACCGAGCCTTGCTCTCATTGTCTCTAATAGCGCGCAGCTGGAGGCCAAGAGGCGAACTGACGATGCGCCAGGTGAGCAATCCGAGCAGCACATAAACTATCAAACAGTAGTAATAGAACGGACCACTGAGAAACTGAGTCGCAGTCATATCCCAATCCTGCCCCAGTAACATCGGCCGCAGGACACGCATACCTTGATCACCTCCTGTCAAGTTGTAGAACTTGAACAGGAAAGAGTGAAGAAGCATGCCAAACGCAAGTGTGAGCATGCCAAAGAAGATATGTGTGAAACGGACACAGAGAGCACCAATCGCCAATGCGAATAGTCCTCCCAAACTCGCTGCTGCGATCAAGATCAACTCAAAGTGGAGAACGCCCGCCTGGGTCGCTGCGGCCGCCACGTATGCCCCTACAGCCAAGAACATTGCATGGCCAAAGGACAGCAACCCCGTGTAGCCAAACAGAAGATTCATGCCGAGAAGAGCGATTCCAAATGCCAAGGCAGGCATAAGCATCACGGTGCTGTACGGCGTTAGCATCAAAGGTGCAATTGCAAGTCCAGCTAGCAACACAACAAATGGAATAACGCCGTTAAGCAACCGCGGCTTCGGCCGAGGCCGAATTCTCGGAGAAATTACGTCAAATACTGCGCTCAAGATGCGCTCCTTCCAAACAATCCAACAGGGCGAATCAAGAGGACAACAACGACAACTAGATAGATGGAGAGAATCTCCACTTCAGGAGCTAACGAAACTGCGAACGCCCGCATGAGCCCGACAATGATGGCGCCAACAGCAGCCCCAGCCATGCTGCCCAAGCCCCCGATCACAACAACTGCAAAGGCCTCCACCACGAGTTCAGCGGCCATGGTCATAGAGGCAGCCGAAGTGGGAATAACCAATGCCCCACCCACAGTTCCTAGAATGCAGCCCAGCGTAAAAACCATTGTGAATACTTTGGATGAATTAACACCCAATGCTTCAGTCATGTTCCGATTTTCAGCCGTAGCCCGTACGATCCGTCCAATACGGGTTCGCTTGAGTGACAATCCTAAAATCATTGCGATTAGGATGCTCGCTCCAATGACAAGAAAGTTATATACAGGGATCTGCAATCCACTTATGTCGATCGTTCCATATATTCCATATAGAGAGCTGTCCATTGATCTCGGTGCAGCACCCCAGAAAAAACGAAAAACATCCTGGAACATCAGCAAAAGACCAAAGGTCAGCAAAAGTTGATAGCTAGGGTCTCGCCTATATACGGGACGTAACAACAACTCTAACGGAGCTCCGACTGTTCCAACGAGTACACCAGACAACACAAGTGCTGGAACAAGAAAAATCATCGGCATTTGCCATTGGTGCAAGAGGCCGACAGCCGTAATAGCAAAAAACGCTCCCAGCGCATAGAACGAACCACAGGCAAGATTGACGACCTTTTGAACGCCAAAGATGAGTTGCAGACCGCAGGCGACAAGAAACAAAATCGCGGCTTGGAAGAGACCGGCTAAAAAGAGGTTGGCATACTGCATTGAAGCATCCATTTCATGCGTGTACGGAATTTTTAACTTAGCGGAGTACGCTTAAAGCACACTCCGCTAACGAATAATTACACGCGGAAATCTGCAGTCTTGATCCATTTCCAGTAGTCTGCGCCTGCAGGCTTCTGCAATTGATCAGAAAACGCGGCGGTAATATCGGACAGCCCCGGGTACTCATGCTGAGTACTGTTCTTACTGAAGCCTTGGTAGAACATCTGTTCGGCAATCTTGTCGGCCCGATAACGCCCTCGGCCACCTAGACTTTCGATGTCGTTTCCGGCAATGGCATCAGCGATCTCATCAGTTTTTGGCCAGCGGCCGGCAGCCTTCGCCGCCTTCTCGACACCGGCTTTGTAAGCCATCAGATTGAAGTAGGCGCGGTCAGCCAATGTGGTCGGAATGGCCTTGTAGCGGTCCCTGTATTCCGCAACAAACGACTTCTGCAATTCGGATGCTCCGGGCAAGTCAAAGTAGAAGGTGTTCTGCCCCAGCAATGCACCCTCGGGAACGAAACTGGACCGCAGGTCATTGATTTGACCACCCGCCACGGCCGACACGATCTTTGCGTTGGCCAGCAGACCTGCCGCGGAGGCCTGCCGAAGAAAGATAGGAAGATCGGAGAGGAAGAGCGAATTGAAAATCAGATCAGGCTTGGCGGCGTTCAATGCCGCCACGTTCGTCGTGAGATCGGTGGCACCAACCCGGATCCATTGCTCAGAAACAACCTTGGCCTCGATGTCATAGCGAGACAACAACGTCTTGAACGTTTCCCAGCAGTTTCGCCCATACGAATAGTCGGAATTCACTCCTGCAATAGTTGCGAACTTACCTTTGAAGCGTTTGATGGCCATGAGCGAACTCATCACTGCTTCACACTCGTTGTCAGTCGACCGGAACACAAAACGAGTTTTTGGCATCGACTCTTGCACTCCGTTTTGTGTCGTTCCATCCCAGCACTGGAGCAGAACACGCTCATCCTCTGCGACGGGGGCGACTGCCAGAGTAACGCCGGTAGAAATCAGTCCATGAATGGCGTCCACCTTCTCCTGCAGTGCCAGATGGCGAAACCGCTCAACTGTGTCCTTGGGAGTGGTCTCCTCCTGAATGACGAGCTCCACTTTCCTACCTGCAATCCCCCCCGACCGGTTGATTCGGTCCACCCCCCACCGAACGGCTCGAATGCTGTCCTCCCCCATGAAGGCAGCCACCCCTGATCGCGGCGCCAACAGGCCAAGACGCAGAGGTCGGTCCTGCGCAAACAGAGGCCCACCCACAGATATCGCCGCCGCACCCAGGGTTGCTTGGGTAAAAGTCCGCCGACTTAACTTCATTTTGTCTCCTTTGCATGACACAGATAGATGAGGACCAATCGATGTCATGCAGTTTCGCAGTCATATGCCAACTTGCATGACACAAGTATATTACATGAGCGGCAAAAGTATCTCATAGAGGGTTTTCCCTTGAAATGAGGTACTAAGAGGATGTGCGGCCGAGAGGTGGCCCCATCGGTCTGAACACGAGTCGGGCGACGACAAGTGGAACGCTGCCGGGGTTGACCGCAGTGCAGAGATGTCCACGGTGGCGGGCGGGCGTCGCTTGCGCGAACGCACGACCGACGCGGTGGGCATCTCGTGTGACCGCCCATGCTGATGGCGATGCCCTCGCCCTTGAGCCGCTCGGTGAACACCATGCTGGTGAACTGCGAACCCTGGTCGGTATCGAAGATCTCCGGCTTGACGTGACGCGCGATCGCATGGTCGAGCACGCGCACGCAGAAGTCCGCTTCCATCGACATCGACACGTCCCTGGCCGGGACCTTGCGGCTATGTCAGTCAATGATCGCGGCCAGGTACACGAAGCCGCGTGCCATCGGGATGCAGGTCAGGTCCATCGCCCAGACCTGGTTCGCACGCTCGATCGCCAGGCCGCGCAACAGGTACGGGTAGATCACACATGCTGCGGCTCGTGTTGGGCTTGCTGTACAGCGCCTTGATGCCCATGCGCCGCATGAGGGGCGCCACGTGCTTGCGCCCGACCTCGAAGCCTCGTGCCTTGAGCATGTGGCGCGGCATGCGGCTGCCGGCGAACGGTTGACCTCCAGCGCCACCTTGGCCTTGAACGCCGGTGAGAAGTTCCGGCGTGGTCTTCTGCTCATGCTCTCGCTCCATGTCAGCCCGCTCTTCGCGGACCGCTCACAGGGCAGAGTTTTCACTCATCGCCGTGTTCAGATTTCCGGGGCCACCTTTGTGGTCCAGCGGCGCAACAAGAACGTGGCGGCGGTGGCACTCGCCAGCAAGAACGCTCGAATCGTCTGGGCGTTGCTGGCCCGTGATCGGCGTGACGAGACGGGTTACAGGAAGGCGGCCGAGGTCGCGTGATCGAACCTTTGAAGTTTCCAACTTCTTGCTGTACGCGAAATCGAGGCAGGGTCAAACTGCCTGACTTAATCTCCGCGCGCCGGGGCCAATTCGCAGCACCAAGGTACCCAAGTTCTAATTGGTGATGGTCTCTCGCGCAAAGCTCTCGATGTAGTCAACAAGACGATCGGAGGCCGCAGCGGCATCCTTAGAGTGACCCCTGGCTATCGCCTCGGCCATTTTTGAATGCAATGTGGCCGCCAGCGGAAGATCTCCAACCCTGCGATAGTGCTCGAACCAGAACCTGCGCGATAAACCGCGCATGAGCGCCATCGTCTTGGTTATGAACTCATTGCGAGCCGCTTTCCACATGCACTCATCGAGTTCTCGATCTAGCTGAGCAAAAAGCCCTTCGTCGCGCGCGCTAGCTGCATGAAGCAGAGAAGCGCCGATCTGGGCAAAATGCGCCCTCTCCTCCTCTGTTGCCCGCTCTGCTGCGAGTTGTGCGAGAAGACGTTGCACTTCCCTTCGCAACTCCAGCAATCGGAGTTGGGTGCGAATATTGGTTTCGGAAACAAGAACCCCTCGCTTGGGGAGGACCACAACCAGTCCCTCTCCGGCGAGACGCTGGAGCGCCTCTCTGATTGGTGTTCTACCAATTTCCAGCAGTTCCGACAAACCATACTCAGAAAGCACCACGCCTGGTGCTAGCTGCAGAGTAATGATCATCTCCTCAAGCCTCTTATAAGCCTGCTCGGCCAGAGTCGGCGCTTCAGTTCGGTTGGAGTTGGATTTTTGTCTCCTAGAGGAAACAGCGAGCGACTTCTTCATGCAATGCCTTTGCCGGTATAAAACGAGCCCTTCGTCAGCGCGATGGGGCAAAAAACAAGTTGTGTCCTGTTGACATGCTAGCTGAACTTGGACAGCACATGGTCCTCGGCCGCTTCGCAGTGCCCTTGCTCTGGGTCCACTGTATCTGGTCCGTTGTCCGCGACCTCTGCATCACCTACGCGAGGAAAGGTCTGCGCAACGTGATTCGCAGCGCCGATTCGGAAGCATCTTGACTACGCCACGCTACGCATGGTTGCTTCAAATCACTGCCCGTACGCGGCGCTACATGATGGTTTCGGTGCCCTTCGAGGCCGCCCCGCATAAGGCTGCGGACGCACTCATCCCTGCGCGCCCCATCAAGCTGCGCCGAGCCATCCACAGGTTCGACAGCGCGAACAGCGTGACGATCTGAACTGTGTTCTTCGCCAGGCCGCGGTACCGCACCTTCGTGTAGCCGAACTGCCGCTTTAATACACGGAACGGGTGCTCGACCTGGGCTCGGATGCTCGCCGTCAGCTTCTCCGCCTGCTCTGCCAGGAAGTCGGGCTGCAGGAATGGGTTCAGCTTGCGGCGGTCGCCGGCGCGCATCGCCACGTGCCACTGCAGCCCCTGAGCCTCGCCGCGCTTGTGAACGCCGCGGTAGCCGGCGTCGCCGAAGGCGACCTCCTCAACGCCGTGCAGCAAGCTGCCTGCCTGCGTCACGTCGTTCACGTTGGCCGACCAGCCCACGACGCTGTGCACCAGTCCCGACTCTGCATCGACGCGTTCTTCGTCGAACTCGGCGCTGCGATCAGCGTGGCGTCGACCACCTTGCACTTCTTCATCAACAGGCCCTTGGCCTGCAGGATGTCGTTGACCACTCGCAGCATGTCGGTCGCCAGGTCGTGCTTCTCCAGCAGGTGGCGGAACCTCAGGATCGTCGTCTCGTCCGGCAACCGCGCCACGTCGCCTGGCTTGGCGAACTCGCGAAACACGGGCATGTCGTGCAGCGCCTCTTCCATCGCCGGGTCGCTCAGCGCGAACCACTGCTGGAGGTAATGAACCCGCAGCATCGTCTCGATGGCAAACGGCGGCCGGCCCGTCTTCGCCTTCAGGTAGTACGGCTTCACGATCTGCACCAGCGCCGACCACGGAACCACGCGCTCCATCTCCTCCCAGAACTCCCGCTTGCGCGTCTTCTTAGTCGACAGGTTCAGGCCCAGTCCGAGTTGCTTCATGCCGCAGATCATCGCAGGGCGCTGCCGTTCACGCTACGCGGCCAGCGCCTGAGTTTTGCAGACATTCCCTAGAGCCCGAATGACGTAAGCGGCGGCAAGCGAGAGTCAGCCTCGACTCGCGTCAAGCTTCTTAGCCAGCCGACAACGGAATCTTGCTGACATCTTGAATATTACCGAGATATGTGTAAGATGCTAGACGGCCGAGACTCTGAACCCCCTCTGCCCTTTTCATATTGCAAGGAGACGTGTATGAGATTCACTGGAAAAACTGCTTTCGTGACAGGCGCCGCGAGCGGCATTGGTGAAGCCACAGCAAGGATGTTTGCGCGCGAGGGCGCGCGCGTGGTCATCGCTGACCTACTAGAGCAAGAAGGCCAAGCAGTCGCACAGTCGATTACCGAGGGGGGTGGCGAAGCATGCTTCGTCAAGCTAGACGTCACTGAAGAGGAAAACTGGAAGGAAGCCCTTCAGAAGGGGGAGCAATCCTTCGAAGCCATTCATATCGTTGTAAGCAATGCCGGCATAAGCGGTATGGTTCCTGATCATGAAAAGGTCGACTATCTCGACCGACTGACGTCAATCCATATCCGCGGCACCTTCCTAGCCATCCGCCATGGCGCCCGCGCCATCACTCGTGCAGGTGGGGGATCAATCATCACGATTTCCTCCATCGCAGCGTATGCAGGCATGCCCGGTCTCCACATGGGCTATTGCGCCGTGAAAGCCGGGGTGTTGGCCATGACGCGCTCTGCTGCAGGCGAGTACGCAAGATCAGGGATCCGGGTAAACGCCATCGTTCCCGGTCTTCTGCCCCCCATGCGAACCTCAGTGGTGTCCGCTGATCCCAAAATGCGGGAAAAGTTCTTTGAAACCGTTCCACTGGGCGGCACCGGTAAGCGAGAAGACGCCGCGAACGCAATCTTGTTTCTTGCATCAGAAGAGGCTGGGTACGTGACTGGCGCCGAGATACTGCTGGACGGCGGCTTCTTGGCATATCGATACTGAGTCTCGCCCCATGAACACCTTTGTGATGGTCCATGGGGCCTGGTCAGCAGGTTGGGCGTGGTGGCGAATGCACTCTCTCTTTTTGGCAGCGCATCACCGACTCCTGACGCCAACCTGTACGGGGCTGGGTGAACGCTCGCACTTGCTTGGACCTCGTATCGACCTGCATATGCACGTCGATGATGTCGTCCGTGCTATCGAGTCGGAGAACCTCAACCATGTCATCTTGGTCGGGCACAGCTATGGGGGAATGGTCGTGACTGGTGTGGCCGACAGAATCCCCGATCGGATTCAACAGTTGATATACATCGACGCACTACTACCGGAGTCCGATGAGTGCGCATTGGATCTCATGCCAAAGGCTCAGCGAGCCGCCATCCTGGAAGACGTCAAGAACAATGGATTCGGTTGGCTGGTCCCCCCAAGCCCACTTCCGCCGGACACCCCTGACCATGATCAAAAGCTCGCCCAAGGGAGGCGCGGACCGCAACCCCTTGCTACGTTCACATCTCCTCTATGTCTAGCGGGAGAAGCTTCAAACATCCCTTCTGCGTATATTTACTGTACGAAGACTGGTCTGTATGACACCTTTGGTCTTTCGGCGTCCCGCGCTCAAGCCCGAGAAGGGTGGAAATATTATGAGCTGCCTGCTTCGCACAACCCCCACATCACCATGCCAGAGCAACTCACCACCTTGCTCTTGTCAATTGCCGATTTAACCAACTAAAAGGCTCCTCCTCGAGTATCGACGGAGTGTGTCTGCGGCCATCGTTGCACACGTAAGGCCAGGCTCTCAACGATTCGGGAAATGCAATCGTGGCGGGGCGTCATGATCGCTCCGATTTTCATCCGATCTACATCTGTACGGGACGCCAATCGTCGTCCACACAGATCGTTGTGACGAGATTGAGCATGGAGGCTCTGCGATGAAGATGCATTTTGAGAGGGCACTATATGGAGCTTCGTCATCTGCGTTGCTTCTTGGCCGTTGCTGAAGAACTCCACTTCGCACGAGCAGCGGAGAGGCTGCACATTGAGCAGTCGCCTCTGTCGCGCGCTATCAAGGAGTTGGAGGTGGAACTCGGGGCGGTGTTATTTGCTCGCACCACTCGCAGCACTCGATTGACGCTCGCTGGCCGACTGTTCTTGGAACACGTGCGTCGCGTGTTCACTGTCTTGGAGCAAGCCCGCGATAGCGTGAAAGCGGCGGCCAATGGTTTCCATGGGCAATTGCGAGTGGCATTGTCGGACGGCATCACACCGTCGCGCCTACCGGCTCTGCTGGCGCTATGCCGACAAGAAGAGCCTGAACTTGAACTCCGATTCTTCGAGGTACCGCTATCACAGCAGATCAAAGGTCTGCACGACGATCTGTACGACGTGGGGTTTGCGCAGTCTGATGAAGTAGGTGACAGCATCGCCGCCATACCTGTATGGCGAGACGCGCTCATAGTAACGGTGCCAGCCCGGCATCCGCTGCTTGCGTACAAGCGCATTCCTTTGGAGGAGTTGCTGCGCTATCCGCTGGTTCTATGCGATCCACAAGTTTGCGAAGGCCATGCCAGATTCGTAGATCGTGTGCTACGCCGGGCCGGCACGGAGCCGTTGGTCGCAGAACGGGTTGCTACGTGCGATCTGATGATGGTGCTGGTGTCGGCTGGCCTGGCGCTTGGGTTTACGGGTGCCGCGCGCATTGCCGCTAACCCTGACGCAGGTGTGAGGTTGCCCCTGAAAAGTGGAGTTCTTAACCCTTGTTGAAAATACCGACAAGGAGTTGAGCAATGAGTGACAAGCAAGTGCGTGCGCAGTACACGCGGGAGTTCAAACTGGAGGCGGTTCGGCAGGTGCGAGCTGGCCAGGCGATTGCGGTGGTGGCCAAGGTGCTGGGCATTCCCAAGGCCAGTCTGGGCAACTGGGTGCGACTGTCATCCAAGGGAGAGCTGAACGACGTTGGCAGCGCCGACAAGGCGACCAAAGTCTCGCCCGAGCAGATGGAGATTGCCCGGCTGCGCGCCGAGAATGCTCGCCTTCGCATGGAGCGCGACATCGCAAAAAAAGCTGCGGCGTACTTCGCGCAGGACACGCTGCGAGGTACGCCTGGATTGACCAAATGAAGTACCGTTACCCGGTGAGCGTGTCCTGCGGGGTGCTGGAGGTCAGCGCCAGCGGGTACTTCAACTGGCTGCGCCGGCGAGAGGATGGTCATGGCCGCAGCGGCCCTGGCCGACTCTACAGCGATGAAGCCCTGCTGGCGCACATCCGTGCCATCCACGCCGAGGTCAAGGGCGAATACGGCTGGCCACGCATGCACAAGGAGCTTGTGGCCCGAGGCATCCGGGTGGGCAAAGACCGGGTTCGCAAGCTCATGCAGCAGCACGGCATCAAGGCCAAAACGAAACGCAAGTTTGTGGTCACCACCGACAGCCGCCACAGCCTGCCGGTGGCACCTGACCTGGTGCAGCGGCGCTTCAACCCTGAAGCTCCCAACCAGCTATGGAGTGGCGACATCACCTACATCCAAACCGACGAAGGCTGGCTGTACCTGGCCGCCGTCATCGACCTGTTTAGCCGCCAGGTGGTGGGCTGGAGCCTGCAGTCGCACATGCAGGCAAGCCTGGTCAAGGACGCGCTGACCATGGCGTTGTGGCGTCGCCGGCCACCACCCGGTCTGATATTCCACAGCGACCGGGGCAGCCAGTATTGCAGCCACGAGGTCCAGGGCGCACTGAAGGACTGGGGCATGCGTTCATCGATGAGCAGGAAGGGCAACTGCTGGGATAACGCCCCAACGGAAAGCTTCTGGGGGCGGCTGAAAACAGCCAGCGTACATGGGTGCAAATTCGCTACCCGTGAGCAGGCCGGGCAGGCGGTGATGGACTGGATGGCCTTCTACAATCACCGCAGGCTGCATTCCTCGCTGGGCTACCTCAGCCCGATGCAGTACGAACAACGCTGGTACGAGGCACAGCGCAAAAAGGCCGCGTGAATCGTGGGTTAAGAACTACACGAAACAGGGGCAAGGTCAGTGTGGTGGCCCGACCGCTGGCATTGCGCGTGCCGCCGCTGACAACTTACCTACTGTTCCCCGAAGGCGAGCCGTCCGATGTTCTGGCCCGGTTCATTGAGCGCGTGCAGGCCATTGAATCTCCGGAACCCCCAAGGCCCAAGCCGGGCCATCATTCCGATCCCTTGGAGGAATCCACGCCATGAAGAAGCTCATCCAGTTCCTGCTGGTGGCCGCGCTGACTGCCTGCGGCAATTCCGAGACGCCACAAACGACCAACGTTCCGGAGGCGAATATCCCGACGGTGGAAGAACTGGCGGCCAACCCCGAACGGCTCAAAGAGCTGCGCCAACAATGCAAGACGGATCGCCCCAAGCTGGGCGACGTGCTGTGCAATCGGGTAGCCGAAGCCACGCGCAAGCGGTTCTATGGCGACGGTGAAACGCCGTACACACCACCGAAGGAATCAGCCAAGTTCTGATCGTTGGCGGTTCGCAGCATCGCCTCAATATTTCTGCTCGACACGCCGCAATGCGTTATCGCTTGCGGTGTTTTTCATTGGTTCGCCCCTGCACTAATTCTGTCTTTTTGCTCGACCTTTCTGCTCGAAGCAGTCTTTGACCGGCACTGACCCGACACCCATCCTGACGCCTGCGGCACGTTCTTGTGCCGCCTTCCCCATGAGGAATCAGCGCAGGAGAAATCGGAGGCCAGGTCATGCAAGGGACGAACGTGCTGTTCGGTCAGATCGCCGTGGTATTCGGCATCGTGATCGCCGGCGTGTGGGGCGCCACACAATGGACAGCAGCGGCTCTTGGCTATCAACTACGCCTTGGCTCGCCCTGGTTTGACCTTCTCGGCACACCGATCTACCACCCGTGGAAGCTGTTTGAGTGGTGGTTCGTTTTCGATGCCTACGCGCCGCGCGTGTTCGATACCGGCGGCGCCATCGCGGGCGGCAGCGGCCTGCTGGCGGTGGTGGTCGCCATCGGCATGTCGATTTGGCGCTCGCGCCAATCGCGCCTTGTCACGACTTACGGCTCTGCCCGCTGGGCGAACGCGCAGGACATTCGCATGGCGGGCCTCACGCAGCCGGCCGGCGTGTTCCTGGGCCAGCATGACCGCCAGTACCTGCGGCATGAAGGCCCGGAACATGTCCTGACCTTCGCGCCCACGCGCTCCGGCAAGGGCGTGGGCCTGGTGGTGCCCACCTTGCTGTCCTGGCCCGCATCCGCCGTCATCCACGACATCAAGGGCGAGAACTGGCAGATCACCGCCGGCTGGCGCTCGTGCATCTCACATTGCCTGCTGTTCAACCCGACCGATGCGATGTTGGCGGCCTACAACCCGCTGCTGGAGGTACGGCGCGGCGCGCATGAGGTGCGCGACGTGCAGAACATCGCGGACATTCTGGTTGATCCCGAAGGCGCGCTGGAGAAGCGAAACCATTGGGAAAAGACCAGCCACGCACTGCTGGTCGGGGCCATCCTGCATGTGCTCTACGCGGGCAAGGACAAGACGCTGCGCGGCGTCGCCAACTTCCTTAGCGACCCGGCCAGCCCCTTCGAGCTGACCTTGCATCGGATGATGACCACGCCGCACCTCGGCGATGGGGCGCATCCGGTCGTCGCGTCGGCGGCGCGTGAAGTCCTCAACAAGAGCGACAACGAACGCTCGGGCGTGCTGTCTGAGGTTGCCCCTGAAAAGTGGAGTTCTTAACCCTTGTTGAAAATACCGACAAGGAGTTGAGCAATGAGTGACAAGCAAGTGCGTGCGCAGTACACGCGGGAGTTCAAA
>JAFDZY010000035.1 GCA_018266685.1 Bacteroidota bacterium
AACCGCAGATGGACACGGATGAACACGGATCACGGACCCACCTACCAAGCAAAACAACCTTCCCTATCCGTGTTCATCCGTGTGGACCCGCCTGCCGGCCGGCAGGTCCGTGGTTCAAGACAGTGTGTGAATGCGCCGCCAGGCGCATGGAAAAGACCCGGTAGCCCTGGTTGTTATGGGCCTCGATCTGCTGCAACGGCTAATTTCGCGGCTTCCCATCAAGCTACCGATCCATTATGCAGCTATCGCCCGTAGTCCGTTCCATGACCGAATCCGCCACACTTATGATGGCGCAGCGATGCCGCGAACTGCGGGCCCAAGGGAAGGACATCATCGACCTCAGCCTCGGCGAACCGGACCAGGACCCGCCAGCCTTCGCGCTGGAGGCCGCGCGACAGGCACTTGCGGAAAACAAATGGAACAAGTACCCGCCCGTAATGGGCTACCCGGACGTTCGGGCCGCCATCGCCCACAAATTCAAGCGTGACAATGGCTTGAACTACGCGCCGGAACAAGTGATGGTGAGCACTGGCGCCAAGCAGGCCATCATGAACGTGGTGATCGCCCTGGCCGGCCCCGGCGACGAGGTGCTGATCCCCGCGCCGTTCTGGGTGAGCTACGAGGCCCAAGTGCGTTTCACCGGTGCCACGCCCGTACTGGTGCGCAGCAGCCTCGGGGAGGATTACAAGCCCCCCGTGGAACGCATCATTGCAGCCATCACGCCGCGCACGCGCCTGATCATGTTCAGTTCGCCCTGCAACCCCAGCGGCTCGGTGCTCTCCGCAGCGGAACTGGAACAACTTGCCGCCGCCGTGCTGAAATGGCCGAACTTGTTCGTGATCAGCGACGAGATCTACGAGCACATCATCTTCAACGGGAGCCACCGCTCCATCGGTGCATTGCCCGGCATGCTGGAACGCACCATCACCGTGAACGGCCTCTCCAAAGCCTTCGCCCTTACCGGTTGGCGCATCGGTTACATCGGTGCGCCCACTGCGGTGGTGCAGGCCGCCAACAAGGTGCAGGGCCAGTTCACCAGCGGTGCCAACGGCATTGCCCAGCGCGTGGCAAAGGCTTGCGTGGAAGCGGACCCGGCACTGATCGCCGGCCTGAAGGAAGTGTACAGGCGCCGCCGCGACCTGGTGGTCGAAGGCTTGAAAAAGATCCCCGGATGGGCTTGCAACGTGCCGCAAGGCGCGTTTTACGTGCTGCCCGATGTGCACAGCAGCTTCAAGGGCAACATCAAGAACAGCACCGACCTTTCCTTGCATCTGCTGGAACACGCCAACGTGAGCCTGGTGGAAGGCGATTCCTTCGGCGCCGAAGGAACCGTCCGAATCAGTTACGCCACCAGCGACGAACTGCTCGCCGCAGCCTTGCAACGCATCGCTAAGGCCATTGCGGAACTTAGCTGACACAAACCGCGCATGGGGCCGAAGCAAACATTGGAACGGTTCAAGGGCATCACCGCCCTGGTGGTGGGTGACGTGATGCTGGATGCCTACCTCTGGGGCCGCGTGGACCGCATCAGCCCCGAAGCGCCGGTGCCCGTGGTGCAGGTTACCCGCCGAAGTGCACGCTTGGGCGGCGCGGCGAATGTGGCGCTCAACTTGCGTGCCCTCGGGGCAAACACCGTGGTGGCCAGCGCCATTGGGCGCGATGCCACCGCCGTGCAAATGGAACAGCTTTTCGATGAAGCAGGCCTGGCCAAACAAGGCTTGATGCAGTTGGAAGGGCGCACCACCACCATCAAAACACGCGTGATCAGCGGAAGCCAGCACGTGGTGCGCGTGGATGAGGAGATGGAGCACGACCTGCCGCCTCACCAGGAAAAGGCGTTCCTCCACCACGCCGTTCAACTACTTCGGAACACACGTCCGCAAGTGCTCATCTTCGAGGACTATGACAAGGGCTGCCTTACACCTGGCGTGATCGCAGGCTTGGTCACCGTAGCGCATGAGCTGCGCATTCCGGTGGCCGTGGACCCCAAGCGCCGCCACTTCTTTGACTACCGCGAAGTGGACCTCTTCAAGCCCAACCTGAAGGAACTGCGCGAGGGGCTGAAGGCGGACCTGCCTGCTGGGAACAACGACCTGCTCCGTGGCGCAGTGCGCCTGTTGGAATCGCGCCTGGCCAACAAGGCTTCGCTGATCACCCTGAGCGAGCACGGCATCTACGCACACCGCACCGGCGAAGAGGTGTTCCTTCCCGCGCACCACCGAAACATCGCTGATGTGAGCGGAGCCGGTGATACCGTAATCGCCGTGGCTTCGCTCTGCCTGGCGCTCGGTATGCCGATGGCACAGATCGCAGCCTGGGCCAACTTGGCCGGGGGCCTGGTGTGCGAGCACGTGGGCGTTGTGCCCATTGATCCATCCGTACTGGCCGCAGAGGCCACCAGGCTCGGAATAGGCTCGCCTGCAGCATGAATTCCACGGTAAAACCTTATGCCGCCGAAGGTTCCAAGCGGGAACAGGTGGAGCGGATGTTCGACAACATCTCGCCTAAATACGACCTGCTGAACCGCCTGTGCTCCTTGGGCACGGACCAAGGCTGGCGCCGAAAAGTGATCCGCGCAGTTGGCCTGGAACCTGTGGACCACCTGCTGGACGTGGCCACCGGAACGGCGGACTTGGCGATCATGGCCACCAAGGTGGCCAAGCACGTCACCGGTGCCGACATCTCGGCAGGCATGCTGGAACAAGGACGCACCAAGGTGGAGCGCGCGGGCCTTGCGAAAAAAATCAGCCTGGCCCAGGCCGATGCCGCCAACCTTCCTTTTCCGGATGCATCCTTCGATGCCGTCACCGTGGCGTTCGGCGTGCGCAACTTCGAATCCCTGGAAAACGGCCTCCGTGGAATGGCCCGCGTGCTCCGCCCAGGAGGCCGGCTCTTCGTGCTGGAGTTCAGCAAACCGCAGCAATCCCCGTTCAAGCAGCTGTTCCGCTTTTACTTCCACCGCGTGATGCCCGTGATCGGCCGCTTGGTGAGCAAGGACAACGATGCCTACACCTACTTGCCGGAAAGCGTGGATGCATTCCCCCAAGGCCGTGCATTCATCCGGATCCTTGAAGGCTGCGGGCTGCATGATGCCCGTGCCCGCTCCCTCACCTTCGGTGTGGCCACCCTCTACACGGCCCGTAAATGACGCCGTGCAAGATTTGCCCGCTACTTTCGTTCATCCCTTCAATGCACGGCCGCATCCTGAAATCCGTCCTGGCCCTGTTGGTTGCCGCTTCCACCTGTGTTCCGGCTGTTGCACAGCGCCCGGGCGTGAAAGTGGAAAACCTGCCCAACTTCGACCTGCACCGCTTCCACTTCGGCTTCCTGCTCAGCTACAACACCAGCGACTTCTACATGACGCTGAAGCCATCCGCCCCCTTCGCCGATTCCGTGCTCGTGATCGACCATGTGAAGCAGCCCGGGTTCAACCTCGGCATCGTGGCCTCACTGAACATGAACCCCAATTGGAGCTTGCGATTTCTGCCCACGCTTGCCTTTGAGGACCGCATCCTCCAATACCGCTTCAAGAAAGCCGATGGAAAAACCGCGGAATTCAAGAAGCCCATTGAGAGCACCTACCTCGAGTTCCCGCTTTTGCTCAAATTCCGCAGTGACCGCATCAACAACTTTGCAGTGTATGTGATCGGCGGTGGCAAATTCGGCATCGACATGGCCAGCCAGAAGGACGTGAACAACAACATCGACGAGGACATCGTGGTGAAGCTCTCCAAATACGACTACAGTGCAGAGGTGGGCGGCGGCATAGACATGTTCCTGCCGTACTTCAAGTTCGGCATCGAACTGAAAACTGCCATCGGCATCCCCAACGTGCTTGTTGATGATGCCACACGCTTCAGCAATCCGCTGCAAAGCCTGCGCACCAAGACGTACGTACTGACGTTCACGTTTGAGGGGTGAGGCGCGGTTGTCAGTTGTCAGTTGCCAGTGGCGCACGTCAGGAAATTCCGCCGAACACCTGACAACGAACAACTGACAACTCCTCCCCATAGCCCCATGAACCGCACCGTTGACATCGCGCTTCCGCCCCGCGAGGCCGCAGACCCGGTGCTGGTGCGCGAAGCCGCTGCGGAAGCCTACGGTTTGGCGAAAGAGCAAGTGCGCGGCGCCCGCATCCTGAAGCGTTCCATTGATGCACGCAGCAAGCAACCCTTGGTGCGCCTGCGTGTGGAAATTTCCACCGAAGCGGAATTTCCCGGACCCGCCACCACCCCGCCGCAATTGCCCAACGTGCACAAGGGCCGTCCGGTAATCATCGTGGGCTGCGGGCCTGCCGGGCTGTTTGCGGCCTTGGGCTGCATCCGGCGCGGGCTGCGGCCCATTATCCTGGAGCGTGGCAAGGACGTGCGCGCCCGCCGCCGCGACCTCGCCGCGATCAACCGCGAGCACCTTGTGGACCCCGACAGCAACTACTGCTTCGGCGAAGGCGGCGCGGGCACCTACAGCGACGGTAAGCTCTACACGCGCAGTGATAAACGCGGCGATGTGGCCGCCGTGCTGGAAACGTTCGTGGCATACGGAGCCTCACCGGACATCCTGATCGATGCGCACCCGCACATCGGCACCAACAAGTTGCCCAAGATCATCACCGCCATGCGCGAGGCGATCGAAGGCGCCGGAGGCGA
>JAFDZY010000359.1 GCA_018266685.1 Bacteroidota bacterium
CAGCCGTGGGTCACCCGTCTTCTCGGCCACCGCCATGCCCTTGAGGTTGTAGTCCAGCGCCTTCACGGTGCTGCCGAACTCGCGGTAGTCGTAGCCCAAGCAGAGCAGCCCCAGCACCTGCGACACCTTGTCGCCGCTCTTCTGGCCGTGCACCAGCAGCACGTCGGCGTTGTGCATGTCCAGCACGGGATTGGTCTCCGAGGTGGTGAGGCCGCTGAAGGCAAGGTAGAAGCGGGCACTGTCGTTCTTCTCCACGGCGATCTTGGGGAGGAGGTCCTCCATGCGTTGGGCATGGAGCGGCGCGAAGAATGGCAAGCATGCGAGTGCTGCAAATGCGGACGATCGGGAACACATGGCGATGGAATTTGTGCTGCGGTCGGACAAAACTCCCTTGAACTTCTCGCAGGCTACCTCGTGGAATTACCTGTTGTCGGAAATGAAAGAGCTGCCCCTTACCGGATCAGCTCCTTCCGCATGTTCGTGAAGGATGCGGTCACTTCACCAACACGTCACGCATCACCTTTTCGCCTTGGTAGGTGCGCATCGCCTCGAGGCCGGTACGCATGGCCTTCAACTTTTCAGATCCGCCCAGCTTGGCGGTGAGCCCGTCGCGGATGGCCTTCCATTTGGCCTCGGTGGCCGGGTTGGGGTCCAGTGCAGCAAGGTTGGGGTATTCCACCAGGAACAGCACGTTGTAATCGTCTTCATTGCTGAATGTGCCGTGCAGCACGCGGTAGCTTATGATGAGGCCCTGTGCCTTGGCGGCCTCCATCATCGGCATCCAATAACCGGCAAGTTCATTCAGGTACTGGTCATCGGTGTTGGCACCGGTGCGCACCATGCCCACGGTGAACACGGTGCCGTCCTTGGTCTTCGGCTCATCCTGTGAGAAGACGCCGATGGAGGTCAACATCAGGCCCACGATCAGTGCGATGGTAGGCCAGTTACGATCGATCCTGCTTTTCATGGATTTGGTGGTTTGCCAGGTTCAACGGCACAAATGTGTGATGGCCCCGAAACGGTTCACCCGGTGGAATTACCGGTTCTCACATCCCGCCCTTGATCGCCGCTGTGATCGCCTGCGCCAATTCCTCCGGCTCTATCCGTGAGTGACTTGCAAGCCTGGGCTCAACGCGCCTTCAGGAAGTCCTCCGCATCCACGCCAGCCTGTTTGAGGATCGCACGCAATGTCCCTTCGGGCATGTCGCCGGAATGGTTGGGGATCGTGGTGAACCGGCCGGTACGGGCACAATGCCAGATCTCGTGGCTGCCTGCGGCTTGGCGGTGGAACTCAAAACCGAAGTACCGCAACCGCTTGGCAATATCCCGGTACCGGAAACCGCCCAACCTGCCCATCACAAGCCCACCACCAGCGGATAATCAAAACGGTCGCCGAACTCCACCGGCATCGGCCCTGCTTAAACTCCTTGCGCCTCCAGCAGCTTTTTGGCGATGTCCCGTGCGATCTCCAGTGTTTCCGCGATGGTACGTCCTTGCGCCACCAATCCTTGCACGGAATCAGAGGTGGCCAAATAGACACCCTCCGGAAGCTTCTCGACGTGCAGGATGATCTTGCGTTCCATGGCACTAAACTACTCCATTTCTCTTGTGGAAAGTAGCCCTGCGGCAGCACAAGACCCGCATGGCCTACGCATGGCGGCCCGATCTCCGTTCGCCTTCACGCACGATCATCCCATCGCCTTCCCGATCGCCTCCGCCAGTTCCTCTTGCTTGAAGGGCTTGGGCACGAAGGCGTCCATGCCCGCATCCAGGCATTGCTGCACTTCGGACTCCAGCACGTTGGCCGTCATCGCCACGATGGGGATGCGGGCCGTGGCCCCTTCCATGCTGCGGATGGCGCGCGTGGCGGCGTAGCCGTCCATCACCGGTCTGCACGTCCATGAGCACCAGGTCGTAGTGGTTGGCGCGCACCATCTCCACCTCTTGGGCACCGTCAGCCCCCAGATGAACGGGCAGGCCGCAATCAAGCACCGATGAAATAGCGCCGTTTGATGTCTTTCTCGGATCCTGGATGGAAATGATCGGGCACCCAACGGGCCGGATCCGTGAACAGGTTTTGCGGCTTCCAGGTATCGAATGCGGCCGCTCCATGTTCTTCGATGTGACGAGCCACTGATTCACGGAACCGATGATGGGCGAACACGCGCATGAACTCTCCGAAGTAGATGTCGGCAACACGCTTATCGCCTCGCACGAGCACCATGTTCTCGTCGTTGTCAGTAACACTTGGCTCGCTCCAATTCGCCGAGCCGGAGAATGTGACCGGAGCGTCCCCGAGTGGATCGATGAGCATGAACTTCGTATGCACCCAATTCACGTTCACTCCAATGGGCGCACTTTCCTTCATCCAACCATCAACCCGATCCACGAAGATGCGGTCGCCCAAGGCCATGCCCACGTTGGGGTGTTTGCGGATGCGTATGATCTCCGCGATCGCGGCCGCACGCGAATCGGCATTACCACCATTGACGTATTTATCCAGCAATGCGAATCGCAGTATGCCGTCGTTCTGATCGTAGGCGGGTCGAAAGTCCTTCGTAATCCCGAAGGGGAAGGTCATGAAGAGCGGTTTACCGGAGTTCTTGGCCATGTCTATCCAACCATCGAAAATGGCCCTTCCGCTCCTGGGAGAGAACACCGGCACATACGTTTGATCCGGATCATCCGCTGGTTGTGGGTTCAATTCGTCCAGCCTTTCCTTCAAGGTTCGTGTATCCGGGTCATCAGAAAGTGCTGTCCAGTAGCGCTTGAATGCCTCTGCAAGGGGGGCGTCATCTATGCTCAGGCCCACATTGAGTTGACCGTACAAGGCGTTGCGACTCATGTTGGTCGAGCCTGTCCATACAGCCACTGGAACATCGTCCTTGCTGAGAACAATGAACTTGTTGTGCATGAGTTTGGCCTTGGTGCGGGGCGTTACCAAAGCACGCACCTGGAACTCGTCGATCACGGCCTCATTCGCGGTGGCCGTATCTCCGGTCTTGGCGTGGTAGATGATATCCACATGGGCACCTGCATCAATTGCTGCTTTGAACGCCTCCAACACAATGGGCCACTTCAGCTCGTAGATGGCGGCATGCAGGCTGTAGCTCGCTCCAGAGGCTCTGGCAATGAAGCGAAGGAGCGATGGCAACAAGTCGCGCGCCAACCATTCGTAGGCCGGTGCGCCAGCTTGATCGAGCGTGAGCCCCGGGAACCGTTTGACGAAAGCCTGCGATGCGATAGCTCCGCGGTTAAAATGCACATCGTGACCATCCGAATAAAGCGGCTCGGTTTCGATAGGCACTTCCGTTACCGGTCCATCTTCTAAGGCACCTGGATCGCCGAACATGGGAATCACCCGGTAGGTGTACCGATACCCCGGCTTAGCTGTGTAGTCCGCCCATTGGAAGGCCTGGAAGGGATGTTGATGGCTGTTCACCTCCTCGGTGGGGGCAAGGTCTCGCAGTGCGGCGAAGGTCTTGTTTCCGCGCAACCAACTTGTTTCGTCCTCCGTGTGGTCGATGCGTTGGATGGCGAATCCCATTAACCTGTCCGCATCCGACTGATCCATATCGAATGCGAGAAAGACCACGTATGTGCCGCTTACGGCACGTACGGTCACTTTTCCATTCACTGTGTTCCGCATGGTGATGGGCTTTTGTGGATCCTAAATAAGGTCAGGGCTTCTGCTCTCGAAATACCCATAAAAGGGGGTTTTCCGCAGCACGAGACTAGACACCGGCCTTCCATTTCGATGGAATCTTATCTGTGCGAGGCCCGGCCGGGATCACGCGATCATCACATCGCCCTCCCGATCGCCGCCGCCAGTTCCTCTTGCTTGAACGGCTTGGGCACGAAGCCGTCCATGCCGGCCTCCATGCATTGCTTCACCTCAGCTTCCATCACGTTGGCCGTCATGGCCACGATGGGGATGTGCGCCTTGACCCCTTCCATGGCGCGGATGGCGCGCGTGGCGGCATAGCCGTCCATCACCGGCATCTGCACATCCATCAGGACCAGGTCATAGTCGTTGGCCGCGTGCATGTCCACCGCAAGCTGCCCGTTGGCGGCCACGTCGACGGTGCAGCCGGGCACGGCGTGCTTCAATTCCTCCTGCGCCACCAGCACGTTCAGCTTGTTGTCCTCGGCGAGGAGGATGCGCAGCGCATGGGGAAGGGATCCCGTTGTCGGTTGATTGTTGTCAGGTCTGTTGGCGATGGACGGTGCAAGGGCATACGGCAGGTTGAAGCTGAACACGCTGCCCTTCCCCGGCTCGCTGGCCACGTGGATGGTGCCGCCCTGCATCTCCACCAAGCGCTTGCTGATAGCCAAGCCCAGGCCCGTGCCGCCGTACTTGCGCGTGTGGTCGCTCTCGGCCTGCATGAAGTCCTCGAACACATGCGCCAGCCGGTCCGGCGCGATGCCGATGCCGGTGTCCGTCACCGCGAAGCGCAGCATCACGGCATCCCTGAGGTGCTCCTGCATCGCCACTTCCACCTGCACGGAACCACGCTCGGTGAATTTGATGGCGTTGCCCAGCAGGTTCATCAGCACCTGGTTCAGGCGCACGGGGTCGCCCAGCACGGCAATAGGCACCTCGCGGGCCACATCGGTGGCAATCGTCAATCCCTTCTCCTCCGCGCGGTAGTGCAGCACGTCCACCACGCTGTTCAACACCAAGCGCGGTTCCATCCGCACCTTCTCCAGTTCCAGTTTACCGGATTCGATCTTGCTCAGGTCCAGGATCTCGTTCACAATGCCCAGCAGGTTCTCGCTGCTGCCGGTGATGGCATCGATGTAAGGCTGCTGCTCGGGCAGGTGCGGGGTGCGCCGCAGCACGTTGCCCATGCCCACGATGGCGTTCATCGGCGTGCGGATCTCGTGGCTCATGTTGGCCAGGAACTGCTGTTTCACGCGCTCGCTGTGCTCGGCGCGCTCGCGCTGCCGGTCGGCCTCGTCCTTCTGCCGGCTCAGCTCGGTGGTGCGCTGCACCACGGTGCGCTCCAGCAGGGCCCGCTGGCGTTTCAACCCGGCGGTGCGCAGCCGGATGTACGCGATGATGCCACCGGCCACCAGCGCCACGTACAGGGCCCACGCCCACCACGTGCGCCACCACGGTGGCAGCACGGTGAGGGTACACGCCGTGCCCTTCATGTCCCACACACCGTCGCGGTTGTCGCCGCGCACGCGGAAGGTGTAGGTGCCGGGATCGAGGTTGGTGTACACGGCGCTGCGCTCGGTGCCCGATCGGATCCAGTCCTTGTCGAAGCCTTCCAATTTGTACTGGTAGTGGTGTTCCTGCGGGGAGCTGAACTCCATGGTGGCGAACTCGAAGGTGACCATGTTCACGCTGATCGGAATGGTCATGGTGCGCGTCAGGAATGCAGGCGCACGCAAGGGTGAGGAGGGGTCGTGGAAATCCACCGGTTTGTTGATGAGCTTGATGGCGGTGATGAGGATGGGCGCCGCCGTGCTGTCCGCGGTGAGCTTGC
>JAFDZY010000360.1 GCA_018266685.1 Bacteroidota bacterium
CAGGAGATCCTGGCCAAGAGCCCCACGGCGATCAAGATGCTGAAGTTCGCCTTCAACCTCACGGACGATGGCCTGGTGGGACAGCAGGTCTTTGCCGGCGAAGCCACGCGCTTGGCCTACATGACCGATGAGGCCAAGGAAGGACGCAAAGCATTCCTGGAAAAGCGCAAACCTGATTTCTCCGGGGTGAAGTGGATCCCGTAGGATCGCTGTTCCCGCAGGGTCCACTTCGTGTGACCCTGCGGACAGCGCGTTGTGAGCGAGTCCCCGAGCCCACCGTCATTGCGAGCGAGTCCCCGAGCGAAGCAATCTTTAATTCCCTCCTTGAATTAAAGATTGCTTCGGACCTGTTGGATGCACAGGTCCTCGCAATGACGGAAGGGGACCTGTTGAATGCACAGGTCCCACTGTTCCCGAAGGGTCCACTTCATGTGACCCTGCGGGAACAGCGGGGAACAGCGAGTGGGTCAGCAGGGCGTCACTCCGAACCTGAGCCGGGGTCCCGGTTTTCATAGCCTCTGGGGTCCCTGCGGGAGACCTTGGGGCGGGCAATTCCGGCAGGTGCCTATCTTTAGCATCAACCCCCGCACCATGGACACCCCGCTGCATGAAGCCTTCGACCACGGCAAGCGCATCAGCCCGAAGCTGCCCGAAGGCAAGAAGAACTTCCTGATCGACATCGACGGCACCATCTGCGAGGACATCCCCAACGAAGAGCCGGAGCGCATGGCCACGGCGGCGATCTTCGAAGGCGCGCTGGAGATCTGCAACGGCTGGTACAATGAGGGCCACATCATCACCTTCTTCACCAGCCGCACCGAGGAGCACCGGGCGGCGACCGCCGAATGGCTGGACCGCCACGGCTTCAAGTACCACGCCATCCTCTTCGGCAAGCCGCGCGGCGGCAACTACCACTGGATCGACAACCACATTGTGCGGGCCACCCGGTACGATGGCAAGTTCACCCAACTGGTGGAGCGTGAAGGCCGGATCGAGGTCTTTGAGAAGTGAACGCTCCTGGGTCCCCTTCGGTCAGTCCCCAACCCATCAGGCCCTCCACGAAAGGCGCGAAGCACGACGTCTCCATTTCTATGATAAATATCATTTTCCGGCATATCACTGGCACGCTTCTTTGCGCTATGCTTGCATAAGCATATCGATGGCGAAGCGCTCTACCTTCCGTACCAAGTTCCGCCTGTGGATCTACGCCGGGGATGAAAAACTCCTGGGTCCCGGACGCGTGGAGATCATGGAGCGCATCCATCGCACGGGCTCCATCCAGAAGGCCGCATTGGAGATGGGCATGTCCTACCGCCAGGCTTGGAAGATGGTCACCGAGATCAACGAGCGTGCCGGACAGCCCTACGTGGAAAAGCACCTCGGCGGCAAGGGCGGCGGCGGGGCCATCGTCACCGAAGCGGGGCTGAAAGCCATCGCGGAGTTCAACCGGATGGAGCAGCGCATCCGGGAACGGATCGAGGCCGAGTTCAAGAAAACCTCGTTCGCAGACCACCGCTGAGCGGCGCGGCACCATGATCAACAAGCTTGTACGGCAAGCACTATTCATCACCAAGCATACCGCATCACTTCCACCATTCCACCACGTCATGAGAATTCCTTCCACGATCGCCACATTCCTGCTGCCCGCCCTGCTTTCCGCGCAGCAGCCCGGCCCCGCGTCTGCCGTTCCACCGGACAGCACCACGGGCCGGATCTTCCAATTGGGTGAAGTCTCCGTGGTTGCCACCAAAGCCGTGGAGCAGCAGGACCGCGTGAGCGCCGCCATCATGGCCGCACAGGACAAGCTGGACGTGCCGGACGCGCTGAACCTGCTGCCGGGCATCGCGGTGACCGCCTCGGGCAACCGCAACGAAACCATGGTGAGCGTGCGCGGTTTCGACCTGCGGCAGGTGCCGGTGTACATGGACGGCATCCCCGTGTACGTGCCCTACGACGGCTATGTGGACCTGGGGCGCTTCAGCACGGCGGACCTGGCGGTGATCGACGTGTCCAAGAGCCTGTCGTCGGTGCTGTACGGGCCCAATTCGCTTGGCGGCGCCATCAACCTGGTTTCGCGCAAGCCCGAAAAGAAGTTCGAGATGGACGGGGCACTGGGCGCGATCAACGACAACGGCTACTTGGGCAACATCAACCTGGGCACGCGCCAGCGGAAATTCTATGTGCAGGGCGGCTACTCCTATTTGCACCGCGACGCCTTCATCCTGCCGGAAAGCTTCACGCCCGCCAAGACCGAGAACGGCGGGCAGCGCGAAAACGCCTACCGCACCGACGGCAAGCTCAGTGTGAAATTCGGATGGACGCCCAACGCCAAGCACGAATACGTCCTAGGCTACATCAACCAGCGCGGCGAGAAGGGCAATCCCCCGTATGCCGGAGACGACACGCGCAACGCCCAGTTCACCAAGCCCCGCTACTGGCAGTGGCCGCACTGGGACAAGGAGACGGTCTACTTCCTCTCCAACACCGCTTTGACGGCGCAGAGCCACCTGCGTGCGAAACTCTACTACGATGCCTTCACCAACGAGATCAAGGCATTTGACAACGCCACCTACGCCACGCAGAACAAGCCCTCTTCCTTCACGAGCTACTACGACGATTACACCTACGGCGGCGGTCTGGAGTACGGCACCACCCGGATCTCCAAGAACAATATCCGCTTGGCGCTCCAGTACAAGACCGACGTACACCGCGAGCACGACCTGGGCATGCCGGTGCGCACCTTTAATGACAACACCATCACGGTGGGCGTGGAGGACAGCTGGCGCCTGACGGACAAGTTCCAACTGGTGCCCGGCATTGGATACAGCGTGCGGAACAACACGCGCGCCGATGACTTCATCGCCAACACGGAGACCATCCAACCCTATCCGGTTGCTGGCGCCAGCGAGGCCTGGAACGGCCAGGTGGGCCTGTTCTACCTGCCGAAGGACGGGCACAAGGTGGGGTTGTCCGCCTCGCACCGCACCCGTTTCGCCACCATCAAGGACCGCTACTCGTACCGCATGGGCACGGCGATCCCCAACTCCGGCCTGAAGCCTGAATCGGCGGACAACCTGGAGATGGGCTACACCGGCCGTGCCGCCAAGGGGCTCACGGTGCAGGCCGCGCTCTTTTACAGCCGCATCACCGACGTGATCATGAGCATCAGCGAGGTGCAACCGGGCAAGGCGCAGATGCGCAATGCGGGACGGGCCGAGTACACCGGCGTGGAAGCCGGCTTCACTTGGGAGCTGCGCAAGAACCTATCGGCCACGGCGAACTACACCTACATCGAGCGCCGCAACTTGGAAGACCCCAGCCTGCGCTTCACCGACGTGCCCAACACCAAGGTGATCGGCTACATCACCTACAAGCCCGTGGAACGGCTCAGGCTCATAGCCAGCGCCGAGCACAACTCCTCCCGCTATAGCACCAGCTACGGCACCAAGGCCGATGCCTTCACCCTGCTGAACGCTTTCATCTCCGGCAAGGTGTGGAAGTATGCCAGCATGGAGCTGGGCGTGAACAACCTCTTCGACACTAACTACTGCTTGGTGGAGGGCTATCCGGAAGAGGGCCGCACCTTCATCCTCACGCTCCGTTTTCAAAACCACGAATGAACCAGTGCCACGACACCATGAAACGATCGATCCGTCCCCCGGCCGTCCTTGTGCTTGCACTGCTCTGCGGCAATTGCGGCACGCCCGGCGATGCAGCACCCCACGCGGCAGACCATGCGGAGCACGCCGGCCACGCCTCCATGGCCGACACCGCCGCGGGCAAGCACAGTTGCACGGTGCCCATCACTGCCGGGGACAGCCTGAAATTCCTGAGCAAGCAACTGGCGGTGACCGGCGAAGTGGAAACGCCGCTGATGCTCACCGTGGATTCGCTCAAGAAGATGAATGTTGCCACCATCACCGACTTCACCGTGGTGTGCCAGAGCGGCGCGAACATGAAACAGGACAGTACCGCCAAAGGCGTTCTGCTGCGCGACATCCTGGAGAAGGCCAGGATCAAGCAAAGCGGGCACAAGGACCGCAACTTCTACATCGTGGCCCGCGCCACGGACGGGTACAAGGCCACGTTCTCGTGGGCGGAGCTCTTCAACAACCCCACCGGTGACAACGTGTACGTGCTGATCGAGGAAAACGGCCGGCCGATCGTGCGGCAAGGCGACATGATCCTGATCTGCCGGAACGACATCAAGACCGGCCCCCGGCACGTGTACTGGCTGAACAGCATTGAGGTACACCGCGTGGAGTGAGCGGCGGCGCTATTCCTTCGCCGCAACCCCGATCTTCCACGGGCCGTTGCCGGGCATCCCGAAATAAAATCTGCGGAAAACGGCCTGAAGGTGTAGATTCGCTTTCCAATCATCAGTACCATGGCCACAGGCACTATTAAGTTTTTCAACGAAACCAAGGGTTTCGGGTTCATTGTCCCCGATGAGGGCGGCAAGGACATCTTCGTACACAAAACCGGCTTGAAACAGCCGGTGCGCGAGGGCGACAAGGTGAGCTACGAGGTGGAGGAATCCCCCAAGGGCCCCAACGCCATCAACGTCACCCGCGCTTAAGCGGCACCTTTGACCCGCAGGTTCTTCGGCCCCGTTCGGCAAAAACCGTTCGGGGCCTTTTACATTCGCTCCTTCCCCTTGCATCATGAAACTGATCTCCTTTAATGTCAACGGCGTGCGAGCCGCTGCCGGCAAGGGCCTTGTGGATTCCCTGCGCGCGCTGGACGCCGACATCATCTGCTTGCAGGAAACCAAGGCAACACCTGAGCAAGTGGCCACGGCCCTGGCGGACCTGAAGGGTTACCACCTCCACGCGAACGCTGCGGAAAAACCGGGCTATTCAGGCACGGCAATCCTCTCGCGGCAAGTGCCGGAAAGCGTGGAAATGGGCATCAGCATTGCGGAGCACGACGGCGAGGGACGTGTGGTCACCGCCACCTTCGCCGATCACATTGTGGTGTGCGCCTACGTGCCAAACAGCGGCGAAGGGTTGAAGCGGCTGTCCTACCGGAAGGAATGGGATGATGCCCTGCGGCAATACCTGGTTGACCTTGCCAAAGGCAAGCGGCCCGTGATCTTCACCGGCGACCTGAACGTGGCGCACCAGCCCATCGACATCGCCAACGCCAAGAGCAACTACAACAAGACGGCCGGCTACACCCAGCAGGAGATCGACGGCTTCACAGCGTTGCTGGGCGCGGGTTTCACGGACACCTTCCGAAGCCTGCACCCGGAAGAGGTGAAGTACAGCTGGTGGAGCTTCCGCATGAACGCCCGTGCCCGCAACGTGGGCTGGCGCCTGGACTACGTGCTGGTGAACAACGCTTTCGGCAAGCACGTGAAGGATGCCTTCATCCTCAATGAGGTGCAGGGCAGCGACCATTGCCCGGTCGGCATCACATGGTAATTCCCCGCTTGCAGCTTGTGGCTTGCGGCTTGCAGCCCTTAGCTGTTAGCTGTTAGCTGTTAGCTGCAAGCCGCAAGCTGTTATACCAATTGGACATTCAATTCCAGCCAAAGATGCGCAGCTATTTTTTCGTAGGGCGATCCGTGACGGGCGTTGCGTAGCGGTGCCTACGGAACGCATGGCACGGAGAAGCCATGCGGAAAAAGAGCAAGTAGATCGGCTGAGATTGAATGTCCATTTGGTATTAGCTTCACACGTGATCCGCATCCCCTGATGAAGACCCTGCTCAAACTTGAGGAACTCGCGCAACTGCTGGTGTGCATCACCACCATGGCCATGCACGCCGACCCGTGGTGGGTGTATGTGTTGCTGGCCGTTGGGCCGGACATTGGCATGCTGGGCTACCTGAACGGGCCGCGCACCGGTGCCTTCACGTACAACCTGCTTCACCACAAAGGCATCGCACTGGTGCTCGCTGGCGCAGGCTTGGGCAGCGCATGGTTCAGCCTGCCCATCGGGATCCCCGCGCCGTTGCTGCTTTCAACAGGCATCATCCTCTATGGCCACGCCAGCCTGGACCGCACGCTCGGCTTTGGCCTGAAGTTCGGCGACCAGTTCCAGCACACGCATTTGGGCTGGATCGGGCGGCCGCGGCAGGTCACTTGAACTTTACCATGTTGCGCACCACCTGGTTCGGCCCGTTCTGCAAC
Organism: Bacteroidota bacterium; assembly: GCA_018266685.1. Classification (GTDB taxonomy): domain Bacteria; phylum Bacteroidota; class Bacteroidia; order Flavobacteriales_F; family PHOS-HE28; genus PHOS-HE28. The sequence goes on from JAFDZY010000360.1 coordinate 6,137, forward strand.
CGGCAGAAGTACACGCCGGCAGGCATGGGGCCGAGGTCCAAGTCCAGTTGATAAGTGCCTGCGGCCATCTGCTGCTCCACGGGTTTGGCCACCAGCTGCCCCAGCGAGTTGAACACTTGCAGGCTCACCGCCCCGTCCAATGCGCAGGTATAGGTGATGGTGGTGGATCCCACGAACGGATTGGGGCCGATCTGCAGCAGGTCGCCGCTTGTTGCAAGCACCGGGCTGCAGTCCTGTTGTTCAATGATCGGCAGCACGGGATGTTCGCCCATCAATACCTGCGCGGCACCGGCCTGGTCCAGGCACAGCCACTGCTGGAGCACGGAGGAATACACGCTGCGGAAATCATACTGCATGGGCACATTGGTCTGCCCGTCGGTATTGGGATCGATCTGCGGGTTGGCGCCCAGCAAGCCGGGGATCACGCGGTCGCCGAAGAGGAACATCGGTGCTGCGGCACCATGGTCCGTTCCCCGTGAGTTGTTGCTCTTGATCCTGCGGCCAAATTCGCTGAAGGTCATTCCCAGCACCCTGTCCGATACGCCCATCTGTGCGATGTCCTGCTGGAACGCATAGATCGCGTCGCTGATGCCCTTGAGCAAATTGGCATGCACGCCCTGCGTGGGATCACCGGCCACCGCTTGCTGGGCATGGGTGTCGAAGCCGGTATCGCTCACCCAGTAGATCCGGGTGCGCAGCCCGCCGCAGATCAGGCCGGCCACGATCTTCAGGGAATTCGCCAAAGTGGCGCCGGGTTGCAGCCCGGTGGGGTACAATGCGCTGTGGGTGCAGCCGGAAGCGTTGGCAGCCGCTTGGATCACCGTTCCATAGAGTTCCGTTTGGCGTTGGATGTTGCGGATGAAGGCGAGCTTGTCCCCGCTGCATCCGGGCATGGCGGGATCCATGAACACGCCACCCGTGAGGTTCTGCACGTTGCTGGTGTTGTTCACGGCAGTGGCCATGGCCACGCCATGGGCCTGCAAGCCTGCAGTAATGGCACCGCCCACGCGGATGGCGATGGGATCGGGGTTGCTGCCGTTGGGGTATCCGGTCGGGTAGCCGGGAAAGGCAGTGTCCAGGTATCGGCCCAGCCAACCGTCCGAAAGCACTTGCAGGCCGCTGGAAGCGGTTTCCCAGATATCCGTGGAGCGGAAGTGGGAAAAATTGGGGTCGGGGTAGCCAACGCTTTGCACAATGCCCAGCTTGCCGTTGTCCCACAGCTCATTGAAACCGGTCATTGCCGGGTGCAGTGCCGTGGCCCCGTTGGTGCCCTGTAACGGCAGCGCCTGGTTCTCCGGAATCAGGATGTTGGCGCGAAGCGTGGAAAGCATGCCGTACTGGTCCAGCGGGATCACGGTATTGAGGCCGTCATTGCCACCGAACAACTGCACCACCACCAGCACTCTGTCGCTGTTGGGCGCGCTCCTGAGCAGGGCCTCCAGCACCGGTTGCGACCAGCCGCGTAGCGCCACGCCCCCAACGGAGGCCAGTGCCGATGTGCGAAGGAAGCTTCTGCGGTCCATGGCTTTTACATCAATTGGAATTCCGCCGCTCCGAACATGGCCATGAACAGGCTTTTGAGCATGCCGGGAACCTGCATGGCCGCCGGGTCCGTGGTGGCCGGGTTGTTGGTATAAGTAGTATATGCCGAGCTCCAGTAGTAATCGGCCACCTGGCCCAGCAGGAGGTACTGTGTTTTCAATTGCTGCAGCACGGAGGCGGACACAGGCACGCCGAACAGCATGTCCGCCGCTTCCTGTACCAGCGCGTTAGGGTCCGATGGTACCGCAAAATGTGAGACCAGCTCCACGAAGTCCATGCCGTAGAACAGGTTGCAGTCGGCGGGCAGCACCAACGTGGAAGGCGTGGTCATCCCGAAATAGGCCACGCGTTGGCACATGTTGTTGCGGGCGATCACCGACGCGCTGTCCATCCACGTCAGGTCGTACAGAGGCTCCTGGTAGTATGCCGCCCATCCCGCCACCGTAGGCACCTCCCCCACGGACTGGCCGGCATCGGCCATCAAAAGGCGGACCTTGCTCCACACATTGTACTGTGCCTCCCAATGGTCCGGGCCAGGCATGGGCATGTTGCAGGCGCGTACCATGCCAACGGTCAGGTCGAACGGGCTTTTCACCATGCAGCCGCGCACTTCCGGGCTGAAGAAATGCGCGCTGGTGAGCAGGGCCTGCAGCACTTGTGCGATCTGGTCCGGGGCAGCGGTGGTGTCGCGGAACAACTGCGCCAACGGCGCGATCACATCATCCTCCACCTCGGGCGCTATCTCCGTCCGCACAAACCAGCGGTAGAGCTGCCGCACCAGGAACAGTGAACAGGTTTCATTGGCGAACACCATGTCCATGATGGCGCCGATCTCCGCCAGTCCGCCGTCCGTTCCCGGCTGTCCCTGTACCAACGTATTGTTGAAGAAGGCACTGAACTGCTTGTCGCCCTGGTCATGGTTTTCCGGCCGGAACACCACTTGCGGCAGCACGGGTGTGCCATTCACGTTCTCCACTACGGTCCAACCGGTGAACACGCGCGCAGCTGCGGCCACGTCGGCCTGTGTGTAGCCGCTGTCCACGCCCAAGGTAAACAGCTCCATCAGCTCCCGGCCGAAATTCTCGTCCGGCGCGCCCGCAACGTTGTACATGCCGTTGAGGTAGACCAGCATGGCGCCGTCGCATGCCAATTGCACCATCAGGTCGCGTGCATTGCCCTTGCACCCGCTGCGCAGCAGTTGGTTGTACCAGTAGCTGCATTCCGGCTTGAAGACGATGGAGATCTGCACCGGCACGTGGTTGGACCAAAAGAGGGTGAGCTTCTCGCGCAAGTTGCGTTCCTGGCTGATCAACTGCCCCACCCACCAATTTTGAAGGCTCTCGTTCCGCTTGGGAATGGGGTTGGGCGGGTTCCCCATCTGCCGCACATAGTTGATCCATGGCTCGCCGAAGGGAACCACGGCATCCACCAAGTTCGGGTCCTGCACATTTCCGGGTCCCGTGCCGCTATACGCTTTAATGGGCGGTGTGGTGGTGTTGGTGAAGGTGAGCAGTTCGGCGACCACGGCATCCAACGCCATGCCCTCGAAATGGGCCATGTCCAACGGGCCCGCGCCGAAGAGGGTCCTTCGCAGCAAGTGGCGCAGCTCCGCACTTCCGAACGTCCCCGTGTAATGTTCAACCGGCATGATGGGTTCCGCAAAGTTCGCCCGATCACCCGAACCGGTCAATTGGCCCGGAATGGGCGATCTTGCGGGCCGGCCGGCCGGTGGCGCAAATCGCACCGGCCCCCGCCATGCGCATCCTCCTGCTGGACAACTACGACAGCTTTACGTGGAACCTGTACCACCTGCTGGCCCCACATGCCGCAGTGGACGTGGTCCGCAACGATGCCATCACCGTGGACCAAGCTTCCCGCTACGACCGTATTGTGCTTTCGCCCGGTCCCGGTTTGCCTTCGGAAGCAGGTGTAATGCCCGCCCTGCTCCACGCCATGGCGCCCACCCGGCCGATCCTTGGCGTGTGCCTTGGCCTGCAAGGCATTGTGGAAGAGTTCGGGGGCGCGCTGCTCAATTTGCCGCAAGTGCGCCACGGCGTGGCCGTGCCGTGCACACCGGAACCGCCGATCGACGCGCTCTTCGCAGGGGTCGAAACGCCTTTCCAAGCGGGCCTCTACCACAGTTGGGCCGCCGATCCCGCCAAGCTGCCCGCCGAGCTGCGCGTTACCGCAACCAGCCGGGAAGGCGTAGTGATGGCGGTGCGCCACCGCAGCCTGCCCCTTTGCGGCGTGCAGTTCCATCCGGAAAGCGTGTTAACGCCCGCAGGTCCGGCCATCATCCGCAATTGGCTGGAAAGGCCGTAATCCCAGGCCCGGCCGGGTTTTCAACCGTTCAGCCCAAGCGATCGTTGATCAAATGGCCCTTGCCGCCATTCGTCCGCTTTGCGGGCCCGGTAGTTTCGCTGCATGGTCCGCCCTGCCTTGCTTGCATTGGCCTTTGCCGGTGCATCCCCCTTGAGCGCGCAAAACGTGTTCCAGCGCGCGTTGAACAACGACACCATGCCCAACTTGGTGCCCAACCCCGGCTTTGAGGAGGTCTTGAAGGTGCCCTGCGCATGGACGCAGCAAGCCGCCAAGTTCAATGAGGATGTGATGACGGCATGGAGCTCGCCCACGGAAACCACGCCGGACCTCTTTTCCACCGAAGCCGATGCCAAATGCTGGACCAACCCTGCGCGGCGCACCGGCGGCAAAGCCTCGCCCCACAGCGGCAAGAACATGGTGGGCATCAAGATCTGGGGCAAGGGCAACACGCCCACCTACTGGCATGAATATGTGCAGGCCACATTGCCGGAGCCGTTGAAGGCGGGCACGCGCTACATCGTGGAATGCTGGGCTCTTCGCGCCAACTTCAGCAGCGAGGCCAGCAACAATGTGGGGCTTCTGCTCTCCGCCGTGCCGGTGAAAACGCGCGACAACCTGCCGCTGTACATCACTCCGCAGGTGAACGCCGATGAAGTGCTGAACACGGGCCACTGGAAGAAGATCAGCGGGGTGATCGAGGCACAGGGCAACGAGCGCTACCTGTTGATCGGCAACTTTTACGGTGATGAAGCCACACTGCATGAACGGCAACCACAAGGCGAGCGCGGCGCCTACTACTTCATCGACGATGTGAACGTGCGCGTGGCGCCCCCGGGCACCGCACTTACGCCGAAGCCCAAAGAGAGCATACCCCCGCCGCCCAAGGTGGTGGTTGCGGACCATGCGAGCACCAAAGAGGTGCCGCTGCCCAAGGTGGAGCCGCCCCAAGTGGGCAAGCGCATCCGCTTGGACAACATCGGCTTTGAGTTTGGCAAGGCCACGCTTACGCCGGAAAGCAAAACGGAACTGGACGAACTGGCGGACATGCTCATAGACTATCCGAACATGCACATTGAGGTGGAAGGCCACACCGACGATGTAGGCAGCGATGCCAGCAACATGGCGCTCAGTGAAGCGCGGGCAAATGCAGTGGTGGAGTTCCTGCTGGGCCGCAAGGTGGAAAAGGAACGCATTGCGGCACGGGGCTATGGTGAAACACGGCCGCTTCAGCCCAACAACAGCGAGGCCAACCGCGCATTGAACCGCCGCGTGGAGTTCCGTGTCACGGAAAAATAGGCTCCTTTTTCCGCGCAACCTTGGCGGCTGCACGGAACCGTGAATATGCCGATGCCGCCAGCGCTACGCGCGTTCTGCGATCATCTGCCGGGCCAGGTCCAAAATGCGCGTGTCGTCCAAGGACACCACGCCACCTTGCGCACCGCCCTCCACATGCACACCCATCGGCCTGCCCTCCGGATGGCTGTACCCTCCGAAGTAATTCCACACCGTTTCCACGTTCATGTCCAATTGCTTGGCAATGCGGTGGATGCTCCCGTCCGGTAAGCGGTCCTTGATGTCGCGCAGCTCATTGAAAGTGATGTTCATGGCTTGGTCGGTTTAGAAGGTTGAGCGCCATGAAGGTAAGGCCATCAAACCGGTATCGGGAAGTGGGGCCGTGAATATTTCCAAAGAGGCCCGGCCGCAGTGTAAACTGGCTTGCAACGCTGTTCCAGCCCCAAAACGGCTGCACCAGTGCGATAGCCAGGCACTCCACGGTCTTGGACCGCCAAGAATGGGCATCTGAGCCGGAAGACAAACGGATAAGCCGGTCCTGTTGCCGCCATCGCTTGCCCAGATCGGCAATCTGACAATTTCAACTATTTTCCCCGCAAATTCAAAACCAAGGAAACATGAAGATACCTTACACATTGGCCTTGTCCTTCACGCTGTTGTCCGCCGCCGCCGAGGCACAGACCCTGAACCAGGGGAACAACGCGGCACTGGTAGGCCAGTCGTTCACCGAGCACATGAGCACCTCGGCCGTCACCGGCCCCAGCGGCGCTTCCCAAACCTGGAACTTCGCCACGATCGCTTCGCTCAGCGACCTCTCTTTCGTGATGCAAAGCGTAGCATCCACGCCTGCCGGTTCCTCCTTTCCCGGAGCCACGGTGGCAGCCATGTCCGGCGACAACTATAACTACATCAAGTACAGCGCCACCGGCATGGAAAACATGGGGGCGACCACAACGTTGGCCAACTTGGTGTACCAAAATTCCGAGCTGGTCCTCAAGTATCCCTGTTCATACAATACCACCTGGACCGATACATGGAGCACCAACTTCAGTGTCATGGGCACAAGCATTAGCCGATCGGGGTCTTCCACGGGCTTGGCAGATGGATACGGTACCTTGGTGATGCCATACGGAACCGTGAACAATGTGCTCCGGGTGAAGTTTACCCAAACCTTCAGCGACCAAAGCATGGGTATACCGGTCGCCACTTACACCTGCACGACCTATTATTACTACAAGCCTGGCATACACCTCGCCTTGGTTCAAACCAGCACCCTGGTCACCACGACCAACGGGAGCAACCAGACCACCTATGACACGCGATGGTTGGATGGATCATACGTGGGCATTGCGGAATCCGTGCATAATTCCATCGGCATCGACCTTTATCCCAACCCGGCCAAAGATCAAGTCACCTTGGTAATGGGCACCAGTGGTGGCCGTGTACGGGTGGACCTCCTGGACGGCACAGGCCGCGTGGTGCGCAGCGAACAAATGCAAGCCAACATGGGCCTGGCCCGGCATGAACTGGACCTGGGCGGCCTTACTGCCGGGCTGTACCAAGTGCTGGTGACCGGCGCGGACGGCAGCCAAGGCGTACAGCGCCTGGTGGTGGAATAATCGGCACAGTGCCAACAGCCCAAGTGAAAAGGGCCGCGTCCGATGGGGCGCGGCCCTTTTTCATGCTCCCATGAAGCGCGAGCATGTAGCTCGTGCTCCTATTCCGGCCACGCTACACATGCATGGACAGATTCCTGAAGCACCAGGCCGCGCTGCCAACACACGCGCGCACTAATCCTGTAACAGGGATCCTTCGTAGCGCTTAGCGCATCCCCAACCTACCTATGTCGTTGCCTACTGCTCTGTACCCTTCGCGCCTCTACAGTAATCCCCGTGCGGTGAACGCCACTCAACTCAGCCCAGTCCCCACACCCTTTGCGTCGATGTTCATGCCATCGCTGGCGGGCGCTTCCGGCAGGCCGGGCATGCGCATCATTTTACCGGAGAGGGCGAAGAGCCGAAAACGAAAAAGGCCCCCACCGAGGCAGGGGCCAAGATTTCACTGCTCATTTGGAAAATCCATCCAATCCAGCCAACTTGTATGCCCGCTGATCGACGGAAATTAAGGCATGGAGTTTATAGCACATGTATCCAAAGGGGATGAAGGCACCTGGCACCTGCCTCACCCATTAGCCGACCATTTGGCCGGAGTTGCTTCCCTTGCCGGACAATATGCCGCCTGCTTTGATGGGGAGGAATGGGCAAAGGCTGCAGGCAGCCTGCATGACCTTGGCAAGTACCAACCTGCCTGGCAGGAATACTTGAAGCGTGCAAGCGGCTACGACGCCGAGAATGCCCATATCGAAGGAGCGGGCCACCCGAACCATTCGACCGCAGGAGCCTTGTGGGCAATGGAAAACCTCGGACCCGCAGGCAAGGTCATCGCCTATCTGATCGCAGGCCACCACGCTGGTCTCAACGATTGGAACACGGAGAATTCCAGCTTGGAACGCCGATTGGCGTTGGCCGATAGCCGCACCGAACTCAACGAAAGCCTCAAAGGCGCACCACTTGAACTGCTGGCCAAGTCCACGCTACCCTCCTTGCAAACCGTACCCGGAACCAAGAACGGCTTCGCCCTTTGGGTCCGCATGCTCTTCTCCTGCCTTGTGGATGCCGATTTCTTGGATACGGAAGCGTACATGGATCCAGACAAACGCGGCGCGCGCGGGAACTGGCCGGAACTTCACTCGTTGCATGAAGCGTTCGACAACTACATGGCTGACAAGTCGAGCACTGCGGAAGGCACAAAGGTCAATCGCCTGAGGGCCGACATTCTTGCGCAATGCCGCACGAAAGCGCAGGAGGCTCCCGGCATTTTTTCCCTCACCGTTCCCACCGGTGGCGGTAAAACACTTTCCTCCATGGCCTTCGCGTTGGAGCACGCCAAGGCGCACAAGGAGAAACGCCGCATCATCTACGTCATCCCATACACCAGCATCATAGAGCAAACGGCCGATGAGTTCCGCAAGGCATTCGCTTCTGTGGGCGATGAGGTGCTGATCGAGCATCACAGCAATGCCGAAGCCGACCCGAAGGAGGAGAACAGCCGAAGCCGCCTTTCCTGCGAAAACTGGGATGCGCCCGTGGTGGTCACTACCAGTGTGCAATTCTTCGAATCGCTCTTCGCGGCGAAGACCTCGCGCTGCCGCAAGCTCCACAACATCTGCAACAGCATCGTGGTGCTGGATGAAGCGCAGCTGCTGCCACCGGAATTCCTCCAGCCCATATTGGATGTGCTCAACCTTTTGAGCAAGCACTATGGTGTTACGGTGCTTCTCTCCACCGCCACGCAGCCCGCACTGGCCACGATCGACCACTACGTGGATCCGAAGAAGCACATCAGGGGCCTGGACAACGTGCGCGAGATCATTGCCGACCCGGATGCGCTGTACCAGCAGTTGAAGCGGGTGCAGGTGGAACTGCCTGCGGCGATGAACACACATGAGCCTTGGGAGGACATCGCCGCACGCATCAATACACACGAAAGCGTGCTGGCCATCGTGAACACGCGCAAGGACGCGCGCGAACTGCACGAGCTATTGCCCAAGGGCACCTTGCACCTCTCCGCGCTGATGTGCGGTGCCCATCGCAGCAAAGTGATCGGCGACATCAAACAACGCATGAAGAATGGTACGCCCACACGCGTGGTGTCCACCCAACTGGTCGAAGCCGGTGTGGACATCGACTTCCCGGTCGTTTATCGCGCGCTGGCCGGTCTCGATTCCATTGCCCAAGCCGCCGGAAGGTGCAACCGGGAAGGGAAATTGGATCATGGCAAGGTGATTGTATTTGTGCCACCCAAAGATCCACCCAAGGGAATGTTGCTCAAGGGAGCCAATGCGTGCAAGAGCGTTCTGCATGACAACAGAACCGACCCCTTGGACAGGAAACTGTTCAACGCCTACTTCACCAAGCTCTACTACGCGTGCGACCTCGACAAGAAGCAGATCCGCCACGACCTGCGCATGGACAACAAGCTCGACAGCACCCTTGCCGTGAACTTCCGCACCGCCGCCGAGAACTTCAAACTGATCGAGGATGGCGACCAGCTCTCTGTGGTGGTGCGCTACATGGAACCGGACAAGGAAGGTAAGACCATCGACTACTGGCTGAACATCCTGGAGAAAGAAGGACCACAACGCTGGCTCATGCGCAAGCTCCAGCGCTACATCGTGCGCATCCACTACCGCTTTGCTGAACCAATGGTCCGCCATGGTGACATCCAAGAACTCGTTCCCGGCCTATTCGCACAAACGGCCGATGGCCTCTACAATACTGATTTCGGTCTACAACTGGACCACGTGCAACTCACCCCTGACCAATACATGGTTTGAACATGAAACGATACTGCCTCGAAGTCACTGGCGACTATGCCTGCTTCACCCGTCCCGAAATGAAGGTGGAACGCGTGAGCTACGATGTGATCACCCCCTCGGCCGCCCGCGCAGTGTTCGAGGCCATCCTGTGGAAGCCTGCCATTCGCTGGCATATACGGAAGGTGGAGGTGCTCAAGCCCGTGCGGTGGATGAACCTGCGGCGCAATGAGGTTCAATCCAAAGTGTCCGTCGCAAATGTGAAGAAGGCCATGGCTGGCACCAAGGTCGATCTCAGTATTTACGCCGATGACTCTGATGAACGCGCGCAACGCGCCGGACTCTTCCTGCGCGATGTGGCCTACCGCCTGCATGCCGACCTGGAGTTCCTCCGCAACAAGGACCCACAAGCCAGCGCGAAGAAGTACGAGGAAATGTTCGAACGCCGCGCCCAGAAAGGCCAATGCGTAAACCAGCCTTACCTCGGCTGCCGTGAGTTTGCCGCGCACTTTCGACTGGTCGAGGACCCGGCCAAGGAAGCCGCACCTATTGGCATGGATGAGAAACTTGGCTACATGCTCCACGACCTGGACTTCTCGGACCCGAACGACCCGCAACCGAAGTTCTTCAGGGCTGAAGTAAAGGGCGGGGTGATGGAAGTGCCTGAACTGGACCATAACATCATACACGCATGATCCTGCAACGCCTCAACGAATATTACGACCGCAAGCAGGCATCGTCCGATGCAGCGGATCGGCTGCCCGCTTTCGGCCTGGAGGAAAAGGCCATTCCATTCATTGTTGAACTGGCTCCGGATGGAACGTTGGTGAACATCGCCGACACGCAGGAGTACCAAGGGAAGAAGAAGATCGCCCAACGCTTCTTGGTTCCCAAGGGCGTTAAAAAGACTTCAGGTGTCAAATCGAATCTTCTTTGGGATACGGCGGAGTATGTTTTTGGCATTGACACCAAAGAACCCCCTAAAAACGAAGTAGACAGGGTAAAGCGGGAACAGCGCATAGCGGAACAGCATGCTGCCTTTGTAGGCAGCGTGAAAGATCTACCTATCCGGTACCAGACCGACACTGGCACCAAGGCGATCCTACAGTTCATGGAAAGCCTTGACCTGAACAAGCTTGAAGCACTACCGGCTTGGGAAGAGATCAAGAACACTAATCCCATAATAAGCTTTCGGTTGAACGGAGATGCGCAACTCATCTGTCAGCGGCTGGGGCTCACCTCCGCAGAAGAAGAAGAGGAAGGCATGCCTCCCGTCAACGGGACCTGCCTAGTGTCCGGCGAGGAAACGCCAATCGAACGCTTGCACCCAGCGATCAAAGGCGTATGGGGAGCGCAAACCTCCGGCGCCAACATCGTATCATACAATGCCGATGCTTTCCGTTCCTATGGCAAGAGCCAAGGCGACAATGCAGCTGTTGGGAAACAAGCGGCCTTCGCATACACCACCGCCTTGAACCATTTGCTCGCCAGCGGTTCACGCCAACGTGTTCAGGTCGGAGATGCGTCTACTGTATTCTGGGCTGAAGAAGAACATGACTTGGAGAAGCTTGTTCCCGACCTGTTCGGAGAACCACCCAAGGACGACCCGGACCGTGGCACCGAAGCCCTGAAAGCACTCCATCAGGCAGCTCGTTCAGGCAAATTCGTGAAAGGTCAACCCGAAGACAGGTTCCATGTGCTCGGCCTTGCACCCAACGCTGCCCGCATTTCCATCCGTTTCTGGGAAACCGCGTCGGCACAGGACATCGCCAAACGCATCGAGCAGCACTTCGAGGACATTAACGTGGCCCGAAGCAAGAACGAGCCTGAACACCTTTCGATCTTCCGGATCATAGCAAGTATTGCAGCCCAAGGGAAAGCGGACAACATTCCGCCCAACCTAAGTGGCGACATCATGCGCTCGATCATTGAGGCGCTGCCCTACCCTGCCACGTTGCTCAACCTCGCAGTTCAACGTTGCCGTGCGGAACAGGACGTACGGTACCCGCGCGCCTCCGCCATCAAAGCATGCCTCAATCGCACCATTCGCCGAAACAACCAGAACACCACCGAAACCGAAACACTTTTCACCGCCATGTTAGACCTGAACAACACCAACAACGCCTACCGGCTGGGGCGCCTCTTCGCCGCACTGGAGAAGACCCAGGAAGATGCCAGCCCCGGCCTCAATGCCACCATTCGAGACCGGTACTACGGCGCGGCGTCCAGCACCCCGGCAGCCGTGTTCTCCACCCTGCTCCGATTAAAGAACCACCACATCGGCAAGCTTCATGCAGGACAAGCCGTAAACCGCGAGAAGCTCATCGGCGAGATCATGAACGGACTGGATCGATTCCCCGGTCATTTGCCCTTACCGGAGCAAGCCCGTTTCGCGTTGGGCTACTATCACCAACGCCAAGACTTCTTCAAAGGAAAAACCACCACAACAGACGAACCCACCAACAACTAAACCTCAAGACCAATGAGCCTGAATAACCGATACGATTTCGTCCTGCTTTTCGATGTAAAGGACGGCAACCCCAACGGCGACCCTGATGCCGGCAACCTGCCACGCCTCGATGCCGAAACCGGCCACGGCCTCGTGACAGATGTTTCCTTGAAGCGCAAAGTGCGCAATTATGTCGGCTTGGTAAAAGGGGAACAACCACCCTATGAGATCTATGTGAAGGAAAAAGCCATCCTGAACAAAACGCACGAACGCGCATACGAGGCCATCGGCGTGAAGATAGACGGAGATGGTGATAAGAAGAAGCGGAAAGGCGGTGGCGATGACGTGAACAACGCCCGCAACTGGATGTGCAAGAACTTCTTCGATGTGCGCACTTTCGGGGCGGTGATGTCAACCGGCGTGAACTGCGGACAGGTGCGTGGACCGGTGCAAATGACATTCGGCCGTTCCATCGACCCCATCGTAGCCTTGGAACATTCGATAACCCGCATGGCTGTGGCCACCGAGGCTGAGGCTGAAAAGCAGGAAGGAGATAATCGCACCATGGGCCGCAAACACACCGTGCCCTACGGCATATACCGTTCACACGGCTTCGTTTCGTCGTTCCTCGCCAAGCAAACAGGCTTCGGAGAGGCCGATCTGAAGCTGCTCTGGGATGCGCTGCAAATGATGTTTGAGCAAGACCGTAGCGCCGCCCGAGGCCAAATGGCAACACGCGGCCTCTACGTGTTCCAGCACGACAGCGAACTGGGCAACGCGCATGCCCATGACCTCTTCAACCGCATCACCGTTCGCCGCAAAGCGGGCGAGGAGGTCGCACGCGATTTCAGCGATTACGAAGTGCTGGTGAATGAGAACAACATGCCGCAAGGCGTGAAGCTCCTGAAACTCTACGTGCCGGAAACGCTGGAGGTCGCATAGCGTGTATCGCCAGATGGAAAAGCCCGACCCCATCCCCATCTCCGCCCTGCAGCACTGGATGTACTGCCCCCGGCAGTGCGCACTGATCCATGTGGAGCAGGTATTCGCGGACAACGTGCATACCGCTCGCGGCAATGCCGTGCATGCGCTGGTGGATGAAACGGGTTACGAGATCAAGAAAGGCGTGAAGGTCGAGCGGTCGCTGCCCTTGTGGAGCGACCGCATCGGACTGATCGGCAAGGCCGATGTAGTGGAGTTCCATCCGGACGGCAGCGTCTTTCCCGTGGAGTTCAAGCACGGCCCAAAGCGGAAGATCGTCCCCCTCTCGCATTCCTCCCTCTCCTTGGGAGAGGGCCGGGGTGAGGGCGGAGAGGGGCCGGGGGTGAGGGCGCATTTGCACGATGACATCCAGTTGGCCGCACAAGCGATGTGCTTGGAGGAAATGCTGGGCAAGCCCGTGACCAAGGGGGCCATCTACCACGCCAGCAGCCGCAGGCGCCGCGACGTGGACATAGACACCGGACTACGCACGCTGGTGGAGCGCACAACAGTTGCCGTACGCCAGTGCATCGCGGAAGGCCGGTTACCCCCGCCCGTGAACGACGAGCGCTGTGAGCATTGCTCCTTGAAGGACATCTGCCAGCCGGAAGTCCTGGACGACCACCATACCCAAGCGTACCTCCGCGACACCTTGTTCTCCACCGATACCTGATGCGCCAGCTGGAGAACACCCTCTACGTGATGACCCCGAACGCCTATGCGCACTTGGAGAATGCCACGGTGCGCATAGATGTGGAACGGGTGAAGAAGCTGCAAGTGCCGCTGCATCACCTGGCCGGGCTGGTCTGCTTCGGCAACGTGATGGTATCACCCGGCCTCATGCACAAACTTGCCGACGAGGGCAAGAGCCTGGTGCTGCTGGACATGAACGGTCGGTTCAAGGCCCGGCTGGAAGGCGGCATCAGCGGCAACATCCTGCTGCGCAAGGCCCAATACAAAGCAGCCGAGGACCCCGGTATCATTTTGGAGATGGCCCGTTCCATCATCGCCGGTAAGGTGCGCAACAGCCGTACCGTGCTCCTGCGTGGTGCGCGGGAAACAGACCATACCGATGATATTGCCAAGCTGGATGCCGTAGCACTCAGCCTCGCCCAAACCTTGAGCAACCTGAAGCATGCCACCGATGTGGACACCGTGCGCGGCCTGGAAGGCGAAGCAGCCAAGAACTACTTCGGCGTACTTCCGCTCATCATCAAGCCTCAATACCGCGAAGCCTTCGCGCTCAACGGGCGCACACGTCGCCCGCCTTTGGACCGCACCAA
>JAFDZY010000361.1 GCA_018266685.1 Bacteroidota bacterium
CGGCCCAGCAGGTGCAGGCTGCCCGGCGTGATGAAGCGGTTGGCCTGCAGGTTGAGGAAGTTGGGCAGGAAGGCATCGAAGCCGTTGTGGGCACCGCCCAAACCGTTGTTGGCACGCGGGCCAATGTCCTCGCAGATGCCCAGCAGCACGTAGCGGCAGGCTTCATCACGCCAGTCGGCGGCCAGCATCTCTCCCAGCTTCGTTTCGCCGGAGCGATACGATACCATCGAACTAAGCTCATCAGCATTAAGCGTTCGGAAGCGGAAGTTGGAGGTGCTCATGTTTTACTTATCCATTCCCGAAAATCCCTTTCGGCTCCAGCCTGTTCCACCTTCCGGCCTACAGGCCCCAAGGTCATTGCGATGGGTTTGTCCTGATTGCAATTGAAAGAGGTCACTTCCGGATAAATTTCTTCCTGTGGTCTTGCTTGGTGTGGAACACGCGCATGACAACCACTTCCCGATCCAATGGGCGATAGACCACTACATACGGGAACCGCTTCACCCGGGCCTGCCTGAATTCACTGTAGATTTTGGGATGGCGAAGGGGGTTGGATGCAATGCCTCCCACGCACCGTTGCAACTCCAACAGGAACTGACCGCCCAATCCTTCGCGCTTGGCTGCGTACCACTGAACGGCATTATGGACATCCTTTCGGGCCCTTGCCCGGAAGACCAGCTCATGCCCCATTGCCGATGCCGCCTCGTGCGTGGGCTTTCACCTCCGCCCAAGTGTAGTTCTTCCCTTTACCCTTCACAAAGTCCGCGAGATCTGCATCCAATTCCGATCTCTGCGCAGGCGTCAGCGTGAATGAACCCTCACCGCCCATCAGCTGGTCCACCGTGCGCAGTTGGTCTTCATCATCGCAATCGAGTATGCGCTTCGCCAATGTCAGCTTTAGCTCAGTGAGGTTCTTCATGGTTCATCAAAGGTAAGCCCGGCATGGTCGTTGTGCGGCCGTACAGCGGCATCCGCACAGGCTTGGCAGGGAATAGCCCTACTCCACCTCCCATCCTCCCATTCTCAACCAGAACCGCACCAGCTCACGCTTGTGCAGCGGAATGTCCCAATCGCCATCGTACCGGATGAAAGTGGGCACCAGTTCCCCGTTCACCACAGTGTTGTCCACTTGGATGCTGATGTCGAAATCCAAGAGGAGCGAAGCGTGCGCTATGCGGTATTCCCGGGCGATCACCTGCATGGAGGTTTGATCGAACCAGGTGCGCATGCGCTTGATCACGGTGGCATCATCATCCGTGCGACTTCCATTGAGGCTGTCCTTGGCCGTGGCACTGAATTGCCAACAGGGCTGCCCATTGCGGTGTTCCTGCGCGATGGTGAAGTTGTACAACGGCGCCATGTGTGGATCGAAGAGCGCGAGCTTGTCGCCGATGAAAGGCACACTGGCGATCTCCTGTCCGGGGTTGAACATGAACTGCTTCAGTTCATCCTTGTACTTTTCAATGCGCCCCTTGCCTCCCCTGCCCCGCTCATACGCAGCGATGCTGTTGTCCGCGCGCCACGTGCCCTTTGGCCAGAAGAGGACTTCGTACAGTTCAGCGGTGAGGTACCGCATTTCCCCGCTACGATTCCGCAGGTTGCCACTTTCCGCGCTGCTGTCCACGCGCAGTTCCGCCGTGGCCCCGATCCTTGCCATGTGCCCTTTACGGTACAGCGTGGCCTTTTCCTTTTCCCCCTTGTTGCGCACAGTGAGGCTACTCTCCACGGCGTGCGGCCAGTAGCGCATGTTCAGGAAGGCGTGCAGAAAACTGGTGTCCGCCTTTACTTGCTGCACGAAACCTTCCAGGTCCAGCCCTTCAGCGCGGCCGTGGATCACTACGGCACCGAGCTGGTACACGTTTGTCAGCGTGTCATCCTCCGTTTGTGCCATGCTCTGTGCGGGGATGACGGTCGCCGCAACAAGGCCCGCAATCGCTATGGATGTCCGGCCCATCAGTGCTGGCGCGTGGGCCCCAGGCTGGTGTAGAGCTGGTACTTCTTCTTCATGTACACCAGGAAGTCGTACTGCGACAGGCTCTTCAGCACTTCCTCCGGCACGTTGCAGAAGTCGATGAAGTCGTCAAAACTATCGTCGCTGAGGTTGATGATGCCGTAGTCCACATATTGCTGGAGCAGTTCACGCAGCAGTTCGCGCTTCATATCCTCATTCTCCAGCTGCGCCACCTGCCGCTTGCTGCGCTCCCGCCTGCTGAACTCCTGGTAAAGAAAGGTGATCGGGCTGCTGAACGCATCCACGCCGCTCTCGCGGTAATCTTTCTCATTGTACCCCAGCTTGTCTATGTCCGCCTGGATTTGTTTCAAGGTGCGCTGCGGCAACACCGCCACGGGTTGCAGGTCGATGCTCCAAGGGCGCAGCGTGATCTGCAGGTGGCCAAGGTCAGTATCGGTGAATTCGCCCAAGGGAACCGTGCGTGTCACGTAGCCCCCCGCCCCTATCAGCAGCGTGTCATTCCGTTGTGCGCGCACGGTGAAGCTGCCGTCCGTGTTGGCGAAATTGCCCGTGCGCAAGCGCCTGTTCACGATCATCAGGTCATAGAAGACCTTCTCGCCGTCGCCCCCGGTAACCTTGCCATTGACCACAACTTCCTGCGCATGGGCCTGCATGCCGGCCAGGCCGATCAGGAAAAAAAGAGCTGCGTACCGCATATGACGGGCTAAAGTAGTTTGTGGCCAACCCACTTCCATGCCGAAAAAATGCAAAGGCCCCGGCGCTTCCGCCGGAGCCCCTGCCAATAATGCCCGCGCACCTGTAAGCCGGATCCTGTCCCCCCGTGCAAGCACGCGGGGCTCCGCCATCTATCTGGGATCACGCTCGCGCGCAACCTCTATCGACCTACCCGCCGGGATCGGGCGGGCCGCCCTTTACCGCCTTGCGGCGGCGCCCCGGCCTATTTGGTCTTTCAGCCCGTGGGGTTTGCCATGCCGCAGCCATCACTGGCCGCGCGGTGGTCTCTTGCACCACCCTTTCACCCATGCCTGTGCCTTGCGGCCATCGGCGGTTTGCTTTCTGTTGCACTTTCCGTGGTGCGGCCGTCGCCGGCCGCATCCCTTCCCGTTAGGAAGCACGGTGCCCTGTGCTGCCCGGACTTTCCTCCCCTCCCGGCCTTGCGGCGGAAGGAGCGGCGGAGCGGTGCGCGGGATGTCAAGGAACGGATCGCCGTTCAATAGTGCAGGATCTCAATGGCCGTGGCCCCGTAGCCGTACCGCCGCGGATCGGCATCATCAAAGCGCACGCCATCATAGAATTGAAGGGCCTTGCGCACCTCCTCTCGCAAAATTCCTTCCCCCACGCCGTGGATCACAATGACGCGCTTTTTGCGCTCGCGGATGGCCGTGTTCAGCCGGCGCTCAAAGAATTCCAACTGGAAGCGTAACTTTTCATCGTTGCTGAGCACCGTTTCATCCTCCACCAGTTTGTGCAGGTGCAGGTCCACTTCCATTACGGCGGGATCGTCCTCCGGCTGGTGCGCCCGGCCCGCATTCTGCACGGTGGCGCCCCGCCCTTTGTCGCGCTCAACACGTTCCGCCAGGCGGTCGTTGGAGGCCCGCAGGTGCGCGTGATGGTCGCTCACGCTACGGCTGGGGTCGCGCAGGTCCGCCACCAGTTCCTTTACCGGGTACACCAGCTCAAACCCGTCATGCGTGCGCACCTTCGCCCGGTCCCGGCCCAAGAGTTCAAGCACGCGCCCGCCGCCCACCTCGTTCAGGAAGGAGAACGTTGCGCCCACTACAAGCTTTTTGCCGGACATGTTGCAAATTTACGCTTGCAATGCCACGCTATGCCTTCCTGATCTGCGCCCTTGCGCTGTTCACCGCCCATGTGGCCGCACAAGGCTACGCCGCACCGGAGCCGTATGGCGGCAAGCAGGCCGTGGCCTGGATGCTGGAGCAGGAACAGCGCTTCCCGGCAGATGCGCTTGCCGCCGGGGTGGACGGCAACGTCACCGTAACGTTTCAAGTACGCAGCGATGGAAGCTCGGCCAATGCCCGCGTAACGCTGCCCTTGGACCCCGCCTGCGATGCAGAGGCCTTGCGCTTGGTGAAATTGATCCGCTGGAAGCCCGCCTCCGTGGGCGGAACGCCGCTGGACCACGACCACTCCATGGAAATCCCCTTCAATGCCAAGAAATACAAGAAGCTGCGGGCGAAAGCCAAGCCCTGCCCGTCCTTGCCCGCCCAGGCGGTGGTAGATCCCAGCTTTGCCCTTTATGCTGACAAGGAGGTGGACACGCTTGCTTCGCCCCGCGTGCCCAACGGTTTGCGCGGGCTGCCCCAGTACATTGCAAGCAACCTGAACTATCCGCCTGAAGCCTTCCGGCTGGACATCCAAGGCAAAGTGTCCATCGAGTTCGTGGTGGAGACCAGCGGGAACATCAGCAACCTGCGCACACTGAATTTTTTGGGCGGCGGCTGTGATGCGGAAGCCATGCGCTTGGCCCGCACCATTTGCTGGGTTCCGGCCATCAAGGGCGGCCGCTACGTGCGCAGCATCATGAAGCTGGACATCCAGTTCCGGCTGAACCCCTCCACGCGCTGATCCGCAAACCGGCGGCATCTTTGCGGCCATGAAGAAGCGCGGCCCTTGGACCACCCTGAGCGAACGGCCGGCCTACGAGACGCCGTGGATCTCGGTGGCCCACCACGAAGTGATCGACCCCGGCGGAAAGCAAGGCGTTTACGGCGTGATCCATTTCAAGAACATCGCCGTGGGCGTGGTTCCGCTGGATGATGAACTGAACACCTGGATCGTGGGCCAGTACCGCTATCCGCTGGAGGCATACAGCTGGGAGATCCCCGAAGGCGGCGGCAAACGCGACGTGCCCGCGGTGGAAAGCGCCAAGCGCGAGCTGCACGAAGAGGCCGGCATTGAAGCAACACAGTGGACGGAGATCCTGCAGATGGACCTGAGCAACAGCGCCAGCGATGAGCAGGCCGTGATCTTCGTGGCACAGGGCCTCAGTTTCCATGATCCGGAACCGGACCATGACGAGGAACTCGAGCAACGCAAATTGCCCTTTGCCGAACTCTACGAAATGGTGCGGCGCGGCGAAGTGCGCGACAGCCTTACCGTGGCGGCCGTGCTAAAGGTGCAGTTGATGCTGCTGGAAGGCCAGTTGAAATAACGTGGCCAGCGGAGATCACCGCAACAACGTCTGCTTCACTTCCTCCCATTCGGGCCGCAAGATGCCATAGCAGGCGGTATTCCTCCGGAAACCGTCGTGCATCAATGTATGCCGGCGCAGTATGCCCTCAAACTTTCCCCCGATGCCTTCAATGGCCTTCCGCGATGCCTGGTTCCGTTCATCGGTGCGGAGTTCCACTCGTTCTGCCCCCAAGGTTCCAAATGCGAATTCCAGGAGCAGGTACTTGCAGTTCCTGTTCAGCCCGGTGCGCTGGAACGCTTTCCCGTACCAGGTCGCACCGACCTCCAACCGGTCGTCCATGCCGGAGATGTTCAGGAAGCTGGTGCTGCCGGCGTAGGCGTTCCGGCGTTTGTCAAGCACGGTGAACGTGTACCGTTCCTGCCTCCTGCGCAGTTCCATGGCCTTGGCCAAGTATGCTTCGAGCAGTTCCCGCGAACAGATCGGGGACGGCGAGTACTTCAACAGGTCCTTGTCTTCAACCGCCACCTGCAACAACGCATCCACATCGCCCTCCTGCACCGGCCTGAGCAATGCTACCTGGTTCTCCAGCACAATTTCCTTTTCAAACGGGAAGTGCATGTGCTCTTCTTTGCAACACCCTACAGCTTCCCGCCTAACCAACGCGTTGTGATCCGGTCCACGAAACCGTCCTCCTTGAGCTCCAGCAGCGTTACGTTCACCTCGTGCACTTGCCGGAAGGAGAGCGGAAAGGCAAAGCCGTAGCCCTGCTTATCGTACTCGGCACTGGAAATGGCAAGGCCCATCCCCGGATGCACTTGAACGTAATAGGCCAACTGCGGACGATCGTACACCATGGCGCTCACCTTCCCGTCCTTCAAGGCTTGGGCGCCTTCATCCAGGGTTTCCACCGGCACCACGGTGCCTCCGTACAGTTGTATGAACGGAACGGACGTGGAACCCTTGAGCGTGGCGACGCGCTGGCCTTTCAGGTCCTCCGCATGCTGCACCGTCCGCGTGCGCATGCCCGTAAGGGTAACGCTGCTTGCAATGCCGGCCACCAACGTGGTGGCGCTGATCAACGAGACCACCATCCATGCGCCGGCAATGAAGCGGCCCCAGAATGTGCGCGGCACAACATCGCCGTAGCCCGTGGTGCTCATGGTGGTGATGGCGCACCACATGCCGTTGCCGATCCCCCGCAACGGCCTGCCCGGAAACTGTTTCGGATTGGCTTCGCGTTCCGCAAGCCAAAGCAGGAAGCCCACAATGGCCAGGATGAAGAGGAAAACACAGACCGAATAGAAAAACTTCCTGCTGAAAAAAGGCGAAAGCAATTGCCAGAAGGACGGCTCCTCCACGCGGGACAGAATGGAGAGGCTGCTCTGGAAGTACGGCAGCGTGAACGCCATGTGTTCCGCCCTGTCCGAGGTAATGCTCACGGGCCCGGCCACGGCATCGATCTCGCCGGCGCGCATGGCCAGCAATGCAGCGGAAACATCCTCGTAAAACACGGTGCGGTAGTTCCACTGCATGCGGTCGGCCAGCTTGGCCCAGATCTCCGCGGAAATGCCGGCGCCTCCGTTGGAATCATTCACGAAGGGGGCCGAGCCCGCAAGGCCCACCACCATGGGCGGTGCCGCTGCCGGTTCCTTGCCTCGCGCAGTGATCGCCAAGCAGGCCAGAAGCAGAAAAATGCAGGGAACAGCAATTGACTTCATTCGGAACCCCGGCATCCCGGAAGTGCCAAATGTAGCGGCACCATTCCGACACTACCGGTGCATCCGCCGCGCCGGCCTCGACTTTGGGGCACGTTCAGCAGGCATGGCCCTTCCGCCGTCGCGCACCTTGTTTCTGGAACCACGCCGTATCTCCTCCTTGCGCTGCACGGGCCGTTGCGGAGCGGTGCGCATTGCCTCCCTTCGTTGGATCACCGGTGCGGTGGCGGTTCGAATGCGTGGCGCATACCTGGCCCGGGACACGTATAACACATTGGCACGGGCAACACGGCACACATGCACGGGCCGGTACACCACCATGCGCGGGCGCTGCCAACCCCAAAACACCCGGTAGGGATGCGGCCTCCATGGCCTCCACCAGCGCGGATACACGCCCCAGCGCCACGGTGAGGCCCATGCAACGTACGTGGGCCCGTAGATCCATGCCACGCATGGCCAGGCCCACACATTTACCCAAACGCGCACGCGCACCAGTGCCGGCGCTGCAGGGCCTTTCGCCGGTGCAGCCGCATCATCTTCGGCATAAGGCTCCACCATCACATCCGGGCCGTACAGTTCCTCCGCACCGCGGATCTGCACCTTCGCCTCGTCCTTGCCCGACTTCTCCAGCTCGATCACCGCCACATCCTGTGATTCATCCTGGGAGACTGCCACCTGCATCACAATGGCGTGCGCATCACCGTCCTGGTGGTCCTCCACGCGGATGTAGTCCACCTGGCCGTCACCGTCAAGGTCCAAGTTGTTCACGCGCTGGTCGTCCGCGTTCAACGCTTGCTCAAAGCTTTCAACATCCTTGGCCTGCTTGAACAGGGCCAGTGCCCCTTGCAGGCTGAAGTTGTCGCCGGGCAGGCCGGTGCTGTCAGTGGCCGCATCCTGGGCTTGGGCGGCCGGTGCCAGCAGCAATGCGATGAGCAGTGTGAAAGGGGCGTTCATGGGTTCGTGTTCTCGTGCTATGACCACAAATCGGCCGGTTGGTTTGATCCCCTTCCCGTCCGGAACGCCCGGCTTCAGAAAAACAACCAGTGGCCCACCACCTTGCCGTTCCCCTGGAACTCCATTGCCGGTGCGGGCATCTTCAACGCGTCAAGCAAAAAAAGCAGCGTGCGCAATGCCTTGCTGCGCGCAGGGATCCTGCTGAACGCAATGTCCGGCGAGAGATAGAACTGGCGGTAGGAACCCGGATTGCTCCGCGCGTTCACCATGCCTTCGGCGCCCATGCCTGCGGCAATGTTCAGCCAAGGGGGCAGGCCTTTCCAACCAAAGGCATGTGGGTTCGCGCTCAGCCACACGGTGGTGCCGTTGTAATCCTTCAGCAGCCGTTCCGGCACCGTGGCTCCCAGCACATCGGGCCGCAATGGTGCGTAGTCCGTGAGGTGCGCTGACCACTTCAGCAATACCCGCTGCTCATGCCAGCCCCGCTCCTGCCCGATGAAGAGCGCCGTGCCTGCGGCGTTCGCGGCCATGTCCCAGCCACTAAAACCCCACGCGGACGAGTGGCCGTCCAGGTATTCGATGCCGGAGAGGTAGATCAAGCCCACGGAGCCGCCAAGCCACGTGGAAAGACCCTTGTTGAAGCCTGCCCAGCGGAAGGCGGCGTGCCCGGTCCGGCCCAGTTGGTATGCACTATTGGCGTGGCCCAGTTTGTCCACTTCAAGCCATTCGCCGCCATCATCAAAAAAGTGGAACGCGGTGCGGTCATGCCCGCGGTACCATGCTTCATTGAGCCCGATGAGCGAACCGGTGGAGAAAGCCGCGGTCCCGCCGGCCACCAACCAAGCCCTTCCTGCACGGAGGCTGTCCGGTCCATCCTGGGCGCTGCAGCCTGTTACCGCAGTGAGCAACAGCGCCAGCGCGGCGGCCATGGCGCCATTGCTCCCGGGCCGCGCTTCCATGTTCGCCGTTCCGGTTTACGCACCGATGGTGGCACGGCAGGCCTTCAGGATGTCCTTGGCGCGTTCCATGGTGCTGCCGCCGGCATAGAGGCGCAGCACCGGCTCGGTACCGCTGGCGCGGATCATCAGCCATTCTTCGTTGTCGAAGAAGTACTTGTATCCGTCCATGGTGTCGCGTTTCCGCACGGCGTAAGGGCCGAAACCCTTGTAGGCATCGCCCTCACAAGCCTTCAGCACCTGCTGCTTCAATGCCTCGGTGATGTGCAGGTCGTCCCGGTCGTAGGCAAAGGATCCCGTGATGGCGTAGACTTCATCCACCAGATCTTCCAGGCTCTTGCCGCTCTTGGCCATGAACTCCCAGATCGTGAGGCCCATCCAGATCCCGTCGCGCTCCGGGATGTGGCCCTTGATGGCGATGCCGCCGCTCTCTTCGCCGCCCAGCAGTACATCATCCGTGATCATGATGCCGGCGATCCACTTGAAGCCGATCTTGGTGACCTGGTATTCCAAGCCGTAGTGCTTGCACAATTTCTCCACCTTGGGCGTGGTGCTGGTGGCCACCACCACTTTCCCCGTGAATTTCTTGTACTTCACCAAGTAGTGGATCAGCAGCAGGATGATGTGGTGCGAATCCACGAACTCGCCCTTGCTGTTGTAAAGGCCGATGCGGTCAGCGTCACCATCGGTGGCTAAGCCGCACTGGATGCCGTGCTGCGGAATGAACTTGGAAAACTCGATCAAGTTGCGGTGAATGGGCTCCGGGGCCTGGCCGTGGAAACCGGGATTGTGGTCGCAGTGCAACAAGGCCACTTCCGGCAGTACGCGCGGCAGCGCCCGCTGGCCCGCACCGTACATGGCATCGTAGCCCAGCTTCATCCCGCTCTTCCGGATGGCGGCCAGGTCGAAGCTCTTCTCCACATGGCCCACGTACATGTCCTCCAGCGCAATGGCCGCCAACAGCCCGTCCGCCTTGGCCTTGGCCAGGTCGATGGCCGCCAGGTCCATGCCGTGCGCCTCGGGGATCAGGTCTTCCACTTCCTGCACTTCCTCCGGGATCAACGGCCCGCCGTGGGGGCCTTTCAGCTTGTAGCCGTTGTAGCTGGGCGGGTTGTGGCTGGCGGTGATGATCACGCCCATCTGCGCCTTCATGCGCAACGTGCCCAGCGATACCATCGGGGTGGAAACGAAGCCTTCCGCAAGATGCACCTTGATGCCATGGTGAATGAGCACTTTGGCAGTGGTTTCCGCAAACAGCCCGCCTGCAAAGCGGCAATCATGGCCGATCACCACGCTGATCCCTGACGGGTATTTCGCCTTGAGCCACTTGGCCAGGCCCATGGTGACGCGCGCCACGTTTTCCACCGTGAAATCCTGCGCGATGATGGCGCGCCATCCGTCCGTTCCGAATTTGATCTTGCTCATTCAATTCAATGCGTGTGAAGCCGCGAAAGTAGGGCACGCCCGGAACTGCGCTTGGAACGTATGCGTGAAGATGTGATGAGGTGAAGGCCCTCCTTCACTTCATCGCTTCATCGCTTCGTTCCTGCATCGCTGCATCGCCCCATCCCTTCGCCTTTCCCTTTCATTCCACCACTACTTTCCAGGTCATCGTCCTTGCTCAGCGGTAGATGCCGCGCTTGTTCAGGGCTTGCTGGTAGCGGCGCGCGTTGACCAGATGCTGCTCGTAAGTCTTGGTAAAGTTGCTGTAGCCGCTCAGGTCTTCCCGTGCACAGAAGTACAGGTAGTCACTCTTTGCTGGGTGCAGCACGGCATCAATGAAGCGCGGCTCCGGCAGGTTGATCGGCCCGGGCGGCAAGCCGGTGTGCGTGTACGTGTTGTAGGGCGAATCCACGCGCATGTCCGTGTGCAGCACCCGGTTCAGCGAATCCAGGCCCAGCGCGAACTTCAGCGTGGGGTCGGCTTGCAGCGGCATGCCGATGCGCAGCCGGTTGAGGTACACGCCGGCGATCATGGGCGCGTCGGAAGCCTTGCCCGTTTCGGCCTGCACGATGCTCGCCAAGGTGCTTACCTCGCTTTGCGTAAGGCCAAGCGCACGTGCGGCAGCCTGGCGGTCATCGGTCCAAAAGCGCTTGTATTCCTTGGCAAACCGGTCAATCAGTTCATCCGGCTTCACCGTCCACCACACTTCATACGTGTTCGGCAGGAACAGGGAGATGATCGTTTCCCGTGTGAAGCCCAACCGCCGGGCAGTTTCCGGAGCGAGCATGGCCCGCAGCACGGCCAGCGAATCCGCCTCGATGTATTTGGAGACCTGCCCGGCCAATTGCGGGATGTTCCGGATGTTGGTGAAGGTGATCCGCACCGGGTCCTGCTCCCCGCTGCGCAGCTTGTTCACCAAGGCGTTCATGGACATGCCCGCAGGCACCACATAGCGGCCCGGCCGCACCCGTCCTGCATATTTCTTGCGCTCCGCCACCCAGTGGAACGTCTTTTCATCCGTGATGAACCCGCCCGCCTTCAGGCTGTCCAACACCTGCTCCAGGTTCGCGCCATCGGGGATCAACAGCACCTTTTCCCCGGCCTTAAACCCCACGCCTGGCCCGAAGATCTCCTTCCACTTGCGCCACGCGAAGTATCCGCCCCCGGCAAGCAGCACCAGCAATACCACTGCCAACAGCTTCTTCATGGTGCCACGGTGATCGCCCCGGTGTACACTTCTTCCACCGGCCCGCGAAGCACCACGCCCGTAAATCCGCCGCCCTTCGCCGCAGCACGCACCAAGAGCGTTCCCCCGGGGGTCTGTACCGCGCACGCACCATTGACGTGCCCGCGCGCCATGGCACTCAGTGCCGCTGCCGTAACGCCCGTGCCGCAGCTCAGCGTTTCCGCCTCCACGCCGCGTTCATACGTGCGCATTTCCACGCGGCCGTTGTACCACCGCACAAAATTGACGTTCACGCCTTCCCGGGCAAACCGTGCTCCATAGCGGTGCTTGCGGGCTTCGGCAACTACATCCACGGCAGCCGGGTCTTCCACCCAGATCACCAAATGCGGTGATCCAGTGCCAAGCAGGTCCATGTCTGCGCCGATGCGTTCAATGGCCTCCACGTCGCGCATGGAAACTTCAACGGCCCCATCCGCCCAGCACGCCGCATGAATGCCGTCCGAGGCTGAAAAACGAGCTGGCGAACGATCCCCGGTAAGCTTGCTGCGGAAAGCGAACGCACAGCGGCTGCCATTGCCGCAAAAGCTCCGGCTGCCGTCAGGGTTCATGAACTCCATGTGGTAGTCCGTGCCTGCGGCCATTGGTTTTTGCAACAGGATCAGCCCGTCGCTGCCAATGCCGAAATGGCGGTGGCACAGCTTGCGCGCCAAGGCGGAGGCGTCTGCGGGCAACTGGCCCTGCCGATCATCCACCAGGATGAAATCATTGCCGGTGCCGTGCCATTTCGAAAATGGAAGTTCCATGTGCAGGCAATGCGTTCGGATGCCGCCCCAAATATCGCATGCCAATTGTTGCAAAGGGCACGGATATTGCTTCGCTCCTTGCCAGTCGCGAGTTTCCGCAGAAATTGGATCAACAGTTGTTAACAGCGCACCGCCAAACAAGGCCATGCACCCTGCGTTACTTTGATGTGCATTAGGCACGGAACCGAACAAGATGAACAAGCAAACAGGAACTTTCAAGCGTGCCATGGGCTACTTCGGCATGGCCCTGGCAGGCGGCTTGCTGGCATTGGGGCTGCATGATCGCATCGCACCGGCAAACAACAATGTACAGGTGGCGGAGGAACAGGCATCGTCGGCGGCCCGTTTTGTCAACATGTCCGGCAGCGGCACGGCTACTGTGTCCGTGCCCGACTTCACGGATGCCGCGGCAAAAAGCATTGATGCCGTGGTGCACGTAACCACCGAGGCCACCGTGCAGCAACAGAACCCGATGGCCTTTTTCTGGGGCTACCGCCAACAGGCGCCCCAAGAGGTCCGGGGTGCGGGCAGCGGCGTGATCATCAGCGATGACGGCTACATCGTGACCAACAACCACGTGGTGGACAACGCAGACAAGATCACCGTGCACCTCAATGACAAGCGGCAATTCCCCGCTACCGTGATCGGGCGCGACCCCAGCACGGACCTCGCCCTGATCAAGATCGATGCCGACAAACTGCCCGTGCTGCCGTACGGCAACAGCGATGATGTGAAGGTGGGCCAATGGGTGCTGGCCGTGGGCAACCCCATGAACCTTACCAGCACCGTGACGGCGGGGATCGTGAGCGCCAAGGCACGCAACATCAACATCCTGCAATACGACCCCAGCAAGGACATCTTCCCCATTGAAAGCTTCATCCAAACGGATGCGGCCGTGAACCCGGGCAACAGCGGCGGTGCCTTGGTGGACGCCAGTGGCAACCTGGTCGGCATCAACAGCGCCATCGCCAGCACCACCGGGGCTTACACGGGCTATTCGTTCGCCATCCCGGTGAACATCGTGCGGAAGGTCACCAGTGACTTGATGCAGTTCGGCAGCGTGCGCCGCGCCTACCTCGGCATCACCATCAGCGACATCGATCAGGACATGGCCAAGAAGTTCGACCTCTCCGTGCTCAAGGGCGTGTACGTAAAGGACGTGACGGATGACGGCGCGGCCAGATCAGCAGGCTTGAAGAGCGGCGACGTGATCGTGAAGATCGGTGCCATGAACGTGGACAACGTGCCGGAACTGCAGGAACAAGTGGGCAAATTCAGCCCTGGCGACAAAGTTACCGTGACCTTGATGCGTGACGGGAAGGACTTGGTGAAGGACATCACCTTGACCGGCCGCGCCGGCACCTTGGCTTCCAATGCGGCGCCCAGCGCCACCTCTGCCACGCTCGGCGCTGAGCTTGCACCCGCCAAGGCCGATGAGCTGAAAGCGCTGAAACTCGACAACGGCGTGAAGGTGTTGCAGATCAATGGTGGAAAGCTCCGCAGCATCGGCATCCGCGAAGGCTTCATCATCACCAAGATCGATCAAAAGCCAATGAACAACCCCAAGGACATTGAAAATGCCCTCTCGGGTAAACAAGGTGGTGTATTGATCGAGGGCGTTTACCCCAATGGGGTCCGGGCCTACTATGGCCTTGGCGTGTAACCCATTGACTTCGAGCATCTTTTAGCAACTCCAACATCTCCCCCGCGCACCGGCTTGCCCCGTGCGCGGGGGCCGATGTACCTTCGCAGCCCGAACGATTCAGCCGCCCTGCATGTTTTCAGGAACCGGCATCGATCATAGCCGCCACTCTTCCACTCACCAACACCCCCGACTCCCGTGACTAGCAGAATGCGCCAACTCAAGATCACCAAGTCGATCACCAACAGGGAAAGCCAGTCGCTGGACAAATACCTGCAGGAAATCGGCAAGGAAGGTCTCATCAATGCCGAAATGGAGGTAGAGCTCGCCCGCAAGATCAAGAAGGGCGACGGGGCGGCGCTGGACAAGCTCGTCAAGGCCAACCTGCGTTTCGTGGTCTCCGTGGCCAAGCAATACCAGAACCAGGGGCTCAGCCTGCCCGACCTGATCAACGAGGGTAACCTTGGCTTGATCAAGGCTGCGCAGCGCTTCGATGAAACCCGCGGCTTCAAGTTCATCAGCTACGCCGTGTGGTGGATCCGCCAGAGCATTCTTCAGGCCTTGGCCGAGCAGAGCCGCATTGTGCGCCTGCCGCTGAACCAGGTGGGTTCACTGAACAAGATCAACAAGGCATTCGCCAAGCTGGAGCAGGAATTTGAACGCCCGCCCAGCGCCGACGAACTCGCCACACTGCTGGAGCTTCCGCCGGAAAAAGTGGCCGACACCATGAAGGTGAGCGGCCGCCACATCAGCATGGACGCCCCCTTTGTGGAGGGCGAAAGCAACAGCCTGCTGGACGTGCTGCCGAACAACGACAGCGTGCCCGCGGACCGCGTGCTGATCAACGAAAGCCTTTCCAAGGAGATCGACCGCGCGCTGAGCACCCTCACCGAGCGTGAGCGCGACGTGGTGAAGCTCTTCTTCGGCATCAACATCAACCACGGGCTTACGCTGGAAGAGATCGGCGCCAAGTTCGACCTGACGCGCGAGCGCGTACGCCAGATCAAGGAGAAGGCCATCCGCCGCCTGCGCCACACCAGCCGCAGCAAGCTGCTCAAGGCCTACTTGGGCTGATCACCTGCCGTGGCACACGCTTTTCCCCCAACACAACACCGATTCATGGAGACCTTGGAAAAAAAGGCCAGCTATGAGGCTGGGCTGAAAGATTACGTGGACAACGAAAAGAACGCTGTGGACCTGCTGAGCTCCGTGGGCCAGCTGATGTTCGGGCACGGCGTGGAACTCGTCCTGTTCCGCAACCACCTGTTGGACATCAACACCTCCGAGGTGATCAAGCTCTTCAACTATGCCGATACGGTGGTGCACAAGCCGCTGAACATTGCCACCACGGCTGAACTTGCCCGCACCATGCTCGGCCTGGAACTGGCCCCCAGCAAGATTGACATCGGCCGCCTTGCCTACGAGTTCTCCCTGGCCGGCAAGGTGTCCGCCGCCGACTTCCTGAAGGATAAGCTGAAGGACTTCATCGGGCTCGACAAACACAAATTCAACCCGCAGGACGTGGTGCTTTACGGCTTTGGCCGCATTGGCCGCGTAGCCGCCCGCGAGCTGATCAAACAGGCCGGCAAGGGCCAGCAATTGCGCCTGCGCGCCATCGTGCTGCGCAAGATCAACGCCGAAGAGATCGTGAAGCGCGCAGCACTCCTGCGCAACGACAGTGTCCACGGAGCCTTCAAGGGCACCGTGGTGGAAGACCTGGAGAACCAGGCCCTGATCGTGAACGGACAGCGCGTGCAACTGATCGCCGCCAACAACCCCGAGGAAATTGACTACACGGCCTTCGGCATCCACGATGCCATGGTGATCGACAACACCGGCGTGTTCAAGGACCGCACGGCACTGGAGCGCCACCTGAAGTCCAAGGGCGTGAAGCACGTGCTGCTCACCGCGCCCGGCAAGGAGATCCCGAACATCGTGTACGGCATCAACCACAAAGGCCTGGACCTGGAGCAGGAACGCATCTTCAGCGCCGCAAGCTGCACCACCAATGCCATCGCCCCCATCCTGAAAGTGGTGGAGGACAACCTCGGCATTGAAAAGGGCCACATCGAAACGGTGCATGCCTACACCAACGACCAGAACCTGCTGGACAACTACCACAAGGGACCGCGCCGCGGCCGCAGCGCAGCCATCAACATGGTGATCACCAGCACCGGCGCCGGCACCGCCGTCAGCAAGGCCATCCCCAGCCTCAAGGACAAGCTTACCGCCAATGCCGTGCGCGTGCCCACCCCGAACGGTTCCCTGGCCATCATGAGCCTCACCGTGAAGAAGGACGTGACGCGCGACAGCATGAACGAATTGATCCGCAACGCAGCATTGAACGGCGAGCTGGTGAACCAGATCCACTACCAGGTGGACCCGGAACTGGTGAGCAGCGACATCATCGGCGACACCTGCTGCAGCGTGTTCGACAGCAATGCCACCATTGCCAGCAACGACAAGCGCAACGTGGTGCTTTACACGTGGTACGACAATGAGTTTGGCTACACCAAGCAGGTGATCCGCCTCGCCAAGCACATTGCCAAGGTGCGCCGCTTGGTGTACTACTGAGCCACCCACAAACACATGCAAGGGCCGTTCCTACTGGGGCGGCCCTTGTTGTTGTAGGGTGGACAATGGAATGGATCGCACATCCGCACCGACTCTTCATGGAACATCCACGCAAACGGGGGGTGAACGCCCACATTGCAAAAGGCGGGCGAGGGTGGGGAATGCCACAATGGTTTGAGGCGGGCCGGAGGCCCTACAACGCAAACGCACCCGGCAAAAAGCCGGGCGCGTGCTTCGCGTAGGGACTTCTGGGGGAATATCCGAGCGAAGGCGGGGCGAGTGCGGGGGCTCCGCGTGTTTGGCACTTTCCAACCAGCGGCCACATTCTCCTACTCCACCACCAACCGCAGCACCCGCACCGCATGCGGCGCCAGGACGCGCAACGCATAAGCGCCACGCGCCAAGGATGATGTGGGCCAGCTCACGGTTCCATGGGTAATGGTGTAGTCCAATTGCTGCACCAAGCGACCTTCGGCATCCACTACCTCAATGACCACCGGCCCGGAAACCGGTGCCTGGAGCACTACCTGCCCGTGCGCCGGGTTGGGCCAAAGCAGCCAGCCGCCCATGGCTCCTTGCTCTGTCACTGCGGTGGGAATGCCCGCACACGTGCAATCCGCCGTGATCACGTCGTCCTCCGTTCCCACATTCCCATCATCGCAGGAGTCACCAACCTGCCCTTCCAGCGTGGGGCAGCTATCGATGCAGTCCGCGATGCCGTCCTTGTCGGAATCCGTGTCCGGCACACCGCAGCCGCATGCTCCTGGTTCAATCTTGTTGCCGTCATCGGGGCACAGGTCCCCGCCCGTTGCCACATAGCCGGGGGGCTGTGAGCACGCTTGCAATGTTGCCGAGTTGTCGCCGAACCCGTCACTGTCCGTATCCGCGTACCAGGTTGCCGGTGC
>JAFDZY010000362.1 GCA_018266685.1 Bacteroidota bacterium
CGCCCGCGACGAAAGGGAGCCCGTGGACGGGGGCCGTCAAGGAAACAAGCGCAGGGTTGGTGCGGCCCGCAGGCGCAGCCGAGGACACGGCCCTGCGCGCCTTGACGGCACACGGCCGCGGGCTACAGTCGCGGACAAGGTGATGAAGTCAGGGAAGACGGCTGGACATGGCAACGGCCTTCCCACACGCCGTCCGCACGGCAAGCGAAGCGCGCAGGCCCGAAGCTGGAAGCCGGGCCGGAGGCGTCAGCCGAGCGGAGCGAGGGAACGATGGAAGCCCGACAGGGGCGAAACCCCGCAGGGGGTTCGCTGCGCAGCACAACAGCGCGACCGGCCATCTCCCAGGTGGCCGGGGACGCTCATGAATCGGTTACGGTGATCCACTACGGGGAAAATCTGGGCAAGCGCCTAGTTACCCATATTGGTGAGGGAGTCCATGACGCAAAAGAACGACGGCAAACGCGGTATGCCAGAGGCCATCGAAGACGCTTTTCTTGGCGGGTCCGACGAACAAGCTCGTGAAGAAGAGCTGATTGACGGCATCGAATCCGGTGCAAGCTCCGACGCAGAAGCGATGGTGGTGTCGTTGAAGACATCGACCCACGGCGGGGACGACTGCGTCGAGGTTTACGCCCACGGCGAAGCCTATCCAGAAGACGGCGTGGAGAAGACCCAGCAGACGGTCCTTCTCGCCCGCGTGACCGAGCGTGCGCTGACTATGTTCCCTTTGGTGTCGGCCTCTTACCGTCCGGAATTCCTGACCCCGAAGTATGACGAACTGACCACGATCACCATCCTGGCTGACGAGGATGAACCCTGGTGGCTCCCGGAAACCATCCAGGACTTTGACGGCATGCTCGAAAGCCTGCCCACCGGCTTTGGCCGCCACGCCAAATACGGCCTGGGCTTCAAATGGGAGTATCGGCTCGTACCCCACGCGATTCTTGAAATGCACGGCATCACCGAATTGGTGATTGAACCCGGCAATGGCGCGACGGCGGAGCTGCCCAAGTTCAGGCTTGGCATCGGCCGGTTCTCAGCAATCAAGCGGTCCATCGACTCGATCACCACGCGCTCGCGCGCGCGGTCGTTGCGCGACCGCCAAGTGCTCGCCTTCAACGAATTGCTGCACGTCGCCGACCCTGCGCAGTTCGAGCGCCGTTTCGCTAAGGTCAAGCCGGGCGAGATATACGAACTGGTCAAGCTGGGAGGGCGCGCGCAGAACCGGAGCGCGGCCGATAGGCACGCGGCGGCCACCGTCATCCGCGATGACGCCGCCAAAATTGCCGCCGAGCAGCCATCGCAGTTGATCGAGCTCAAGTCGGTCATCGAGCAAGTCACGTTGAAAGAGCTGATTGCCAAGATCGAGGACATGCTCAGCAAGAATCTGCCTGAGCCGAGGTGGCAAGCCTTCTTTAAGGCAAATCCCTTTGTCTTGGGACTGAACCGCCCCGGGTTTCGTGGAGGCCGGTTGGTTTAAGTTGACACCTCTGTCGAGGTGTCGCTGGCGGCGAGTTGCCTCCAGTAGTTTGCCTCAGCCTCTGCCGGAGGGATGCCCCCAATCGGCGTGAGCAGTCGGACATGGTTGAACCAGTGCACCCATTGCAGGGTGGCCAGTTCCACGGATTCCCTGGTCTTCCAGGGTCCCCGGCGGTGAATCAGCTCGGCCTTGTACAGCCCGTTGATAGTCTCGGCCAGTGCGTTGTCGTAGCTGTCGCCCCGGCTGCCCACCGAGGGCCGTATGCCCGCCTGGTCCAGGCGTTCGGTATAGCGGATGGAAACGTACTGACTGCCTCTATCGGAATGGTGCGTCAAGGCATCAGCCGCAGGCTGGCGGTCATACAGCGCCTGCTCCAGCGCATCCAGCACGAAGTCCGTTTGCATGCTGCGGCTGACCCGCCAGCCCACGATGCGCCGGGCATACACGTCCACCACGAAGGCCACGTACAGCCAGCCCTGCCAGGTGGAAACGTAGGTGAAGTCTGACACCCACAACTCGTTGGGCCGGCTGGCATGGAAATACCGGTTGACGTGGTCCAGCGGGCACGGCGCCGATGTGTCCGGCGTGGTGGTGCGCACCGTCTTGCCACGGCGTGCCCCTTGCAAGCCCATGGCGCGCATCAATCGTTCGACCGTGCAGCGCGCCACTGCGATGCCCTCGCGGTTCATCTGCAGCCAGACCTTATCGGCGCCGTAGACCTGCCAGTTGGCGTGCCACACGCGCTGGATGTCGGCCTTCAAACCCTCGTCACGCTGGGCGCGTTGACTGCGCAGTTGCGGATTGCGTTGACATGCTGTGTGGCGCCAGTAACACGACGGGGCCATCTGCAGCACCCGGCAGATGGGCTCGACCCCGTAGTCATCACGGTGACGGTCGATGTAGGCCTTCACGACTTGAGTCGGCGGTCGAGCTCCGCCTGCGCGAAAAACGCGCTGGCCGTCTTCAGGATGTCGTTGGCCCGGCGCAATTCCTTGACCTCACGCTCCAGTTCCTTGATGCGCTGCGCTTCTGACGTGGTGGTGCCAGGGCGCTGGCCGCTGTCGACCTCGGCCTTCTTGACCCAGTCATTCAAGGTCTGAGGCACACAGCCAATCTTGGGCGCAATCGATTCAATGGCTGCCCACAGCGATGTGTAGTCGGCTCGGTGCTCCTGCACCATGCGAACGGCGCGTTCGCGGACTTCCGGGGAGAACTTCGGTGACTTGTTCATGGCTCCATCTTCTCAAGAGTTGGAGCCTCCTCAAAACCCGGGGCGGTTCAGACTGGCCTTCCCGCACCCGGTCATGATGATCCAAGACCAAGCGCACGTGGGCGGCACCATGCTCCGCGGCTCGGGTGAAAGCATCGTGGACTTCTTGTTCGCCCAGCGGTTTACCGGAAGTCTCGCCCTCATCGAGATCAAGCGCCCGTCAACCAAGCTGGTTGAAGCCAAGACCTTCCGCGGCGACCTACATGCGCCGCACAAAGACCTGACCAGCGCGATGGCGCAAGTGCTTGACCAGCGCTTTCAGCTCCTGAACAACTTCGCGGCCAAGGCACATGACCCTGCACTCAAAGACACGCACGTTTCAGCGGTCCACTGCATCGTGATTGCGGGCACGGCGCCAGCCACTATTCAAGAAAAGCGTTCGCTTGACTTGTTCAGGCACTCGTCGAAGGACGTGGCAGTGATCACGTTCGACGAGCTTCTGGAAAAGCTGCACGAGATTCTGCGACTGATGACTGCTGGCGCGGCCGAATCTGCAGCTCCACCGCAAGCCGACCCCCCTGCGGACAACAGCGACCTTTTTTGATTGTCTGCTCTGTGGGAACAAGCAGAGCTTGCTCCCAATGCACTGCTCATGCACTTTTCACAGCTCCATAAAGGGAGACTCCGATGCTTGAGAAAAAATTCCAAGACTTGATGGCGAACGCACACACCGCCGCGCAAGACGCCTGTCTTGTTCCGGTCGTGCCTGAGCTAGATATGTGAGAGAGCCACGGGGTGCTTTGCAGCACCCCAAGAGCCGAAGATACATTCAGACAACGATCTGCCCAGCCAGCCGCGCATCACGCGCGTAGGCGCTCAATCGCTTGTCGGCGCGGAAAGACAGGTTGCGCTCGATCGGCAAGCCCAGCCGTCCGCGCACCGCTGCCAGTTCGCCCAGGCTGACCCAGCCGATTTCCGGCGCACCGAGGCCCAGGTCGCAAAGACCAAAGGCGTGGTCGTGGTCATCGGGATCAATCTCGGTCAGCAGCCAGGTCGCACCGGCGTCCGGCGTGAACAGCTTGACCACGGGCGCCGGATCGAAGTCCGGGTTCTCCAAGGATTCGCGGCCGTTGGCCAGCAGCACGATGCGCTGCTCGTCGGTGATGAGTGCCTTGTTCATGGTGAACTCCTGAAAGGTTGCCGGGCGGAATTGCCCGACCCTTCCGGGGCACGGCGCAGCGCAAGCAGTCAGGGGTCAACGACGGCCGCAGGCCGCAAGCGCGCATGGCGCGCGCAGCCCTTGACGGCGGCCACGTCGTGGCACGATGACGGGAACGGCAAGACCGCCCCACCCCGTCCACTGCGCACACGCACCTCTGGACAGGCGCAGCGCGTAAGCCCGGATCAACGAGCCGAGCCGGAGGCTTCAACGGTAGAAGCCCGAACGGGGTGAGTCTCGCGCAGCGAGACTCGATACGGATCACGAAAACACGACGACGGCACGCCGCCATGCCAGGACGCCGACCTATCTCCTAATTGCTACACTGCCATGTAACCAGAAGCATCGGAACCTACAAAAGCGACAGGGATAGCTCATGTATTTGGCCCAATTGACCATTACGAACTTCAGAAAACTCAAAAAGGCAGAGCTTCACTTTAGGTCAGGGTTAAACATCCTCGTTGGAGCAAATAATGTCGGCAAGACGGCTATCGTCGATGCCCTCCGAGCTCTTCTGGCTGGTCACGATGAACCCTATCCACGCTTCGACACCAGTGATCTGCACTGCCCCAAAAATGGAAGCCCCTCCGGAGAAATCAGCTTTCACTACGTCTTCAGGGGGCTCGATTCCGACGATGAGGCAGATTTCCTACCAGCGCTGAAACCCGATGCAGCAGGCAACTTCGAGGCGCACATCACAGTTCGCTATTCCGACACGGACAAGGCCGGACGGTTTCGCATCAAGCGCTGGTGCGGCGACCACGAGGATGTCGGTCTCACGTCAGACATGGCCGAGAACCTGCGCAGCGTATACCTGCCTCCACTGCGTGACGCCTCGCAGGGACTCAAGCCGAGCCGCACTAGCCAGCTTTCCCGGCTCTTTCACCTTCTGACCGACGAAACAGGACGCGACGGTATCAACACCGCGCTGAAAGAACTGGACGACAAGCTCAAAACGCACTCGCCGGTTGTCAACACCCACTCCGCGATCCACACGCGACACAGCACCATGCTCGGCCCCCAGTTGGCTCAAGCATTGGAAATCGGCCTGAGTGCAAGCGACTTCCAACGCCTTGCATCGCGGCTTTCACTGCTTGCTGACGCCTTCGAGATCGAACAAAACGGGCTAGGGTTCAACAACCTGATCTTCATGGCCGTCGTCCTGAGCGAATTGACCATCAATCCGGAGGCCAGCTACAGAAGCCTCATCGTCGAGGAGCCTGAAGCGCATCTACACCCTCAGCTACAGGCCGTCCTGCTGCGCTATCTGGAATCCATCCAGTCTGCGGCTGGCGAAAAGCCTGTGCAGCTTTTCGTCACCAGCCACTCCCCGAACTTCGCCAGCATCGCCGACCTCGATAGCCTCATATGCCTTGTAGATACTGGCGAGGGGGTCGAGACATTTTCCCCGAGGGTCATCCAATTCGAGAAGGGGAAACGCGAGAAGCTAAAGCGGTACTTGGATGTCACCCGCGCCGAACTGTTCTTCGCGCGGCGAGTCATCTTCGTCGAAGGCGCGGCCGAAATGATGTTGGTTAGCGTCCTGGCCGAAAAGGCCGGGTTCAATCTACGCAAACATGCTGTCACTCTCATCAGTGTTGAGGGATTGAACTTCGACTCTTTTCTCCCGCTGTTCGGAGAGAAGGCGCTCAAAATTCCCGTATCGCTCATTACTGATGCCGACCCGTTCGATCAACCAACGGACGGCAGCGATCCGAAACCGCTCTACCCTGCCCTCGGCGACACGGTGACAATTTCGGCTAATGCCACCAAGATGAAAGGAAGCGAAGACACCTATGTAAAGGTCTTTCATGGACTGAAGACCTTGGAATATGACTTGGCATTACACGCCGATAACCGCGCCTCCATGCTGAAAGCGTTGAAGGAACTACACCCAGGAATTGGCAAGACGGTTGAAACGGCCGTTGCGGCGGCCAGTGACGACGCAAAAAAAGCTCGCGCATTGTTTAGCGGGATGTTCGAGCGCCCACAGAATAATGTCCAGAAAGGTCGATTTGGACAAGCGCTTGCACAAGTCTTTTCGGAATCAGGCAGTCAGTGCGCAGTTCCAGACTATATCCGCGAGGCCATTGCGCACGCTTGTCAAGACGAGGCGCCCCAGACATGAGTGCCCTGTCCGACGAACAGCAGACCATCGTTGATGCACCGCTTGAACCGATGTCGGTCATTGCGTGCGCCGGCAGCGGCAAGACACGCACTGCTGTATACCGTGTGATCGAAATGCGAAGGAAGCTCGGAGAGCATCGGGGACGTGTTGCGCTGCTTTCCTTCTCTAACGTCGCTGTCGATACCTTCCGTGCCGATTTCCGTGCGTTGACCGATGGCCTCCATGACATTCGCCACGGGCGAGTGGAAATCGACACGATGGACGGCTTCATCACCACAAGTATCCTTCGCGCGCACGCCTATCGAACGATGGGCTGCGACCGAACGCCCTTTCTTGTCGCTGGCACAGAGCCGTTCCTGCAAAACAAGGATTTTAAGTTTTGGGTACAGCCCGCCAGCGGCAAAGCGTTCCCCGTGCAGCCCAATGATCTTCACAAGGTCGTAGTCAACCTACAGGCGGGACGACCGACGTTCCAGTTCCGACAACATGGCGCCCTGCTCCCGATCAACAATGGCCCTGTGGCCACTGCGCGGCTGGGCGCGGTCGGCGCCTACACCCATGACCTGGGCCGATACTGGTGCCATCGAGTTCTGACCGAGCAGCCGCGACTGCTACAAGCTCTCGCTCGGCGGTATTCCCACATCTTGATCGACGAATCGCAGGACATTGGAACGCTTCACCAAGCCATTCTCACGTTGCTTGCAAGTGCGGGTTCCCAAGTTTCTCTCATCGGCGACCCTCATCAGGGCATTTACGGATTCGCCGGAGCGGATGGCAAGTTCCTGACCAGCTACGGGCTGACGCAGGGCGTCAGTAGCTACGGCCTGACCCGCAACTACCGTTCTGTTCCCGCCATTCTTACGATCGCCAATGGCCTCTCGTCCCGAACCGACATGGCTAACCGACCGACGCCCGAAGCACAACACGGCGCGTTCTTCATCGGCTACAAGGCCGCCGAACAAGAGCAGCTTGTCAGCGCATTTCGCGCCGCAACGACTGCAGCAGGGTTACGACTGGAACACTCTGCGGTCATCTGCCGTGGCCGCGAGCAAGTCAACAAACTGGCCGGAAGCGGCACTGTCATTGGACAAGGCACGGTGAAGGGTTTTGCCTCCGCCGCCATCCATCGGGACAAGCGCCAGGACTATCTGAGCGCCTTCAAGGCGGTGGCCGGTTGCATCGTGAGTCTCCTCGTCGATCCCCCGCCAAGATTGGTAGAAATGATTACGCAGCCGGCACGCTATCCAGAAGTCAGGTTGTTGAGGCGTGAAATCTGGAGCTTCACTCGGAATCCTGATGCCGGGCTTCCTGCTGCAACGTTGCAGGCCGACGCTCAATGGCATCAACTGCTATGTGAGCGGGTAAAGGCCCTATTACAACGGCTCCGGGATGGGCACGGTCTGACCCCTACGACCACATTGGGGAATAAGCTGGCTAAGAAAAACCTACCCAGCACCCCATTGGTACCAGCAGCCGATCTCGTGGAGACGCAGGACTTGCCAGTCCGCATTGATACCGTCCATCAAGTGAAAGGCGAGAGTCTCGATGCGGTACTTTATC
The DNA here is from genome assembly GCA_018266685.1 of Bacteroidota bacterium. Taxonomy (GTDB): domain Bacteria; phylum Bacteroidota; class Bacteroidia; order Flavobacteriales_F; family PHOS-HE28; genus PHOS-HE28. Next base: position 7,598 of record JAFDZY010000362.1, read on the forward strand.
TGGCGGCCAAAGATCATGTTGAAGCGTTACTCGCGGGCGTGGATACCGAAGTTGGTCGTATCGGCTATGTGGCCGTCACGCGCGCACGGGATCTCTTTTGGCTGGGGGTTCCTCACAATGCGCTGCAAACATTGCGGCCCATCCTGTTGAGCCGAGGGTTTCAAGAAGTAGGTACCGTCTAAACACGCACCAAGTTCGCCGCACTTCGCCGTAGCAAGTTGTCCCGATAGGTGTTGAACTTCACCATGTCTCCATGCTGCAAATACATGGAGTCCGAGGTGAAACAGCTAGCACAAGCATTCAACACTGTCGGTATCAACGCCGACCAGCCCCTCCCCTTGCCGGGCACGGAAGCCTACGAGGCGTTGCCGCAATTTCCAAGACGCAGCGCCCTTCCCTTCCGACGCACTATCCGCCGCCAAGAACTGCGGCAGATTGTCCCCTTGGCCGAAACGACGATCTACGAAATGGAGCGCCGCGGCGAGTTCCCGCGTCGCTTCAACCTGACGCCGCGCTGCGTCGTGTGGGACTTGGCCGAAGTGGAAGCGTGGGTGGAAGAACGAAAGCAGAGGCCTCGCGGTGGCATCTCCAAGCCGGATGTCCACCAACGAAAAACCCGCCCTGTCCGGGCGGGGTCGAGTCAGGCATGAGGCCGCACAACGGCCCTCATCCAACCAAGGCTGCCAGCACCTTGGACGCCGAGCGCGGCAACCGCCGCCCCTCCTTCGCCACGTTGACCTGCAAGGCCACCCGCGCGACGTCCAGAACGTCCTTGTCCAGCGAGTAGCTGCCTTTGGCCTGCAACCAAGTCAGCACGTCCGCTAGGTGCCAGATCGACGCGCTGCCTTCATGCACCGGCGCCGGGAAGCTGCCCGGATGAGTCAGCATCAGCTTGCGCATGTTCTGCCGCGACACGCCCACAATGTCGGCCACGTCGGTCAGTCCAACCAAATCCGGCGCCATCTCGATCAGTCTGGCCGACGGCGAGGCACTGCGCACGTCCGCCAGCGCGCTGCGCACGGCGGTCGCCGCATCGACCGCCTCGCGGGTGAACTCCAGCGCCAGCCGGCCCGGCTGCCCGATGCCAACCAAGGCATCGTCGCAGCCGGCTTCGCCCAGCCGCTCCACCATCGCATCCGTGTCGCGGTCATCGTCGGCAAGCTGGTATTTCAGGGTGAAGGTGTATTCCATCGCGCTACTCCTTGGCATCGCCGTCAGCCTCGCGCTGCTGGCGATGGGTGGTGCAGTTGTCCACGACGCGCCGCAAGGCGCGAGCATGGTTGCCGGGGTTCTTCGGCGTGCTCCACACACCGGCGATGCAGAACTCGCCGCAACGGCAATCCTCGTCGTTGTACGGGCAGTAAATCCGCCCCCAGGCATGGCTGCCGCCGACTTCGACGCGCCAGCCCAGCCCTTCCGCGTGCCTGAGGGCTTCCTCGACCTCTTTCTTCGGATGAGGAGAACGAGCCATCAGTGGTCTCCAGTATGAGGGCGACCCGATGAGTTGTCAAGTGACAACCAATCCGCGACAGAACTGGGACATACATTGCCCGGTCCGAGCAGCGTGAAGTTCAGATTTCCTCGTTTTCGATCACCTGCAGTGATCTCTTTCCAGAAAAAATAAACCTGACGCAACCCGGCAAAGACCGATTCAAGGCAAACCATAATGCGCCCCTCCTATGCGAGTGCGCTCAATGCCGGCACGGTTACGTTCTCCGGCATCAGCTTCGGCACGTAGGTCTGTCCACCGCCCCAAGCATCGACCAGGTTGGCCCACTCTTGCAGCATGTGGCGCCGCTGTTCGGCGTATTCGGCCTTGTTGTAGACCGAGCGCGAGGAACGCCCCTCCTCGTGCGCCAGGCACTTCTCGATCCAGTCGCGGTTGAAGCCGATTTCGTTCAGCAGCGTCGAGCCGGTACGGCGCAGGTCGTGGACGGTGAACGGCTGTAGCGGCAGACCTTTGGCCTTGGCGCCTTCTGCCACGAGCATCGTGATGCGATTCAAGGTCGCATTGGACATGCATCGCCGTGGATCGTAGCGAGAAGGAAAGACGAAGCTTGAGCCTGCCGCGCAGGCGTGCAGCGTGACGAAGATGTCGAGCGCCTGACGCGACAGATAGACCACGTGTGGGTTGCGCCCCTTCATCCGCTGCTTCGGGATCGTCCACGTCGCGTTCTCGAAATTGACCTCATCCCAGGTGGCCTGGATCAGCTCGCTCTTGCGCACCAGCGTCAGCAGGATCAGGCGCAGCGCCAGCTTGATGGTGGGATAGGTCGCCACGGACTCCAACTGCTGCACCGTCAGCCGGATTTCCAGCGGCGACAGGGCGCGATCCTTCGGCACGAAGGTGGCGATCGAGGACGGTCCCACGCTGTCGGCCGGGTTGACCACCTTTTCACCGTGGGCGATGGCGTAGACGTAGACCTGCTTCACGATGTCCCGGATCTGCACCGCAGTGGCTGGCGCCCCGCGCTCCTTGACCTTGTTGCACAAGATTCGGAGGTCTTCGGCCTGGATTTCAGTCAACAGGCGATTCTGGAAGACCGGCAGGATGTCGCGGTCGATGATGTGCTTGCGCACGGCGCGGGTGCTGTCGGCCCATCTCGTATGGGCGAGATACGTCTCCATCGCCGTGCCGAAGGTCTTGATGGCGCGGACCCGGCGCTTGTCGCGTTGCTTCTCCAGTGCGGGCGATAAGCCCTGGAGAACAGCTTTGCGCGCCTCCAGGAGCAGTTCACGCGCCATTGCCAGCGATATGCCGCCCGCCCCGTAGCGGCCGATGGTCAAGGTCTCGCGGCGGCCGTTGAGACGGTAGTCGTAGCGGAAGGTGACGGTATTTGCGGGCGATACCGTCACGTACATCCCATCCCGGTCAGAAACCTTATAAGTCAAGGACTTAGGCTTGAGATTGCGCAGTGCTGTGTCGGTGAGCATCGAGGTTTTTCTCCTGTTTTGCGACGGCTTTTACCGTCAGGGACCAGGAGACCCACTGATGCTCGGAAAGCCGCATGAAATAAGCTTTCCTGAGAAGGCTTTTACCGTCAAAGACGGTAAAAGTCTCAATAGTGAACGAGAGTGTCTTAATCTCGCCTCAATTCTTACCGTCAGCTCTACCGTCAACCGTTTTTGCTGGCCGGCGATAGCCACCGATAGTTGCCGCGACGTATTTCCTTCTAAATCAACACGTTACGGCAGCTTTGTCGATAGCTGGCGATAGTCCTCGAAGGACCTAAATTCACTCCCACTCGATCGTCGCCGGGGGCTTGCTGCTCACGTCGTAGGTCACGCGGTTGATGCCGCGCACCTCGTTGATGATGCGCCCCGACACCTTTTTCAGCAGGCTGTAGGGCAGCTCGGCCCAGTCGGCCGTCATGAAGTCGGATGTCTGCACGGCGCGCAGCGCCACCACGTAGTCGTAGGTGCGGCCGTCGCCCATCACGCCCACGCTTTTCACGGGCAGGA
>JAFDZY010000363.1 GCA_018266685.1 Bacteroidota bacterium
GGATGCTTCCACTGAGCGACACTACCGGGTTGCTGATGCACACCTGCTGGTCCGCACCCGCATTCGGCACGGGCTTGGGCTGGAAGTCCAGTTGCAGGCTGTCGTCTTCCGGCGTGCAGGGACCGGTGGAGGTAAGCACGAGGGTTACGCTCCCCAGGGCTATGTCGCCGATGCTCGGCTCATATGTGGCATTGAGCGCGTTGGCATTGGGCTGGAACACTCCGCTTCCGGTGGTGGTCCATACGCCGGTGGTGCTGCCGCCGGATACCGTTCCGGACAACAATGCGTTTTCTCCTGCGCACAGGTTTTGGTCCGCTCCGGCGTTTACCTCGATCTTGCCGGAGAACTCCGAGAAGAAGCCGTAGCGGCAGCCGCTGCCGGCCCCGCCATTGATCACGCCCAGCGAGAACACGTCCGCAGAGTTGCTCACCACGATGCCCTGTGTCACGGGCACCTCCGTGGTGTTGTACTGGATGTGCGCAGCTTTCCATTGCCCGCCCGTGCCCGGCACCGTTTTGAAGGCCGTTCCTGGGATCGTGGCCGTTCCTGGGCCCGTAACGGTGAAGCTGTTCTCGGCCCCGGTGCGTACCAGCAGGTTCAGGAAGAAGCCCTCGTTGGTGGAACGCGTGAAGCCCACCTGCTGGCTGCCCGCGCAGTTCAGCGGCGGCAGAATGGCCATGCCCATTTCACAACCGAAACCGGTGACGTGGATGGCGTACACCGGCTTGGACGAGTGCATGTACGTGGCATTGTCCGTGGCGCCGCTCAGGTAGTCCATGTCCTGGCGGTAGTACTGCCCCGCGAACAAGGTGGCAACGGGCGTAGGGCTGCCGTCGATGTAAATCTTGGTGTTGTTCTCCACCGCCATCAGGAAAGTGGACTCATCCCCGGTGTTGTACAGGGAGCCTTTTACGGCGATGTAGTCGGTGCCCAGGATGTTCACCGGCACAATCTGGTCCAGCATCAGGTCGTAGCAACCGCCGCTGGGGTTGTGGTCGGAGTCGTCCTTGATGGTGATGGCGATCGGCTTGTCCGAAAGCACGGCCGCACCCGAGGGGTGCGTGAGCGGGTCGGTGTAGCTGGGGTAGCTGGTGTTGGCGCAGGAATAGGTTTGCCCGGCGTTCAAGGTAACCATGAACGGGGTGAGCGCCGGGTGGCCGTCCACAGCCACGGGGGAGTTGATCAGTACCGTGGTATTGTCCTCTGTGGCCACAATGTCGAAGGAGGCGAAGGCCTTGTTGGCGTTGTTGCCGAAGTCGTGGTTGTGGAAGGGCGGGTGCTTGTGCAGGGGGATGTAGAACTCGGTGCCCAAACCGTTGCCGCCCTTCAAGGCAATGATGTCCGGGTTGTTGGTGTTGCTGCTTTCGTAGTAGCAGGTGATGTTGGCCGTGCTGGTGATGTGCAGGCCGGTGTTGCAAACCGTATTGGTGGGCCTGGTTTCCAGCTGGGCTTTCAACGAGGTGAGGTTGTAGCGCACCGAACTGTTGGCCGGTACATTGATCACGATGGGCGTGCCGCCATTGAAAGCGGGCCGCGCCGGCTGCGCAATCGTCACTACGGCCGCTGTACTTCCAGCTGTTATGTTGAAAAAGATGGGCTCATCCCCGGGCGTGTTGTGCAAATAGGTCACATCCGGTGGCGCCATCCAGAATTCCATGCCGGTCTGGGCGTACAGCCCGGTGGGAACCAAGACCAAGAGAAGCAGGCGGATCAACGATTTCATGTGCATTTGTCTATAGCCCCACGGGGGAACAGGGCGTTCCTACGGCCAACCCCGCCAAGAGGTTCCATTCGTCGAAAAATCACTGTGATTCGTCGAATCGCGAAGTACTCTCGATGTGGTCGCAGTAAGAAATTCTACCGTGCCTGTGTCGCGACGAACCTTAATAATTTCCCGCCCAGGCCAGTATTCCATCCGACCACTGGGGCGGGACCGGTTTTCTATTCGCCGCCTTCCCCTACCTTTGAATTTTCCTTGCCTCTACATCGATGCCCGGTTCAACAGTGCTCAGGCTGCCCCTTGTGGCCTGCCTGGCGCTTCCCTGCTTGGCCAATGCCCGGCCCGGACCATCGGCCAGAAGCTGCGACCCTGCCGTGATTGATTCCGTGATCACCAACAGCCCGCTTTGCGCGGGCGACCACATCAATTTGGCCGTGGTGGCCACTGGTGATATTCTCGGTTATTCTTGGGAAGGACCCGGCACAGGCACCTTTTTCACCTTCGAACCGCAGTATTCCTTCAGTTTCCAAATACTGGGGGAATACACCATCATTGTATATGGGCAGTGCGGAAACGACACCGCCACGGTAACCATGACCGCCCAAGGAGCCGGGGCCGGTGTGAGCGATACCGTCCACCTGTGCGATGACAGCCCGCCCCTGGATCTTTCAACGTGCCTGGGCACACATGCGCCTGGCGGCTTCTGGACGATCAACGGATCGCCCCACGGCAATGTCTACGACCCGGGAGCGGATGAACCCGGTGATTATATGTACACCGTACCGTTTCCCGTAACCTGTCCGGGAGCTGCCCAAAATGCCACCATCACCGTGCAGGAAACACGCGTGGGGCCCAATGCCACGTGGACCTTGTGCGCCACGGACAGTGCCTTCAACATGATGTTGGCACTGGAGGCCAATGTCGATACGGGCGGAACATGGTACCGCATGCAGTTTCTGTCATTGTTCCCACATACGGCCACTTACACCCCAGCCGTGGATTCAAGCGGCATCTTCAGGTACGAACTGAACGGCTGCTCTGCCACGGTGCAGGTTACGGAATGGCCCGCCTTTGCCTGGTTCGCCGATGCGGACAGCGATGGCCTTGGCGATCCGCTGGCGGAATTGATGGCCTGCACCCAGCCTCCCGGTTTTGTGGCGGACAGCACGGACCTCTGCCCGGCCTTGATCGGCACCGTGGGCAGCCCCTGCGATGACGGCAACGCGCTCACCTTTGACGATCAGATCACCGACTCCTGCACCTGTGCGGGCGACCTGCACACAGGGATCTCCAGTCCCGATGAATCAACGCAACCCGTTTCTGCCTGGCCGAATCCTTTCGCCGGTGGCGAGCTGCATGTGCAGTGCGGATGGGCTGGCGAAGCAACGGTGCGGCTGTTTGACGCCGTTGGCCAATTGGTCTGGTCTGCGCAAACAGTGCTTCAGGGTGAGGCCATAACCGTACAGCCTGCGGTTTCCTTAGCTCCCGGCGTGTACCTCCTTTCCATCAGTGCAGAAGGACTTATGGGCACTGTGCAGCTCATGGTGCAATAGGGGTGCTTTTCGAGCAGGGAACCCAAACGCGGTTCCTTCGTTGAACGGTCTGTTTCCATCGACAGACGATGAAAATCACCCTGCTGATCGCTTGCGCCGGACTGGCCCATGGTGTTGCTGCCCAATCCGGGAACACCGCCTTGGCCAAGTTTTCGCCCAGCTATGCCACCGTGCCTGCCCACACAACCGAAGCTGTGCCGGAATTTGAACTGGTCTCATTCATCGCCGAACCTGTGAACGGCGAAGGTGTCACGGTGCGGTGGGCCACTGCGGCGGAAGTGCCCGGATGCCGCTTTGCCGTGGAACGCTCTGCGGACCGCATGAACTGGTACCCGGCATTTTCCCAGGTCGGGGAAGGAGCCACACATGGATATGCCGCCTATGCAGTAAAGGACATGACCCCGCTTAACGGAGTTTCCTACTACAGGCTGGTGGCCACCGTCGGCATCCGCCAATTGGACATCTCCGATGATTTCGCCGTGGAGTACGCCCCGGCATCCGCCCTGCAATTCACCAATGAACCTGTGGCCGGGCGTTTCCGTGTTCAGGGCGAAGGAGCCATCACCGACCTCCAAGTGCTGAACAACCGCGGGCAGTTCATGCCCATGGACCTGCATTACGACGGCGGCCAGGTGCTGGTGAATGCCGAAGGGCTTGAGCCCGGCACCTATTTTGTGCAGGCGTTGGTGGACGGCGCTCCGGTTTTGCGCACGGTGATCGTTACCGCTACAGGGGTGATCGGGGGATAGCCGTTACTTCCACCGCACCATCACCTTGTTGCCCTTCTCCTCGCGGGTGATCTCCAGTTTATCCTTTAACGCATTCACCAGGGAAGAGAGTGAACCGTGGCCGTAGCTGCGCGGATCGAAGCTGGAATCCAGGCGGCGCAGGGCTTGGCCGATGTTGCTCAAGGAGGCCACCTCATCCTCATCCTTGGCGATGTTGAAGGCTTTCACCAGCTTGCTCATCAACCCGGTATTGGCGGACAATGCCTGCGCGGGGGCCGTTTTTCTGCCGCCGCCGGTTTGCTTTTTGGAGGTACGGGGCTCGTCGTGTACATCCAGATTCTCCACGTAGATGAAGCGCTCACAGGCTTGCACGAATGCATCGGGCGTTTTCTTCTCGCCCACGCCCATCACGAAGATGCCGGCCTCGCGCAGGCGGGTGGCCAGGCGGGTGTAATCACTGTCGCTGCTCACGATGCAGAAGGCGTCCACCAGGCCGCCGTGGAGAATGTCCATGGCGTCGATGATCAGCGTGCTGTCGGTGCTGTTCTTGCCCTTGGTGTAGGCGAATTGCTGCACCGGCTGGATGGCATTCGTGTTCAGCAGGTCCTTCCAGCCGCTCATGCCCGTGGTGGTCCAATCGCCGTATATGCGGCGGATGGTGATGGTGCCTTGCTTGGAGACCTCTTCCAGGATGACGGAAAGGCGTCGTGGTGCGGCATTGTCGCCGTCGATCAGCAGGGCGATGGTGGTGTCGTTGATCTTTTTCACCCGGTGAAGGTAGGTGCAGACCAAAAACAGGAAAAGCCCGGCTTGCGCCAGGCTTTCCCCCAACACAGGGCCGTTCGCTCAGCCCTGCTTCACCAATTGCACTTCACAGGCAATGCGCACCTCGTCGCTCACCATTACGCCGCCCGCCTCCAATGCCGCATTCCAGTTGATGCCCCAGTCCTTCCGGTTCACCTTGCCGTGGATGCTGACACCGGCTTTCGTGTTGCCGTACGGGTCCTTCATTACCCCGCCCCACTCCACGTCCAACTGCACCGGCTTGGTGATGCCGTTCATGCTCAGATCGCCCAGCAGTGTCCAGCTGCCGTCGCGGTCCACGGACTTGCTCCCGGTGGAAACGAAGGTGATCTGCGGGTGCTTTTCCCCGCTGAAGAAATCCGTGCTCTTCAAGTGGCCGTCGCGCTGGCCGTTGCCTGTGGTGATGCTCTCCACGTCCGCGTGGAAGCGGATCTTGGCCGTGCTCAGGTCGTCGCCATTCGCCTCGATGTCCGCCCCGAACTTGCCGAAGCTGCCCGTAACGGTGCTGATCATCATGTGCTTCACCTTGAACTGGATCTCGCTGTGCGCGGGGTCGATGGTCCACTTTACGCCCGTGGCGGCAGGTGCGTTCACAGTAGCTTGAACTTGCTCTTTCATATTGGTTTTGGTGTTGATGGTTGGTGTGTTCACTTCACTTCCATGGGCACATCGATCAACAGTAGCTTGGCACCGCCTGCGCCTGTTTCGATCTTCAGTTCCCCGGGGCCTTCCAAGCCGATGGCATCGCGTTTGCCCAGTGCGTGGCCATTGATGGTGGCGTTGCCGCTCACCACCAAGGCATAAACGCCGTTGCCCTCTTTTTTGATCGCGTATTCCGTCGTGCGGCCACCTTCAAATTCTCCGAGGTGGATCCACGCATCCTGGCCGATCCACGTGCCCGCATCGGAAGGGTCCGGCGATACAAGCTGCTGGAAGCGGTTCCTGCGTTCCGACGGGTCTGGTGTTATTTGGTCATAGCGCGGCGTGGTGGCTTGTTGCCTAGGGAAGATCCAGATCTGGAAGAGCTTGCTGCGGTGCTCCCCGTCCGGGTTGAACTCGCTGTGCAGCACCCCTGTTCCCGCGCTCATCACTTGCACATCACCGGCCTTGATCACGCCTTCATGCCCCATGCTGTCCTTGTGCTTCAATGCTCCTTCGGTAACAAGGGTGATGATCTCCATGTTGTCATGCGGGTGGGTGCCAAAACCCTTTCCCGCCGCAATGGTGTCGTCATTCAAAACCCGCAGGTTGCCGAAATGCACCCGGTCCGGATTGTACCAGTTGGCGAAGCTGAACGAGTGCCAAGCATCCAACCAACCGTGGTTTGCGTGGCCCCGGTCGCTTGCCTTGTGGAGCACCGTGCGCGCAGGTCTTGTGGTTGTGTTTGACATGGTATGTTCTGTTTTCAGGCACAAATATAGTTTACATGGAAAATATAACCCAAACAAACATGAACCATGATTGCAAGGCCAAGGCCCAGCCAAGGCACGCCGCCCGTTCGCTCACCGCCGCCGTTCCCCCGCCCATCGCCGCCGTTCCTTGGGGAGCGGTACCGGACACACACGCCGGGGTGGCTGTCAGGCGTTGATTTGCGGCCGGAGGGAAAAGGTGCGGCCCGGATCAAAGCAGCAGTTAACCGATTGTTGAAAACAATGGACATGCTATGTTTGCGCCCCCCTCGTCCCGAAGACTGGCGGGCATCCATTCTGAAAGACAAACGAACAAGCGAACACGCTACCTCAACCACGAAACCATCATCGACATGAGCACTAAGCAATCCGGAAAGATCTCCAGCCTGTTCGTGGCTTTGGCCTTTCCCCTGGCTTTGATCGTCAGCATCCTGTTCTACATGTTCGTGCTGGGCGACCCGGCCAACTTCGAGGGGGGGGATCCGGTGAAAGGCCATCCGGTGGCGCTGGACCCGAACCACACGTTCGGCATCATCCACAAGGGCGGCTTCATTGTGCCCATTCTTTTCACCATTGTGCTTCTGGTGCTCATCTTCTCCATTGAGCGGTTCATCACCCTGGGCCGCGCCAAGGGCAAGGGCCGCATTGATGCCTTCCTGCACAA
>JAFDZY010000364.1 GCA_018266685.1 Bacteroidota bacterium
GTGCATATCGCCGCGAAGGACGGCAGCCACGGCGTACAGCGCCTGGTGGTGGAATAAGTGGCCAAGCACCATCAGCCCAAGGAAAGGGGCCGCCCGATGGGGCGGCCCCTTTTGGTGGGGCGGGGGGGGGGTAACACCTTATTAGTACTTCAACCCTGACGGTGTTGCAACCATTAAATCACTCCCAACAACTACATTAGGCCGCATGGCAGGTTACGAAATAAGCGACCCGGCAACATTGCTGATGCCGGGCCGAGTGAATGTTCACACAACGGGATAAACCCTTATTGTGATCTGCTTCAATTCTTGGCACAAATATAGACAACCACCACCACATGAAAAAGATCTTGGGATTGGACCTCGGCACCACTTCTATCGGATGGGCCGTGATCAATGAAGCGGAAACCGAAACCGAACAGGCCTCGATCGTTGGCACGGGTGTTCGCGTGGTGCCCCTTACCGTGGACGAACAAACCGACTTCGAGAAAGGCAGGCCACTTTCCACCAACGCGGACCGGACGCTGAAACGCGGCATGCGCCGGAACTTGGACCGCTACCAGGACCGCCGGAAGCACCTGCTGCAACTGCTGAAGCAGCACGGCCTCATCACAGATGATACGGTCCTAACGGAGACCGGCAGCAACAGCACGCACTCGTTATGGGCCTTGCGCGCAGAGGCGGCGAACAACCCGATCCCATTGGAAGCTTTCGCCCGCGTTCTGCTGGCGATCAACAAGAAGCGCGGCTACAAAAGCAACCGCAAAGCCAAGGACGAGGATGACGGGCAGGCCATTGATGGCATGGCCATCGCGAAGGAGTTGTACGACAACGACCTCACCTGCGGGCAGTATGGATTGCAACGCCTGAAGGCTGGCAAGCGCCACATCCCGGACTTCTATCGTTCCGACCTGAAAGCGGAGCTGGAGCGGATCTGGAACAAGCAGCGGGAGTTCCATGGCGAGCTGCTGCCCCACGAACTGCTGGAGAAGATCGCGGGCAAGAACCAGAAGGCCACATGGGCCATCCTGAAAGAGCCTTGGGGACTGGTCGGTGTAAAGCGCACCACGAAGGGCTTGGAGCAGAAGGTGGAAGACTACCAATGGCGGGCAGATGCGCTCAGCAAGAAGTTGGACCTGGAACAATTGGCCGTGGTCGTTCAACAGGTGAACGGGTCTATCTCCACCTCCAGCGGGCTCTTGGGCGCCATCAGTGACCGCAGCAAACAGCTGATCATCCAGGACCTGACCGTGGGGCAGTTCCTGTACAAGCAGATCCAGACCGATCCACACACCCGCCTGAAGGGCCAAGTATTCTACCGGCAGGATTATTTGGATGAATTCGAGCGGATCTGGGAAGTGCAAAAGGAGGCGCATCCGCTGCTCACCCCTGAACTCAAGCACGATGTGCGCGACACGGTGATCTTCTACCAGCGCCGCTTGAAGTCGCAGAAGGGCCAGTTGGCCGTGTGCGAATTTGAAGGCGTGAAGAAGCCGGTGATCGACGAGAACGGACAACCGGCAATGACCAAGGACGGCAAGCCGAAGATGCGCAAGGTGGGGCCGCGCGTGTGCCCCAAAGCCTCGCCCTTGTTCCAGGAATTCCGGATCTGGCAGGTGCTGAACAATGTGGAGCTGATCCACGAAGGAAAAGACGGAACCGGCGATGAGCGCTCGGAGAACGGCATCGTACGCAAAGGCAAAGCGTGGTGCCTCGGTCCGGAATACAAAGCGAAGCTCTTCTCCGAACTCAGTTGGACGAAGGAACTCACCGCAGCCGATGCCCTGAAAGCCATCGGACTCAAGCCCAAGGAATGGAAGGTGAACTTCAAGAAGCTGGAAGGGAACCGCACCAACGAGAAGTACATGGAAGCCTTCGGGGCGATGCTCGCCGTTTCCGGCCACGACGATGTGGACCTCGCCGAGCTACCCGCCGAAGAACGGGCAAGCACCGTGGAGGCCGTGTTGAACACCTTGGGCGCGAAAACCGGGATCCTGCACTTCGACGCCACCCTGGCCGGAAAGGCGTTCGAGCAGCAGCCCGCGTACGCACTGTGGCACTTGCTGTACTCCTACGAGAGCGACAACAAGTCGCGCACCGGCAATGAGCGATTGATCAAGCAGCTTGGGGCCAAATTCGGTTTCAACCGGGAATGCGCGGAGATCCTGTGCAAGATGCACTTCGAGGACGACCATGGCAGCTTGAGCGCGCGGGCAATCAAGAAGATCCTGCCGCACCTGAAGGAAGGGGAGATCTACGACGTGGCCTGCCAACTGGCCGGGTACAACCACTCGCATTCGGTGAACGCCGAGGAGAATGAAGCACGCGAATTGATCGACGCACTGGAGATCCTGCCCAAAGGCGCCTTGCGCAACCCCGTGGTGGAGAAGATCCTGAACCAGATGGCACACGTGGTGAACAAGGTGATCGAGGTGTACGGGCGGCCCGATGAGATCCGTGTGGAAATGGCCCGCGAACTGAAGAAGAGCGCCAAGGAACGCGAGGAAATGACCAAGAGCATCGACGCGGCCAACCGGACGCACGATGGCATCCGCAGCAAAATAGCCGAACTCCACCCCTTCAACACCGGTGTGCGCATCACCCGCAACGACATCATCAAGTACAAGCTCTGGGAGGAGTTGAAGGAGAACGGGTTCAAAACGCTGTACTCCGGCGTGGAGGTCCCCAAGGAAAAGCTCTTCAGCAAGGACTACGACATCGAGCACATCATCCCCCAGGCACGTCTGTTCGACGACAGTTTTAGCAACAAGACCATCGAACTGCGCAGTGTGAACCTGGAGAAAGGCAACGCCACGGCCATGGATTACATGGAAACCAAGTATGGGCCGGACAGCGAGCAGGTGGCCCAGTACAAGGCACGCGCGGAGCGGTTCTTCAAGAAGGAAAGCCCGGGGAAGTTCAAGAAACTGTTGATGAAGGAAGCCGACATACCGGACGGCTTCATCGACCGCGACCTGCGCAACACCCAGTACATCACGCGTGTGGCCTTGGGCATGCTGCGGCAGGTGGCCCGCACCGTAACCCCCACCACCGGCAGCGTAACCGACCGCCTGCGCCAGGACTGGCAATTGATCGACGTGTTGCAGGAACTGAACTGGGGCAAGTACGAGAAAGCCGGACTTACCTACACCGAAAAGAACAAGGACGGCGGCGAGGTGCCCAAGATCAAGGACTGGACCAAGCGCAACGACCACCGGCACCACGCCATGGACGCACTTGCCGTGGCCTTCACCCGGCCCAGCCACATCCAATACCTCAACTACCTGAATGCCCGGCGCGATGAGGACCACAAGAAGCACAAGGTGATCCTCGCCATCGAGAACAAGGAGACCTACGTGGACAGCAAGAAGCGCCGCCTGTTCAACCCGCCCATTCCGCTGGACCAGTTACGCGCCCAAGTGAAGCAGCATTTGGAAAGCATCCTGGTGAGCTTCAAGGCCAAGAACAAGGTGGCCACCCGCAACGTGAACAAGAGCAAGACAAGGAACGGCCACTTCCGCAAGGTGGAGCTGACCCCGCGCGGCCAACTGCACAAGGAGACCGTGTACGGCAAAAAGAAGTTCTATGTCACCACGGAGGTAAAGGTGGGGCCCAGCTTCGACCAGGCCACCATTGCACAAGTTGCTATCAAGAGCCATCGGCAAGCCTTGTTGCATCGGCTCCACGCGGTGGGCGGCGGCGACCCCAAAAAAGCCTTCGGTGGCAAGAACGCCCTTGCCAAGAACCCCGTTTGGTTGGATGAGCAGCACAAAGAGCAAGTACCGGAAAAGGTCAAGCTCGTTCAAATGGAAGAGCAGTTCACCATCCGCAAGGACATCACCCCGGACCTGCGGTTGGACAAGGTGATCGACGGCCGGGCCAAACGACTGCTGGAAGAACGATTGCGAAGGTTCGGCGGGGATGCCAAAAAGGCCTTCTCCAACCTAGAGGAAGACCCGATCTGGCTGAACGGCAAGAATGGCGCCCAATTGAAGCGCGTTACCATCACCGGGGTAAGCAATGCCGAGGCGCTCCATACCAAACGCGACCACCACGGCAAGCCGATCCTGGATGCTGATGGCCAAGAGATCCCCACCAACTACGTGCAGACCGGCAACAACCACCACGTGGCCATCTACCGCGATGCCGAGGGCAACTTGCAGGAGCAGGTGGTCTCCTTCTTCGAGGCCGTTACCCGCAGGTTGCACGGGCTACCCGTGATCGACCGCCACCTGAACGCCGACCAGGGCTGGACCTTCCTCTTCACCATGAAGCAAAACGAAATGTTCGTGTTCCCGAACAAGGAGAAGAGGTTTGATCCAAAAGCCGTGGATCTGATGGATCCCGCCAATTCAAGACAGCTAGCACCCAACCTCTTCCGCGTACAGTCCCTAGCACGCAGCGAATATGGCAATATTGTCATCCGGGACTACCAGTTCCGGCACCATTTTGAATCCCAGCTGAACAACGCCAAGGAACTCCAAAACACCACGTTTTACAAGATCAAAGGGCTAAAGGACCTGAAGGGCATTCAGAAGGTCCGTATGGACCACTTGGGCCGCATCGTCCACGTTGGCGAATACTGAGCCATGATCAAGCGCACCATCGCCATCACCACGCCCTGCCACCTTTCGCTGAAGCTGGGGCAGATGCTGGTGCGCAGCAAATTGATCGAAGGCGATGCGGGCAAGACAGTACCGATCGAGGACATGGGCCTGCTGCTGATGGAGCACGAGCAGGTAACGGTGACGCAGGGCCTGTTGGCCAAACTGCTGGAGCACAACGTGGCCGTGGTGAATTGCGATGAGAAGCACCATCCGGCGGGCATGTTGCTGAATTTCGTGGGGCACAGCACCCAAACGGAGACCTTCATTGCGCAGGCCGAGGCGCCCAAACCCTTGAAGAAGCAGCTTTGGCAGCAGGTGGTCAAAGCTAAGATCGGCAACCAGGCGGCCGTGCTGGACGCCATGGGCCAGGATGGGGGAAGGCTGCAGAAACTGGCACAAGAGGTGCGTAGCGGCGATTCCGATAACCGCGAAGGCGCCGCCGCCGTGTACTACTGGCCGCGCGCGTTCAAACGCATACCGGATTTCCTGCGCGACCCGGCCGGCCCTTACCCCAACAACTTGCTGAACTACGGCTATGCCATCCTGCGGGCCACCATGGCGCGTGCCTTGGCGGGCAGCGGCCTGCACCCCACCCTGGGCCTTTTCCACCGCAACCGGTACAACGCCTACTGCTTAGCCGATGATATG
This sequence comes from Bacteroidota bacterium, assembly GCA_018266685.1. Lineage (GTDB taxonomy): Bacteria > Bacteroidota > Bacteroidia > Flavobacteriales_F > PHOS-HE28 > PHOS-HE28. The sequence continues at coordinate 5,253 of JAFDZY010000364.1, forward strand.
ATGGAACCCTATCGTCCCCTGGTGGACCACGTGGTGGCAGGCATCGTGCAGGATCGGCCCTTGGACCGCAGCGAACTGGACCAGGAGGACAAGATCACCCTGCTGCGCACCCCCACGCTGGATGTGGACATGGGCGGCAAGAAGCGACCGCTGATGGTGGCCGTGAGCGAGACCACCGCCTCGCTGGCACGGGCCTTCCTGGGTTCTGGCACGGCCTTGGCTTTGCCCAAGCCGGCATGAGCCATGATCGTTACAGTGCCTACCGCGTGATGTGGCTGTTCGTGATGTTCGACCTGCCCACGGAGACCAAAAGAGACCGCCAGAACGCTGCGCAGTTCCGGAAGCGGCTGCTGGAGCACGGCTTCACCATGATGCAGTTCTCCATCTACCTGCGGCATTGCGCCAGCAAGGAGAACGGGGAGGCCCACCGTAAGCGCGTACTGGCGCTGTTGCCGCCCCATGGCATGGTGAACATACTGGCCGTTACGGACAAGCAGTTCGGCAGCATGGAGATCTACCTGAACACCAAACAGGTGGACGAGATCGACACACCCCAACAATTGGAGCTGTTCTGAAAAATGAAGGCGGGGCCCTTGGCCCCGACCTCCACTCCTTCAGAATTTTTCCGGGCCTGAATCGTCCGGTTCCCTTGTCCCCGTAGCCTTTCCGAGCATCGAGTTGGATCAGCTACCCACAAAGGAAAGAATTGAAAGCAGATCACAACAAGCCCTTGTCGTGCAGCGTGTTCACCTCAGTTGGATCAGCTACCCACAAAGGAAAGAATTGAAAGCAGATCACAACATGCGGGCAGGGCGGGAAACGCGGGCAGGGGTTGGATCAGCTACCCACAAAGGAAAGAATTGAAAGCAGATCACAACGGACAAGCGCGGCATAGCCAAGCACGGCAGGTTGGATCAGCTACCCACAAAGGAAAGAATTGAAAGCAGATCACAACAACGGCAGCCAACGGCCATGGGCAAGGCTTGTTGGATCAGCTACCCACAAAGGAAAGAATTGAAAGCAGATCACAACACGACAAGAACGAATACAAGCGGAAGAAGGTTGGATCAGCTACCCACAAAGGAAAGAATTGAAAGCAGATCACAACCTGCGGCCACTTCTGTTTTCACCCAGGTGTGTTGGATCAGCTACCCACAAAGGAAAGAATTGAAAGCAGATCACAACGATGCGCTTCGGCGTGTCCGCTCTGACGGTGTTGGATCAGCTACCCACAAAGGAAAGAATTGAAAGCAGATCACAACCGCGCATCGGGCAGACCACGCGCTGGAAACGTTGGATCAGCTACCCACAAAGGAAAGAATTGAAAGCAGATCACAACTCGGTGATCGCCAATGCGGGGAGGGTGGAGTTGGATCAGCTACCCACAAAGGAAAGAATTGAAAGCAGATCACAACCGCAGCGATGCGCAAGGCAAGAGGCCAGCGGTTGGATCAGCTACCCACAAAGGAAAGAATTGAAAGCAGATCACAACACATCCCATGTGCCGCCATCCTGGTCTGACGTTGGATCAGCTACCCACAAAGGAAAGAATTGAAAGCAGATCACAACTCCACTGTTTGCTTGACACTTTCATCGCCAGTTGGATCAGCTACCCACAAAGGAAAGAATTGAAAGCAGATCACAACTGTTCGCGGCGCTATATCTGTGCGAGGGCAGTTGGATCAGCTACCCACAAAGGAAAGAATTGAAAGCAGATCACAACGTTTCCGCGTCGAACTGAACTACGCCCAGCGTTGGATCAGCTACCCACAAAGGAAAGAATTGAAAGCAGATCACAACGCATAGGCGAACTACCGGACATGAGAATGTGTTGGATCAGCTACCCACAAAGGAAAGAATTGAAAGCAGATCACAACCAAAGGCAATGAAGTACACAAAAGCAGCCGGTTGGATCAGCTACCCACAAAGGAAAGAATTGAAAGCAGATCACAACCGCCCCAATGGCGACTGGCTCTATGCGAGCGTTGGATCAGCTACCCACAAAGGAAAGAATTGAAAGCAGATCACAACCGGGGTCTACGGCTGGGACGATGGGACGTGGTTGGATCAGCTACCCACAAAGGAAAGAATTGAAAGCAGATCACAACAGAAGTGATGCTGCTGCTGGTGCTCATTTTGTTGGATCAGCTACCCACAAAGGAAAGAATTGAAAGCAGATCACAACGCACAGCAATGAGGGCGATACCAATAGACGGTTGGATCAGCTACCCACAAAGGAAAGAATTGAAAGCAGATCACAACTTCCAGTCCACGAAGTGGTGATACCTATTGGTTGGATCAGCTACCCACAAAGGAAAGAATTGAAAGCAGATCACAACGAACAGCAAAGAGGGCTTTCGGTGGAGCTGTTGGATCAGCTACCCACAAAGGAAAGAATTGAAAGCAGATCACAACTCCATTTGAAATGTTGGTGTTAAGGTGCCGGTTGGATCAGCTACCCACAAAGGAAAGAATTGAAAGCAGATCACAACCGCAAGTGACGCGGCGAAAGCCGTGAAAGAGTTGGATCAGCTACCCACAAAGGAAAGAATTGAAAGCAGATCACAACTAAGGGCGGCAAGGCATTCACCAGCCGCCCTGTTGGATCAGCTACCCACAAAGGAAAGAATTGAAAGCAGATCACAACCGGCGGCGGGTGGCATGGGCAGGTCTAGATGTTGGATCAGCTACCCACAAAGGAAAGAATTGAAAGCAGATCACAACATCCGGCGCGGGATGACCCTTACCGGCTACGTTGGATCAGCTACCCACAAAGGAAAGAATTGAAAGCAGATCACAACTCTATCTTTGACCCGTCAACGAACCCAAACGTTGGATCAGCTACCCACAAAGGAAAGAATTGAAAGCAGATCACAACGCGCGCGCCGCGCGGAACTCAACAAGACATGTTGGATCAGCTACCCACAAAGGAAAGAATTGAAAGCAGATCACAACAGATGAAGATGGAGTCAGCGGCAATATCAAGTTGGATCAGCTACCCACAAAGGAAAGAATTGAAAGCAGATCACAACGTTGGCGATCATAAGGGCCAAGCGGCCATCGTTGGATCAGCTACCCACAAAGGAAAGAATTGAAAGCAGATCACAACACACCTGATCAGAAAAAAGAGCTTGAGACCGTTGGATCAGCTACCCACAAAGGAAAGAATTGAAAGCAGATCACAACTGATACGGGTCACAGCACACAGAAGCCAGTGTTGGATCAGCTACCCACAAAGGAAAGAATTGAAAGCAGATCACAACTGCTATGCCCGCCTGGCATAAACACGCAAAGTTGGATCAGCTACCCACAAAGGAAAGAATTGAAAGCAGATCACAACAGGCGATAGGAACAGAACCACCAAATAAAAGTTGGATCAGCTACCCACAAAGGAAAGAATTGAAAGCAGATCACAACTTGGCAATGCACTCGGCGAACTTGCCTCCGGTTGGATCAGCTACCCACAAAGGAAAGAATTGAAAGCAGATCACAACGGTGGTCACGATCAACTCCACGGCGTAGGCGTTGGATCAGCTACCCACAAAGGAAAGAATTGAAAGCAGATCACAACACCAGAGGAAGGAACAACTACTCGCTTTGCGTTGGATCAGCTACCCACAAAGGAAAGAATTGAAAGCAGATCACAACACGGCCCCGCCGTGGTGCAAGCGGCCAAGGGTTGGATCAGCTACCCACAAAGGAAAGAATTGAAAGCAGATCACAACAGTGGAGCTACGCCGCCGGTACGCCTGCACGTTGGATCAGCTACCCACAAAGGAAAGAATTGAAAGCAGATCACAACCGTTGGACGCTTCGGCTGCGAAGGAAGTCTGTTGGATCAGCTACCCACAAAGGAAAGAATTGAAAGCAGATCACAACGGACTGTGAGAGCTTGTAGTTCGGCAACTCGTTGGATCAGCTACCCACAAAGGAAAGAATTGAAAGCAGATCACAACTGGAGGGAAAGGCTGAAACGATGAGCTACGGTTGGATCAGCTACCCACAAAGGAAAGAATTGAAAGCAGATCACAACTCAACGCGACAAGCCCTGAGTTCTGGGAGTGTTGGATCAGCTACCCACAAAGGAAAGAATTGAAAGCAGATCACAACGCACGATGCTCATTTGTCAACGGCCCATACGTTGGATCAGCTACCCACAAAGGAAAGAATTGAAAGCAGATCACAACGCACCCAGACCGCGTAGCTTATACGATGGCGTTGGATCAGCTACCCACAAAGGAAAGAATTGAAAGCAGATCACAACGCCATGACGCCATTCGTAGCGACCTTATGTGTTGGATCAGCTACCCACAAAGGAAAGAATTGAAAGCAGATCACAACCGATCGCCTGCATAGCCTTGGCTTTGATGCGTTGGATCAGCTACCCACAAAGGAAAGAATTGAAAGCAGATCACAACCAAGCAAAGTAACGCTATATTAGCGCACCAGTTGGATCAGCTACCCACAAAGGAAAGAATTGAAAGCAGATCACAACAAGGCAATGAAAGCGAACGAAATGGAGATAGTTGGATCAGCTACCCACAAAGGAAAGAATTGAAAGCAGATCACAACTCCTGTGCTATCTGATGGATAGTACTTGTAGTTGGATCAGCTACCCACAAAGGAAAGAATTGAAAGCAGATCACAACGCCATGGTGTCGGGGCAATTCACGGAGGCCGTTGGATCAGCTACCCACAAAGGAAAGAATTGAAAGCAGATCACAACTCTCAAAGTTGAACTTCTTGGGCACGTCATGTTGGATCAGCTACCCACAAAGGAAAGAATTGAAAGCAGATCACAACCCGAAGGACCGGCATGAAAACAACATCTACGTTGGATCAGCTACCCACAAAGGAAAGAATTGAAAGCAGATCACAACAGAAGATGATCGCTGAAGGTGGCGGCAACAGTTGGATCAGCTACCCACAAAGGAAAGAATTGAAAGCAGATCACAACTTGTTCGTCCGTGTTATATATCCAGTCCGGGTTGGATCAGCTACCCACAAAGGAAAGAATTGAAAGCAGATCACAACTCTTTTCTGTTTCGCTTTTGGGATCAGGCGTTGGATCAGCTACCCACAAAGGAAAGAATTGAAAGCAGATCACAACTGTTCGGGTGGACACAGCAGCTATCCAACGTTGGATCAGCTACCCACAAAGGAAAGAATTGAAAGCAGATCACAACCAACGGCATAGTCGCCATTGTAGCCGCCGAGTTGGATCAGCTACCCACAAAGGAAAGAATTGAAAGCAGATCACAACAGCTCCCCCGCAAACCATCCATACTTTTTCGTTGGATCAGCTACCCACAAAGGAAAGAATTGAAAGCAGATTACAACCTACTTGCGGGAATCACCATGCCCTTGGCTGTTGGATCAGCTACCCACAAAGGAAAGAATTGAAAGCAGATCACAACTGCGCTGTAACAAGGCGCACGGCGGCCTCCGTTGGATCAGCTACCCACAAAGGAAAGAATTGAAAGCAGATCACAACTCGTTTTACCAATTATGCTGGCCGCCTTCTGTTGGATCAGCTACCCACAAAGGAAAGAATTGAAAGCAGATCACAACCGAATCAAACCCCACGCAGCGCAGGTTCCTGTTGGATCAGCTACCCACAAAGGAAAGAATTGAAAGCAGATCACAACATTGAACCTTCGCAGCATGAACAAACAGGAGTTGGATCAGCTACCCACAAAGGAAAGAATTGAAAGCAGATCACAACTGCGTAAACACGATCAACGCAGAACTTCCGGTTGGATCAGCTACCCACAAAGGAAAGAATTGAAAGCAGATCACAACCTGTATTCAAAACTAAATGTCCCGTATGCAGTTGGATCAGCTACCCACAAAGGAAAGAATTGAAAGCAGATCACAACAGGCGGCCATGAGCATCGGCATACACCGCAGTTGGATCAGCTACCCACAAAGGAAAGAATTGAAAGCAGATCACAACTGCGGAATTGAGAGGCGCATCCACACGCAGTTGGATCAGCTACCCACAAAGGAAAGAATTGAAAGCAGATCACAACTATTCGGATGAGCCCTTCTGACACCTGCGAGTTGGATCAGCTACCCACAAAGGAAAGAATTGAAAGCAGATCACAACTGCACAGCCTCTCAATTTGGCAATCGGGGCGTTGGATCAGCTACCCACAAAGGAAAGAATTGAAAGCAGATCACAACAATGCAGTCAAGTCTCCCTTGGCCTTGTTCAGTTGGATCAGCTACCCACAAAGGAAAGAATTGAAAGCAGATCACAACAGGTATGCAGCGTTTCTCATGGATGGTCAAGTTGGATCAGCTACCCACAAAGGAAAGAATTGAAAGCAGATCACAACCTTTGCCATTGTGGTGTGTTGTTCTGATGTGTTGGATCAGCTACCCACAAAGGAAAGAATTGAAAGCAGATCACAACAGGTATGTTTGAACGCAATTCTCCTTGAAAGTTGGATCAGCTACCCACAAAGGAAAGAATTGAAAGCAGATCACAACGGGCATCGTGCGCAACGGTTGGCCCCATTCGTTGGATCAGCTACCCACAAAGGAAAGAATTGAAAGCAGATCACAACTAGCAGCCATACAGCGGCAGATCGACGCGCGTTGGATCAGCTACCCACAAAGGAAAGAATTGAAAGCAGATCACAACCGTGATGCTGGGCATGCTGGCCCTGCTGGCGTTGGATCAGCTACCCACAAAGGAAAGAATTGAAAGCAGATCACAACTCGCCGCCCTCAACATCAAACGCGCAGACGTTGGATCAGCTACCCACAAAGGAAAGAATTGAAAGCAGATCACAACACTGGTGAACGGCTCAACGGAACGTGGATCGTTGGATCAGCTACCCACAAAGGAAAGAATTGAAAGCAGATCACAACCACATCTTGACACAAGTTGAAACATTCCGGGTTGGATCAGCTACCCACAAAGGAAAGAATTGAAAGCAGATCACAACCGTTGGTGTTGGTTCCCGGTTCCGCCGGGCGTTGGATCAGCTACCCACAAAGGAAAGAATTGAAAGCAGATCACAACTAGGCAGCCGCACCATCGTGAAGGAAACCAGTTGGATCAGCTACCCACAAAGGAAAGAATTGAAAGCAGATCACAACGTCCCGTCATCGGCCAGCCACAGACGCGCCGTTGGATCAGCTACCCACAAAGGAAAGAATTGAAAGCAGATCACAACGAGGAAGAGCGGGTGCAAATGCAGGTGACCGTTGGATCAGCTACCCACAAAGGAAAGAATTGAAAGCAGATCACAACGGGCACGGGCCAATGTGGCGGCCTTTATGCGTTGGATCAGCTACCCACAAAGGAAAGAATTGAAAGCAGATCACAACCAGGCAGTTCAAGTCGTATCCTGCGCTGCAGTTGGATCAGCTACCCACAAAGGAAAGAATTGAAAGCAGATCACAACCACCAAGGCCGATGCCTTCAAGAAGCTGGCGTTGGATCAGCTACCCACAAAGGAAAGAATTGAAAGCAGATCACAACACGCCAAGAGCATCGTGGTGCTCAATGATGGTTGGATCAGCTACCCACAAAGGAAAGAATTGAAAGCAGATCACAACCATGGGTTTTCCAGCGGAGCCCTCCGGGCCCCACTGGAAAACCCACGCCTGCGGCGGTTGCTGTTAAGGGCATTGCCGTCCGCGCTCCGCGCGGCATTCCTCAGTTCAGCCCGGTCGCCACGCCGTTGGCGTCGATGTCCATGGCTTCGCTGGCCGGTATTTCGGGCAGGCCGGGCATGCGAATCATTTTGCCGAGGATGGGCACTACGAAGCCTGCGCCGGCGGCGATCTCGATGTCGTTGACGGTGATGTCGAAATCCTTGGCGGCGCCCAGCTTGGCGGGGTCAGTCTCTTTGTTTCGTTCGGA
>JAFDZY010000365.1 GCA_018266685.1 Bacteroidota bacterium
ATCTGCAACACGTCCTGCTGCAACTGCTGCGTGCTCTGCTCCACCGGCACCTGCGCCGCCTGCGCCTTGTTGCTGACCTCACGCTGCTGGGCGGGATCGCGCAGCCCGCCCTGGATCATCACCAGGTTGTGCCCGTTGGTGGTTTCAACCACATGGTCGACCTGCGTCATGCCCGACAACTTCGCCTGCCAGGTCATGTTGGCGAGGGCCTTGGTGTATTCCTTGTCGCTGTGGAACCCGAGCGCCTTGGCACCACCGAGCTTGTCGGTCTGGGCCTTGATCTGCTCGTACATGCCGTGGGAGGGATGGCCGGCTTCGTTGATCAGCGGGTGGTCTTTGGCGTGTTTCAGCGCTTCCTGGGTTTTTGGACCGACGATGCCGTCCACTTTCAGGCCGTGGGCGGATTGGAATTCACGTAGCGCATGTCCGGTATTCGACCCGATGATGCCTGAGCGCGTCTCCAGCACCTTGCCGTCCTTGCCGACGTATCCAAGGTCGTTCAGCGCGGTCTGTAATTCGATCGCGTCCTTGCCTGCGAGTCCCGCATTGCCCTTGGTCGCAATGGACGATGCGCCGGCAGCTGTCGCAACTAGAGGACCGTTACCGCCCTGGATGCGATGCTCGGCCCAGTAGATCTCGGGACTCATCAAGTGCCCGGCCTTGTCCTTCATTTGGTAGTGCACGTGCTGCGCGTAATCATGCGCACCGTGCGGCCCACGGCCACCCATCGTGCCGATAACTTGTCCGGGTTCAACCTTGTCGCCAACCTTCACCGACTGCGACTGCAGGTGAAGCAGCTGGTGCAGATTGCCATCCTTGTCGCGGATACCCACCGTCCCGTATTGGCCACCCGTCACCTCCACCACACCGGATACCGGGGAATGCACTTGCGGATGACGCAGGTTGAGTCCGTTCTGGCCGCCGACATAATTGAAATCGACGCCCCCGTGCGGACCTTTCGCGCCGCGATGCTCCCCATAGTGCCCGGTGATATGCGGCGTGATGCCGTTTTGTCCGGGCAGGATGGTGTTCATTGCCGCCTGGAATCCCGAACCGTTGGCGGGATGTGCTCGCGCCGTTTGCGGGTTTGAAGTTGCGTCTTGGGTGCGCCCCTCCCCGCCGACCATGGCCGCCCATGCTTGTTCCGGGGATTTTCCGTGATCGATCGCCGCCTTGTAACTTGCACGCATTTCCTTCAAGGCATTGGCAGACTGGTCCAGCGAGATGTGGGCCTTGTTCACCCCGTCCTTGCTGTAGTAGCTCGCACCATTCTTTGCAGGGTCTGGAAAGCTCGCCCATTCCTGGGCAAGCGAATGCTGGGCAGATTGAAGGGTCGCCCCCTCTTTGCCCATCAGGTAGTCGCGGACGGGAGTCCGTTTATCCCTGATGAGGTATTCGGAAAAGACACGGTCCTGCATCTCATGGCTGAACGGCTGATTGCGATCGAGGTGCAACGTGCGCACCGCATTTTCCAGCGTTTTCGGAATGACCTGGTATTTGCCAACCGCAAACAGCCGGTCCGAATCGCGAGCAGGGAGTGCCTGCATGTCCATCACTTGCCCAAGCGTCAGCCTTGAAAAATCGATCGGATGATCGGCTCCCACCAGCACGTTCTTTTGCTTGTGCGCGTCCCAGTGCGTTCCACGGTTATAAGCATTGTAGCCGGGCGTTCCGGACTCGCCCTGGTGCATCAAGTCATACAACGGATTGTTAGGCATCTTCAAATCTCCATATACACAAGTAGGGGGAAGCGAACGGCCTGTTCCTCCTGAACGTGACGCGATCGCAGCGAATCGTGGGATTCGCGACCGGATCGCCCTTGTTCAGCGATCCGGCGAGCGCCTCTTGCGCCCTCTCGCGTCCGGTCTCCCGGACGTGAATATGGTTAATGCGGCGAGCTTGGCTCCTCCTTGCTCCATCCCATGTACGACAGGCGGGAATCGGGGCCAGATACCGCGTAATCGGACAGCATGCCCGTCGCATGCACCGCGATGACTCCTCCACTATCCGGATCGCGAAAGCGCATCAAGGCTTGCCCATCCGCACTGGCGCTCGCCAGCTCGGGAAGCTTGTCGCAAACCTCGCATTGTTCGGGGTCGGCGGCGCAGATTTCTTTCCAGTTCGAACCGATGACGTTTTCCTTGCTGTTGGGATCGGCAACCGGAACCCAGCCTGCTGAAATCAGCGCCTGCCTCGCATCCGCATAGGACGGTTTGTCACGAAGCAGTGCATCCAGCCCCGACACTCTGGTGCCAGGGTTCTTCAATGCTGTTTCCACCGGTTTCCCCTCTCCTGTTGCTTGATTCGTCTTGGCGGCACGGCCGCTGTCGACAGCAGCTGCATCGCCACGAGGCCCGCACGCCGTCAATGCCAGCATCGCGAAAGGTCCAATCAACAGCCATCGAACATTCATAGCGATTCATCCTTGATGGCGACCAACTGCCAGCACGCCCCCTGTCGCTTGAACAGGTAGCGAATGCTGTAATCGGTATCGGGCTTGGTGTAGTGAATCTGTGCACCATCCGGAGGGACCTGAGTCACCTCGACGGACTGCCCTTCCCGCTTCGCGCGATCGAAGGCCATCAGCAACGGGTAGGAGGCTTCCTGCTCGGACAACTGCTTCGTGACCGGTTTGGGCTCGGGCGTCGCGGCCGCATCGATTGATGTCGACTCCAAAGGCCAATGCGTGTATTTCGCCTGCACCGAAATGCTGCTTGCGAACTTCTCCGCGAAGCCGTTGAAGTCCGCCGCTGGGCATGTCGCCACATCGTTCTCGACTAGGCGTGCCGGCTGCCCGGTGTGGGCGGCATCTGTAGTGGCTGCGGAGGTGGAATGGGCCGAAAGAGTGCTATTCGTGGAGGGCGATTGTGGCTTGCATGCCACGACAGCCAGACTCAAAAAGAGGACTGAGAAGGCACGCATCAGCGGATTCTCACAGGGAGGCTGCAGGCGCTGTAAATGATCTTGCAGTCCACCCCACCCGCATTGCGACATGTCTCTACTGCACTTTCACTTGCCTCATGTAAATCTGGGCGGCCTGCGAAACCACTCACGCCACCTCCCCAAGCCTGAACAAGGCACGCATTCCGCACTTCAAAATTCACTTTGCAGCCTTTTTGTCCGCAGTCATGAAGCGCTTTTTTCCGCGCAGCTCGTGCACTGCTCATATTTTCGGCTACTCCGCCTGCACCAGTATTGTCGCTCGCTACAGCCCCATACCGGTCCTGCCAAAGTGGCCCCGTGTATGAAGGCGTTTCCTGTTGCTGCTGAGGCAACTCATTTGGACCGTAACAGCGACCTGGCCCAGGCACCATTCCCGGTGGGCAACCCGCTGCGCCCGATTGGGCATACGCACCAGACGAGGTCAACAATAGCAATGTAATCAATAAAATCTTGCTCATGATCAACCTCCATTCACTACAGGCTATCTCTACTGGATTTGACCGACTTACTTCTTAACGACGTCTGTATCAATTGTTGATTGATTGTCAGTTACTCGTTGTTTTGACGCGTATGCAGGAACAGGATTGTTAGTCAATGCATCGTTATTGTGGCTGCCTTTTGAGGCCTCCCACTGGCCTCCAACCGGATTTCCAAACGAATCTCTCGGCTGCGCCGCCGCCCCACGATCACCCCCGGTATTCCCGAACATCGAGTACTGGCTAAACGCCCCGCCAATCGTCCCCTGGAAGAACTGCGCAGCCATCGGCGGGACCGTGATCAACAGGATCGACAGGATCAATCCAAGCCCGCCCTGCTGCATCGCCACGCTGTTCATGCCCTGGGCCGCCCCCGTGCCTCCCATGATCAGCGTGTACTTCGCGAG
>JAFDZY010000366.1 GCA_018266685.1 Bacteroidota bacterium
GACCAGGGCGCGGCGACGAGCCTGTTCGCGGCCTTGGGCGGCACGCCTGACGCGGGCGGAACATGGAGCGGACCGAGCACAGTGGTCGGCGGGATGTACGATCCCGCGACCATGAACCCCGGTGCGTACGTGTACATGGTGAACGGCGCCGCGCCGTGCGGCAGTTCGAGTGCAACGGTGACGGTTACGGAGACGGGCAGCCCCGATGCAGGCACGGACGGCAACGTGACCGTGTGCAGCGATGGTGCGGCGATCGACCTCTTCAACAGCTTGGGCGGCACGCCTGACGCGGGCGGCACATGGAGCGGCGGACTTGTCGGCGGGATGTTCGATCCGGCCACCGATGCGGCAGGCACGTTTACCTACACGCTGACGGCCACGCCGCCTTGCCAAAGTGCTTCCGCCGATGTGACGGTCACGATCACCAATGCGCCCAATGCGGGCACGGACAGCAACCTGACGGTCTGTGACCAGGGCGCGGCGACGAGCCTGTTCGCGGCCTTGGGCGGCACGCCCGATGCAGGCGGCGCGTGGAGCGGACCGAGCGCAGTGGTCGGCGGGATGTACGATCCCGGGACAATGAACCCCGGTGCGTACGTGTACATGGTGATGGGCGCCGCGCCGTGCGGCAGTGCGAGCGCAACGGTGACGGTTACGGAGACGGGCAGCCCTGATGCAGGCACCGACGGCAACGTGACCGTATGCAGCGATGGTGCGGCTGTCGATCTCTTCAACAGCTTGGGCGGCACGCCGGACGCGGGCGGCACGTGGAGCGGCGGGCTTGTCGGCGGGATGTTCGACCCTGCCACCAACACGGCAGGCACGTACACCTACACACTCACCGCCACGCCGCCGTGTGTGGATGCCACTGCTGTTGTAGTGGTTGATATTTCGCCAGTACACAACGCGGGGACCGATGCCATTGATACCCTGTGTACCGGTGATGCACCCGTTGATCTGTTCAGTCTGCTCGGGGGATTGCCGAATGCGGGTGGTACCTGGACGAACCCCATTGGCAATGCTTCAACCGGGACCTTTGATCCTGCGAACTCGATGCAGGGGGCCTACACCTACGAAGTTTCAGGCGGTGCCTGTCCGCCAGCATTCGCCACGGTACAGATGACCGTACTGAGCGGCCCGAATGCAGGCCAGAACAACGCAGTGGCGCTTTGCAACACAGGCCCGGCCGTGAACCTGATCGGGCTTTTATCAGGTAGCCCCCAATCGGGAGGTGTTTGGACCGGTCCGGATGGTTCAACGGTTTCAACGATGCTCAGCCCGGACACCGCGAATGCCGGACCTTACACCTACACCGTGCAAGGCAATGCTTCCTGCCCGGATGCCACCGCAGTGCTCACCGTGTCCATCAGCCAGGCGGTGGATGCAGGACAGGATTCCGCCTTTGGCGTATGCAGTAACGGCATGCCGGTGAACTTGTTCACGATGCTGGCCGGCAGCCCCGATGCAGGCGGAAGTTGGACGCTGGCTCCCGGCCATGTCCCGGTCCCCGGCATGCTTAATCCCGCTACGGCTGCTTCCGGCGTGTACACGTACACGGTGCAGGGGCCGGTGCCATGTCCGGCGGACAGTGCTACCGTGGTGGTCACCGTGACCCAGGCGCCGGATGCAGGAGCTGATTCATCAGCCGCATTGTGCAGTTCCTCAGCCAATGTGAACATGTTCAACCTGCTTGGTGGTTCCCCCGATGCGGGTGGCCATTGGACCGGGCCAAGCGGAAACACGGTTGCGGCAATCTTCGATCCGGGAGCTTCATTGCCTGGGATCTATATGTACCACCTGCCTGCCGTGGCAAGCTGCTCGCAGGATTCCGCGAACTTGGAAATGTCCGTTGCACCAGCCGCCAATGCGGGTACCTCCGGCGATACAACGTTGTGCGCCTCCGGTGATCCCTTCTCCTTGATGGACCTGTTGGGCGGTACGCCTGATCCGGGAGGGGTGTGGAGCGGGCCTGCCCCGATCGGCAACAGCGGTCTCTTCGACCCTGTGAACACTCCCGGCGGCACGTATGTGTACACGGTGACGGCACCTGCTCCCTGCCCGCAGGTAAGCACACAAGTGGATGTTGTAGTGCTTCCATTGCCTGTGGCCGCACCGTCCTTCATCATGGGCGAAGGATGTGTCCCCGTGGCCGTTACCTTCACCAGCGGTTATAGCGGAAACGCCGTCTGCAACTGGGATTTCGGCAACGGAACGGACAGCATCGGGCCAGGCCCGATCACCATCACCTACGATGAACCAGGCACCTACAACGTGCATCTTGAGGTGGATCCCGGTAATGGCTGCAGTGTGGCCTTGGACCTGGTGCAGCCCGTGGTAGTGGCGACCCGGCCGGATGCTTCATTCACCATCGTGGATGACATCATCAGCACACTACGGCCCACCGCTGCATTCGATAACACCAGCACCGGCGCCGGTTCCTACCTGTGGGATTTTGGCGGCCTGGGCACTTCCTCCGCGGTGGACCCGCAGTTCACCTTCCCTTATGAAGTGGAGGAGATATATCCCGTGTGCCTGGTGGCCTATGCCACGCCCACCTGCACGGATACGGCCTGCATGGACCTGCTGGTGCCGTCACATGCCTCCGTGTTCGTCCCGAATGCCTTCAGCCCTGACGGTGACGGCGTGAACGATACGTTTAAGCCGGAATCCATCGGGCTTGATCCCAACGACTACCACTTCATCATCATGGACCGCTGGGGCAAGGAAGTCTTCACTACAGAGGACCGGGATGGCGCATGGGATGGCAAGTACAGCAATGGCATTCCCGTTCCAATCGGGGCTTATATCTGGAAGTTGACGGCCCAAGACATCACCTCGCAAACGCGCTTCGAGCACATGGGCCACGTTACGCTGGTGCGGTAGTTGGGCGCGGAACCGGATTTTCCTCCACCTTTGCCGCCCCAAGGCCCATGAGCGAGCGGTTGGTTATCATTCCCACGTACAACGAAAAGGAGAACATCCGCGACATGCTCGCGCATGTGCTCGGCCTGCAGCCGGAGTTCCACGTGCTGGTGGTGGATGATGGATCACCCGACGGAACCGCTGCCATTGTGCGGGAAGTGCAGGCCGGTGCAAACGGGCGGGTACACCTGCTGGAGCGAAAAGGCAAACTCGGCTTGGGCACCGCGTACATCGCGGGGTTCCGCTGGGCATTGGAGCGCAACTACGGCTTCATCTTCGAGATGGACGCCGACTTCAGCCACAACCCGGACGACCTGTTGCGGCTCTATGCCGCATGCGCCGAAGGCGGCGCGGACATGAGCGTGGGCTCGCGCTACGTGAAGGGCGGCCGCGTGAACGATTGGGCGTGGAACCGCATCCTGCTTAGCTGGAGCGCCTCGCAATACGTGCGCGCCGTGCTGGGGCTGGGCGTTCACGACACCACCGCAGGCTTCGTGTGCTACCGCGCAAACACGCTCCGCGCCTTGCCGCTGGACCAGATCCGCTTCATCGGCTATGCTTTCCAGATCGAAATGAAGTACCGCGTGAAGCTCGCCGGTTTCCGCATCCGGGAAGTGCCCATTACCTTTATTGACCGGGTGAAGGGCAAGAGCAAGATGAGCGCCAACATCTTCCGGGAGGCGTTCCTTGGCGTCATCAAGATGCGCTTCACCATCAAACAGGCGCACAAGCCCGCACCGGCACCATGAACAACTGGCTGATCCGCAACGCACGCGTGGTGAATGAAGGCACGGTGACGGAGGCGGACGTGCTGGTGCGCAACGGGCGCATCGAGCAAGTGGCTGGGCAAGGCATCGGGGCAGCCAGCGGCGTGAAGGAGTTCGACGCGCAAGGCAGGCACTTGCTTCCCGGCGCCATTGATGACCAAGTACACTTTCGCGAGCCCGGCCTCACGCACAAGGAAGACATCGCGCACGGTTCCGCCGCTGCGGTGGCCGGCGGCATCACCACCTTCATGGAGATGCCCAACACCGTGCCGCAAACGCTCACGCAGGAGTTGCTGGAGGCGAAGTACGCGCTGGGCGCGGCCAGCAGCGTGGCCAACTACTCCTTCTACATGGGCGCCAGCAACACCAACGTGGACGAAGTGCTCCGCACCGATCCACGCACGGTGTGCGGCCTGAAAGCGTTCTTGGGCAGCAGCACCGGCAACATGCTGGTGGACAACCCGGAGACCTTGGAGCGGCTGTTCAGCGAAGCACATTTGATCCTGGCCATCCACGCCGAGGATGAGCCCACCATCCGCCGGAACATGGCCGAGGCCGTGGCGAAGTATGGGGAAAACATCCCGATGGAGCAGCACCCGCTGATCCGCAGCGCCGAAGCCTGCTGGCGTTCCTCCAGCAATGCCGTGGCACTGGCCAAGCAGCATGGCACGCGGTTGCATGTGCTGCACATCAGCACCGCGAAGGAACTGGAACTCTTCGCGCCCGGGCCGTTGGCGGGCAAGCGCATTACGGCGGAAGCCTGCGTACACCACCTGTGGTTCACCGATGCGGACTATGCTGCCAAGGGTGCCTTCATCAAGTGGAACCCGGCGGTGAAGTCCGCAACGGACCGCGCCGCCATCCGCCAAGCCGTGAAGGACGGTCGCATCGACGTGGTGGCCACCGACCATGCGCCGCACACGCTGGAGGAAAAGGCACAGCCCTACATGCACTGCCCCAGCGGCGGTCCGTTGGTGCAGCACGCCTTGCCGGCCATGCTGGAGCTGATGCACCAAGGCGTGTTCACCTTGGAGGAAGTGGTGGAGAAGATGTGCCACGCACCGGCGCGCATGTTCCAGGTTGAGGGTCGAGGCTTCATACGCGAGGGCCAGTACGCCGATATGGTGTTGGTGGACCTGGACGCCCCTTGGACGGTGGACAAGAAGAACCTGCTGTACAAATGCGGTTGGTCGCCCTTCGAGGGGCAGACCTTCCGCAGCCGCGTGCTGCGCACCTGGGTGAACGGCCAACTTGTATACGCTGATGGCCAAGTGGACCGCGCCGTGCGCGGCATGCGCGCCACCTTTGCACGATGATCCGCCCTCTCCTTGTTGCGATCGGCCTGTTCCTGGCGGCCTGCGGAGGAGGGGAGCCGATGCCCGACACGCCACTGGACCGCGCCACGTTTGAACAGGTGCTTGCCGGGTCCCTCCTGATCGAGGCTCGTACCAAACAGGACCTGCAGGTGGACCCCAAGGC
>JAFDZY010000367.1 GCA_018266685.1 Bacteroidota bacterium
CCAGGTGCGGTCACGCGATATTGCCGTACCTCGGCCATGGGCATCTTCCAAAGGTTCAGTAAGCGGCCTTCCGCTTCCGTGATCGGCTTGCCATCGGGGTCCAGGCAGGTGGCGGGATCCATCCACGGCTCATGGCTCACGAGCACTTCATTGTCGCCGGTGATCACCACGTCCATCTCCAGCCAGTGGCAGCCGGCCTCCGTGGCACGCAGGAAAGCAGGGATGGTGTTGGCGGGCACGTCGCCGCCACAGCCGCGGTGGCCGTGGACCTCTGTGGTTCGGGATGCACTCATCCTGCCCATTCCGTCCACCGCATTCCAACCCCGGCGATCAATCCTGCATTCATCCTGCCCATCCTTTTCATCCTGTCCAAAACCAGGTCACAGCTTTCCCTCCTCGATGTCCCGCAGGATCTTGTCCGCCAGCACGTTCGCCAATTTGAAATAGCTCTGTTCCGTGATGCCCGCCACGTGCGGGCTCAACAGCACCTTGTCGCAAGCATACAGCCGTTTCAACGTGCTGTCCTGTTCAGCCTTCAGGCCGCGCAGGGAGCGTTCCTCAAACTCCAGCACGTCCAAGCATGCGCCGCGCACCTTGCCTGCATCAATGGCGTCCAACAATGCGGCCGTATCGGTGATGGGCCCGCGGGCCGTGTTGATGAACCACACGGGCTTGGCCAAGCGGCTGAAAAAGGCGGCATTGGCGTAATGCGCAGTTTCCGGTGACAGCGGCAGGTGCAGGCTGATCACGTCGCTGCGCTGTTGCAGCTCATCCAGTGCAACTTCAGCGACCTGCTCATTGCTGAAGCCGCTGCGGTACTTGTCGTGGGCAAGCACCTGCACGCCAAAGCCTGGCAGCCGCTGGGCAAAGGCGGTGCCCATTTGCCCAAAGCCAATGATGCCCACGGTGCTGCCGCAGAGTTCGCTTCCCGAGTTGGACACGCGGTCCCAAACGCTGTTGCGTACCTCGCGATCCGCCTTGGGGAGGTGGTTCATCAAGGCCAGCAGCATGCCCAAGGCGTGTTCGGCCACGGAATCGCGGTTGCCCTCCGGCGAATTGTACAGCTTGATCCCGCGTGCAGCACAGGCTTCCTTGTCGATGTTCTCCATCCCCGCGCCGCAGCGCGCAATGAACCGCAGCTTCGGTGCGTGCTGTAGCACTTGCCCATCGATCATCAACCGGCTGCGCACCACCAGCCCTTCGGAATCATGCAGCTGCTGCAACAAGGCATCGTCCTTGTATTCCCCCAGGTCCTCGCAGGTGTGGCCCGCCACCGTGAGGCGTGTGCTGAGCACCGGATGCACCGTATCAATAAAGTTGACCTTCATGTCAGGATCTCCCGCAGGAAGATGGCCGCAATGCTGAAGTAAATCACCAGCCCGGTAACGTCCACCACAGTAGCCACAAACGGTGCGGAGGATGTTGCGGGGTCCATGCCAAAGCGTTTCAGGACGAGGGGGAAGAGCGAACCCACCAGGTTGCCCCACAGCACCACGCCCACGAGCGCCAATGCCACCACCAGTCCCACCATTTGCCAATGCGGGCCGTAGATGTCCATGAACTGGCTCCAAATGGCCACGCGGATGAAGCCGATGCAGCCCAGGATCACACCGAGGGTGAGCCCCACGCTCACTTCGCGCCGGAAGATGCGCCACCATTCCTGGATGGTGATGTCACCCAGCGCCAAGGCACGGATGATCAACGTGCTGGCCTGGGAACCGGTGTTGCCTCCGCTTGAGATGATCAACGGAATGAAAAGCGCGAGCACTACGGCCCTGGCGATCTGGTCTTCGAAGAAGCCCATGGCCGTGGCGGTGAAGCTTTCACCTACAAAGAGCACAATGAGCCAGCCTGACCGCTTCTTCACCATTTCCCACAGGCTGCTGTTGCTGTAGGAATATTCCAGTGCCTCCATGCCGGCCATGCGGTGCGCGTCCTCCGTTTCCTCCTCGCGGATGGCGTCCACGGCATCATCAATGGTGATGCGGCCCAGCAGTTTGCCGCGGTCGTCCACCACGGGCAGGATCACCAGGTCATACTTCTCCATGATCCGGCTCACTTCCTCCACATGCTCGTGTGCCCGTACGCTGATTACGTCCGGGTCGTACACGTCCTTCACCGGTGTGCGCAAGCTCGTGGTGAGCAGGGCCTTGATGGGTATGGACCCCACTAGGCGGTCGTGGTCGTCCACTACCAAGATCACGAAAATGTCGTCCACGTGGTCGGCATGCTGGCGCAGTTCGCGCACACAGTCCAACATGCTGCTGGAGGCGTTCACCTTTACCAGCTCCTTGGCCATCAAGGCACCGGCGGTGTGCTCGTCGTAGGTGAGCAGCTCGTTGATCTCCTTGCGCTGGGCAACGTCCTCAATGTTGGCCAGTACTTCTTCGCGCACCTGGTCGGGCAGTTCCGCGATCACGTCAGCCGCGTCGTCGGAGTCGATGTGCTCTATGAGCTCCTCCGCGATCTCCTTGCCGGTGTAGTTGCCCAACAGTTTATCCCGCAGGTCTTCTGGCAGCTCCAGCACCACAAGCGCGGCGCGCTCAGGTTCCAATCGCTCAAAAAGGTACTGGGCATCCCCCAGGTCCAGCTGGTCCAACACTTCGGCCAGGTCAGCCGGGTGCAAGTCGCGCACCGCCTCCAGCAGGTCCTCATCCTGTTTCTGGGCAACAAGGTCCTGGAGCCGCTCCAGGTTGGCTTTGCTGATGGTGAATGTCATTGCGAGGCACCGGTATTCGTGACTGAACGGCCCGCGAAACTAAGCAACCGGGGATGGGGCGGCGCCTGGTTGGGCACACACCTGGGCAAGGCGGAGAAAATCCTCGCCGGACAGCTCTTCCGCGCGCTTTCGGGCAAATTCATCAGGTACGCCGGCCGCCAATGGCGGGAAGCTCTTCAAGGCGTTGTGCAATGTTTTCCGCCGTTGGCCGAAGGCGGCTTTCACCAGGCTGGTCAGCAGCTTTTCCTCCACTGGAAGAAATCTGCGTGCGTTGCGCTGCATGCGGATCACCGCGCTGCGCACCTTGGGCGGGGGGATGAAGGCATCGGGCTCAACAAGGAACAGGTGCTCCACGCCGTACCACATTTGGGCCAGCACGCTGGTGATGCCATACGTGCGGCTTCCCGGTCCCGCGCAAAGGCGGTCGGCCACTTCCTTTTGGAACATGCCCACCACTTCGGGCACCCGGTCGCGGTTTTCCAGCACCTTGAAGATGATCTGCGTACTGATGTTGTACGGGAAGTTGCCGATAACGCCCAAAGGCCCTTCAGCGACCTGGCCAAGGTCCATGCGCAACAGGTCGCCTTGCACCACGCGCAGTTGCGGCCATTTGGCGCGGAGGTGTGCCACGGATTCACCGTCCAGTTCAACGCAGGTCAAGTTGATGTCCTTGCGCTGCAGGAGGTGCATGGTGAGCGCTCCGGTGCCGGGCCCCACCTCCAAAACGTCCTTGTATCCACCATGGCCGGTCAGGCCTTCCGTGATGCGCAGGGCCGCATCGCCATCCTTGAGGAAATGCTGGCCGAGGTGCTTTTTGGCACGGACGAAGTTCATGCGGTGTGGAGCACTTCCAACAATGTGCGGAAGGCCACCGCCTTTACGCCATAATACTTCTCGGACTCGGCCCGCAGGCGCTCGGAATGGTTGGCGATGTAGCGCTCGTACTCGGCCATGTCCTTGCACATGTACTGCACCGCGTAGGTCACGCCGGAATCGCCCTCGCTGAGCACCCGGCAAATGCGTGCCTCCTGGAAATGGCCCGTGGCCATCACGTCCGGCAGGTGTGTGTTGCGCATCCAAGCGAGCCACATTTCATGCACATCGCGGTCCACGTTCACGGTAACGTTGTAAATGATCATGGGGTGGGAGTGCCGTTGAGGAATTTTTGCTCGGGCGTGTCCAACTTGTCATGGTCGCCGCGCAGGCGGCGGTAGCGCTCCCGGGCATCGGCGGTGAAGATGCTCCCGCTTTGCTCAAAGAGAAGCTTCTCGTACCACTTCTTGGCCTGCTCCTTGTCGCCGAGCTGGTCCTCGTATAGTTTGCCGAGGTCGTACATGGCATTGTCCACCAGGATGTCGTTGGGGTAGAGTTCCACCACTTTTTGCAAGAACCCCGCCGCTTCGGTGTACTGGTGCCTTGCAAAGGCGATGCGGTAGCGCGCGTAAAGAATGTCATCGCCGAGCTTGGACATCGGGAAGCGTGCATACAGCGTGTCCAGAACGGTAAGTGCGCTGTCGTATTTGTGCTGCACGGTGAGCAGCTGCGATCGGGCGAAGAGGTTCAATGGAACGCTAACGGTGTCGGTGCCGAGGTTGTCGGTGATCAGCAGCGAGAGTTCCATGGCGTCGTTGGCGATGAGCTTGCTGGTGCTGGCCTTCAGCACGTCCAGCTGGGCCTTTGCCCATAGGAAGTCGCCGGTGTAGAAGCTCACCTTTGCGTTGCGCAGTCGGGCTTCGTTCCCCAACGGGTCTTGCTTGAAATCGAGGTCCACCTGCGAGTACAGCAGCGAAGCATCCCACACTTCGCCCTTGAGGACTTCAATGTCGCCCAGGTCCAGCTTCAGGTTTGCCTGTTGCCGCGGGTCCAGCCCGGGCATGGCGATGGCATTCTGCAGCAGTGCTTCCGCGTCGGCAGTGTTGTCCAAGTAGTAGGCCTCCAGCTGGGCCAGGCCGCTGATGAGCTTCACATTGGCAGGGGTGCGGCCCAGTTCATCAAGTGTGCTTTCATACTGGTGGCGCAGGTTGTCCAGTTGTTCCTTCGGCGGGTTGCTCTGGCTGCGCACTTGGGCGTCCAGCGCGGTTACCAGGCCGATCTTGGCGGCGGAGTACCACGGCGAATCGCCGCCCATGGCCACCACATAGTCGTAGCACTTCGCCGCGGTGCCCCAATCCTTGTTGTTCACCGCCATGTCGCCCAGCGCGATCAGCCGCTGGCCGCCTTCCTTGAAACGCTTGTCCATGGCCTTGCTCTGCACAAAGGCACTGGTAAGGTCCTTGCGCTGAATGTACATCCAGATGAGCATTTCCTGGTACAGCGTGTTGTCCGGGTATTTCTGGATGCGCCGCAGCAGCTCGGTGCGCAGCAGGTCGCTGCGGTCGTCCGTGCTGGTGAAATCGATGAAGCGGCCAAGGCCGTTCTGCACGGCTTGCAGATAGCTGGGGTTCACTTGCAGCAGGTCCAGGTAGTCGCTCACCATGCCGGGCACGTCACCCTTGGCTGCGCGCAGGTTGGCCGTTTCATAGAAGAAATCCGTGGAGGCCTCCTTGAGCATTTTGCGCCCGCGTTCGTAGGTCTGGAGCGCAAGGTCCAGCTCGTTGTTGCGGGTGAACGCATTGGCCAGGTTACGGATGGATCCCTGGTCCGGTTTCAGGCTTTTCAGTGCTTTCTCAAATTCCTTGCCCGCCTTGGCCGTGTCGCCGGATTGCTTCATTACCACGCCGAGGTCCACCAAGTACCGCGGGTCGCCGCCCTGTTTCCGCATTTGCTCCTTGGCCAGCTTCGCCGCATCGTCGTATTGCTTCAGGCCCAAGTAGGCTTTCATCAATTGCTCGTAGTACAGGCCGGACGGTTGACGGTCGTACAGCTTCTCATAGTAGAGCACGGCCTTGGCATACTCGCCTTGGCGCATGTACTCGGCCGCCAGCTGTTCATCCGCGCCGGGTTGCGCCATCAGCCCCGTGGACCCTGTGAAGGCCACGATGAGCACGAATAGTATGCGTGGGAACAGGGCGCGGATCATGGGCGTAGCAGGGAGTCGATCTGGGAACGCAGTGCCCTGCGTTCGCGCAACAGTGTTTGCGTACGGGCGTTCAGGCTGTCCAGGTTGCTGCGCAGCGCGCTGCCCCACAACTGTTCGGTGTGCAGGGCCTTCGTGCGGTCCTCGCTGCGCATCAGTCCGTTTTCCAGGTCGTGCCGCAGGTCGCGCAGGCGCAGTGCCGCACTGTCCAGTTTGGTCCGCTCCAGGCTGCGTGCGTCAAGGAGCAGGGGCAGGCGGTTGCTCATGGCGAAGTGGTAATTGCCGAGCACTTCGGCTTCATGCGGCAGCAGGGTATCCCTGAAACGCGCTTCAATGGCCGGGCGCTCCGCTTCGAACAGCGTGTACATGTGCCGCAGGGCAGTGGTGTCGGTGCGGTCCATTTCGGCGCGCATGCTGTCGTTGGCTTGGATCATCCGTTCCACGGTGGCCAGCTCTTCCGGCGAGGCCCGGTGCGTGCATGCAGAAAGCATGCCTGCCGCAACCAACGCAAAGATCAGCGCCGCCGGTACCGGCCTTGTCATTTTTTGGCGATCAGGCTGAAGCCGGTGTAGGGCTGCAAGGCGGCGGGAATGCGGATGCCTTCCGGTGTTTGGTTGTTCTCCAGCAGCGCCGCCACGATGCGCGCCAGTGCCAAGGCGCTTCCGTTCAGCGTGTGTGCCAGGCGGGCCTTCTTGTCCGCGCCGCGGTACCGCAGTTTGAGGCGGTTGCTCTGGAAGGTCTCGAAGTTGCTGATGGAGCTTACTTCGAGCCAGCGTTTCTGCGCCCCGGCATACACTTCCATGTCGTAGGTGATGGCGCTGGTGAAGCCCATGTCGCCGCCGCAAAGCAATAATTGCCGATAGGGCAGCTCCAACGCATCCAGCAGGCCCTTCACGTGGTTGGTCATCTCCTCCAGCGCGGCGTTGCTGTTTTCCGGCGCTTCGATGCGCACGATCTCCACCTTGTCGAACTGGTGTACGCGGTTCAGGCCGCGCACGTCCTTGCCGTAGCTGCCGGCCTCGCGGCGGAAGCAGGGTGTGTGGCCCACGCGCTTGATGGGCAGCTGCGCCGCGTCCACAATGGTGTCACGGAACAGGTTGGTGATGGGCACTTCAGCCGTGGGGATCAGGTAGAGGTCGTCCGCCGTGGCGTGGTACATCTGGCCCTCCTTGTCGGGCAACTGGCCAGTGGCGAATGCGCTGTCGGCATTTACCATCA
>JAFDZY010000368.1 GCA_018266685.1 Bacteroidota bacterium
AGAACGGATCCTTCCTCGATGCCGGTGAAACGGTGTACAGCCAAGCCGCTAACGTAAGCGGCAACCAAACGGTGACGGGCACCTTCATGGTTCCCTACGGCACCGTGGCCGGCACCACCCGCATGCGCGTAGTGAACGTGGAAGGATACAGCCCAAGCACCAACTACGGGCAAACAACGTTCAACTACGGCGAAACCGAAGACTACTGCTTCACGGTACTGCCCCCGCCGCCCTGCACGCCGCCCACTGCCGCAGTGAGCAATGTGACTGCCACCAGCGCCAACTTGGGCTGGACCAACAATGGGGCCAACAGCTACAACTACGAAGTGCGCACCAGTGGTGCCGCCGGCAGCGGTGCAACCGGCCTGGTCCTCAGCGGCAACGTAGCTTCGGGTGCTCCCGCCTTTGCCATTGCCCCCCTCACACCGCAAACCAGCTATTCCGTGTACGTGCAAAGCGTTTGCGACGGTGGTACCACGCTTAGCGCCTGGAATGCCGCAGTGAACTTCACCACGCCTTGCCTGGCTGACAATACACCGTATAGCGAAGGCTTCGAGGGCGGATACACCGACCAAATTACGGTGGCCGACTGCTGGACCCAACAGGGATTGGCCGGCACTAACACATGGACAGCCAACAGCACCATGACGGATTATAACCGCACCGCACGCACGGGCAGCTTCAACGCCTACCTGCGCTATGGCAACACCAGGTGGTTGTTCCGGGCCATCAACCTCACCGGCGGCA
The DNA here is from genome assembly GCA_018266685.1 of Bacteroidota bacterium. Taxonomy (GTDB): domain Bacteria; phylum Bacteroidota; class Bacteroidia; order Flavobacteriales_F; family PHOS-HE28; genus PHOS-HE28. Next base: position 748 of record JAFDZY010000368.1, read on the forward strand.
CTACCTACCGCTTCTCGGCCTACGCACGGCAAGACGGGGCTACCGCAACCAATGCAAGCCTTACGCTCGCCTATGGTGCATCAGCCACGGATGCGGGCATGACCAATGTACTGGTCACCCAGGGGCTTGTTAACGGCGGCTATCAACTAGTTCAAGGAGACTTCATCCCAGCAACCACCGGCGTTTACTACGTCGGCATCAAGGGTACCATCAACAGCTCGCCATGGTACATCTCCCTGGATGACATCTCGGTGATGGAGTTGACCATGTGCGCAGGTACTCCCAACCCGGGTGCCACCACAGGGCCGGCCAGCATTTGTTCAACCACGCCGTTTACCCTTGCCTTAGGCAACGATCCTGGACAAGTTATTGGCTACTCGTTCCAATGGCAGACCTCGACGGATGGAAACACGTGGGCCAATGCCACAGGCACGAGCACCAATGCGACCTACGCCACCAACCAAGCGGCAAGTACTTGGTACCGCTGCCAAATGACCTGCACGGCCAGCAACAGCACCACCGCGAGCACCCCGCTTCAGGTAGGTCTCAATATGAACCCCTGCCAATGCAACGCCTATTGCACCGCAAGCAATGATGGTGGCGCCTGCATCGGGTCGGTAAGCATCAACACGCTTAACAGCACCACCGCAGCTTGCGTCCCCGCGCCAGGATACACCCTGAAGAGCGCCACCACCACCTTGGCAAGGAGCAATACCTACACACTGAACGTCTCCACCATTGCGGACGCCACCTATCCCAATGCCATCGTTTCCGTCTGGATCGACTGGAACGCCGATGGAACCTTTGCCGCCAGTGAGTGGACACAAGTGTATACCTCCGCTGCATCCGGCTCGGTGAACATCACCGTGCCGATGACCGCCATGGAAGGCTCCACCAGGATGCGCGTCCGCAGCCGTGGTGCCAACAACCAAAATGGATCCGGCGATGCTTGCCTCGCCATGGGCAGCGGAACCACGGAGGATTACTGCATTACCGTTGGCCCGCCCCCGAGTTGCATTTCTCCTTCGGGGCTTACAGCAGGCAATGTGAGCGTCGCCTCAGCTGACCTCTCCTGGACAGCCAGCACCAGCACCCCGGCCAATGGCTATCAGTGGGAGGTGCGCACCAGCGGTGCGGGCGGCAGCGGCACCACGGGCCTTACGGCCAGCGGCAACACGGCCGCAGGCGTGGTAACCGCCTCTGCAAGCGGGCTTAACGCCAATACCAATTACAGCCTCTACGTGCGCAGCGATTGCAGTGGCGGCGACTTCAGCGCATGGACTGGTCCTGTGGGCTTCAACACGCTGTGCAATTCAGCCAATGTGCCCTACGCGGAAAATTTCAATTCCACCGCAGTGGGGAGCATCCCGGCGTGCATGACCATCGTCACCAATTCGGGCAACCCATGGGTTGTTGGCAACAACATCACAGGCCAGACCAGCCCAGCGGCGATCAGCTACTATGATGAATTGCAATCCAAGAACAACTGGCTCTTCACACAAGGGTTAAACCTGACCGGAGGTATATCCTACCGCCTGTCCTACATGTACCTCACCTCAAGCTACACCGAAAAGCTGGAGGTGAAATATGGTACGGCGGCCACAGTTGCCGGGATGACTACGCTTCTCTTCAACCATGGAGCCTTCACAAGCACGTCGTATGCCACCAAGGTGGTAGATTTCACACCTGCGGTAACAGGTGTCTACAATATAGGCTTCCATGCCTATTCAGATGCGGATGAGGACTTCATCCTGCTGGATGATATATCCGTGCAACTGACACCAACTTGTGAAGTGCCAACAGCGCTCGTGTCAGGCAACATGGGAGTCAATTCGGCCAGCCTGTCCTGGACGGCCAGCACCAGCATCCCCAGCGGCGGCTACCAGTGGGAAGTGCGCGCCAGCGGTGCGGGAGGCAGTGGGGCCACAGGTC
>JAFDZY010000036.1 GCA_018266685.1 Bacteroidota bacterium
ATTCTGGTGCTGGACAAGGGCACCGTGGTGGAAAGCGGCACCCACGACGAGCTGATCGCGGACGCCCATGGGCTGTACCACAGCCTGAGCAGCCTGCAGTTGGAGCGCGCGTGAACACCTTCCCAGCAAGGGACCCCGCCCCCTATCTTCGCAATGGATGATGCGCCCCGGGCCTTCGCAGCAGCAGGAGGAACCTTTCTGGTCGTTCAGCGGGGAGGACCTGCTGCGGCGCACCGGCAGCAGCAGCAAAGGGCTAGCACATGAGGAGGCCGCGCTGCGCCTGGCCGAACGCCGTCAAGGGCAGCATCACCACGGCCTTTTCCGCAAGGACCTCGGACTGCTCATCCGGCAGTTTACCAGCCCATTGGTACTGTTGCTGGTGGCGGCGGTAGTGCTCGCCGCTTTCCTGGGGGATGCTTCCAGCACGCTCATCATCAGTACCATCCTCCTGGCCACGGGCATCCTCGGCTTTTGGCAGGAACGCAACGCCGGGCGCGCCGTGGAAGCCCTACGCTCCCTGGTACGCATTCATTGCACGGTGCTCCGGGACGGGCAGGAAGTAGATGTCCCCACTGACGAGGTGGTGCGCGGCGACCTGATCCGGCTCCGTGCCGGCCACATGGTACCTGCCGACCTGGTGCTGCTGGAGGCCAATGAACTTCAGGTAAACCAAGCGGTGATAACGGGCGAATCCTTCCCGGTGCGCAAGGAACCCGGGCCTGTGGCCGCCAACGCCGAACTCAACGGGCGCACGAATTGCCTGTGGCAGGGAAGCAACGCGGTGAGCGGCGAAGGAACCGCACTGGTGGTCCATACGGGAGAGAAGACCATCCTGGGGCGCCTCGCGCACGGCATCCAGGCAACGTTGCCCTCGGCTTTCGAGAACGGCATCCGGCACTATGGCTATTTCCTGTTGCGCATCACCGTGCTGCTCACTGCGGGAATCCTGATCCTCAACGTGGCCCTTCACCGCCCGGTGATGGATTCGGTGCTCTTCTCCCTGGCGCTGGCCGTGGGCATGGCGCCGGAGCTGTTGCCCGCGATCATGACCGTGGCCATGAGCGCGGGGGCCAAGCGTCTGTTTGCCAAGAAGGTGATCGTGAAGAAGCTGTCCTCCATCCAAAACCTCGGCGAGACCGACCTGTTGTGTACCGACAAGACGGGAACGCTCACCGAGGGCATGATACGCGTGGTGGGCATGCGCAATGCCGAAGGTTGTGAGGATGCCGTCACCCGCACCCTGGCCGTACTGAACGCCAGCTTCGAGACCGGATTCACCAACCCCATCGATGATGCGCTGAGACAACTGGATGCCAATGTGGCCGGTTACGAGCGGCTGGGCGAGGTGCCATACGACTTCAAGCGCAAGCGCCTCAGCGTCCTGGTCCGTAAGGACGGCAACAACCTGCTGATCACCAAGGGAGCGGTAGCGAACGTATTGGACGTATGCACCTCGGCACGTGTGGGCGACGGCCGCACCATGCCCTTGGACATGCATCGCGCGGCCTTGCAGGCGAGCTTCGAGCAGCACAGCTTGAACGGCTACCGCGTGATCGCCGTGGCGTGCAAGGCGACCTTGTCGGAGCAGGCCATGGCCTCCGATGAGCATGACATGGAGTTCGCGGGGTTTGTGCTGATGGAGGACCCGCTGAAGGAGGACATTACCGATGCCATCGGCGTACTGCGCGGGCTGGGCATACAGACCAAAGTCATCACGGGGGACAACCGCTACTGCGCGGTACATGTGGCACGCGAGCTCGGGTTGAGGCCGGGGTCGATCATCACCGGGCCTGAGATCGCCCAGTTGAGCCCCGAGGCGTTGGTGGCGAGGGCCCGAGAGGCCGAGATCTTCGCTGAGACCGGCCCGGAGCAGAAAGAGCTGATCATCTTCGCCCTGCAGAAGGGCGGCGCCACGGTGGCCTACATGGGCGACGGCATCAACGACGTGGCTGCGATCCATGCGGCGGACGTGGGCATCTCCGTGAACGGTGCCGTGGACGTGGCCCGCGAGGCTGCCGACCTGGTGCTCACCGAAAAGAGCCTGTCGGTCCTGGCCGACGGCTTCCGTGAGGGGCGACGCACCTTTGCCAATACCCTCAAGTACATCCTCATCAACACCGGGGCCACCTTCGGCAACATGTTCAGCGTGGCTGCAGCCTCGCTGATGTTGCCCTATCTGCCCATGCTGCCCGTGCAGATCCTGCTCACCAACTTCCTGTCGGACATCCCCTACATGGCGGTATCCTCCGACAACGTGGATGAGGAGCAACTGCGTCGACCCGGCCGCTGGGACCTAAAGGGCGTGCGCGCCTTCATGGTGGTTTTCGGCCTGCACAGCTCCGTGTTCGACATCCTCACCTTCCTTGTGCTCTATTTCGTCCTGAAGGTGGGCGAGGGCTTGTTCCAAACAGGCTGGTTCCTGGAGAGCGTGCTCACCGAGCTGTTCATCCTTTTCATCATCCGCACACGAAAAAAATTCTACCGCAGCACACCAGGCCGTTGGTTGCTGGTGCTGGGCGTGCTGTCGTTCATCGCCACCTTCATCCTCATCTACGTCCCTTCCGACCAGATCATGGGGCTGTGGCCCCTGCCGCTGCGGCTCACCGCAAGCATCCTCACAATCGTACTGCTGTATGTGGTTACCGCCGACCTGCTGAAGCGCTGGTATTTCCGCCGCTATTTGGCTTGACCGCGGACAAATCTCACAGGTACACCTCCACCACCTTCTTGGTGGCAAAGAACTCCTCGGTGAAAAAGGCGGCCAGTGCATGCACCTGGTAGCGCTGCCGCACGGGCCGCAGCTCATCGGCAAGGTCGCCGCCCTTCAGGTAGAACAGCTTGCCATGGCCTTTCGGCACCAGGTGCCCGGCCATGCGCAAAAACTCCGGCAGCGTGG
>JAFDZY010000369.1 GCA_018266685.1 Bacteroidota bacterium
AACCGACAAAACCGGGGCGCTGATCGCCATCAAGGCCGTAAAGGAGGACGACCAGTTGATGATCATCAACAAGAGCGGCATCACCATCCGCATGGACCTGAGCAGCATGCGCGTGCTGGGCCGGGCCACCCAAGGCGTGCGCCTGATCAACCTCGGTAAAAACGACGAGATCGCGGCCGTGGCCAAGGTGGACAGTTCGCTGAAGGAGGAAGCCGATGCCGGAGAAGCCCCGGAGGGCAGCCCGGAGAACGGCGAAAATGGCGCTGAAGGCGGCGAGGCCGAGAATGGCACCGAAATTGAGTAAGCCGCAAAAGCATGATCCAACCCATTCCTGACATGAAGCAATTTCTCCTGGCCGGCATTGTGGCCGTAGCCATGCCGTTGGGCCTGCGCGCCCAGAACAGCAACGTGGTTTCCGCCTACAACTACATGGGCGACGGCAACTACGCCAAGGCCGTGGAATACATTGAACCGGCGGTAACCAACGAAAGCACCTCCGGCAAGGAAAAAACATGGCGTTACCGCGGGGCCATCTTCGCGCACATCGCCATGGGCACGGACGAGGCGCTGAAGGCCCAATACCCCGACGCGCTCACCAAGGCCGTGGACAGTTACATTAAGGCCAACGAACTGGACCCCAAAGGCAGCTACAAGGAAGAGAACAACCTGGCCTTGAAGAACCTGCAGATCACCGCGCTGAACGGCGGCAATGACGCCTTCAACAAGAAGGATTTCGACAAGGCCATATCAGGGTACGCCATGAGCGAGCGCATTGCCAAGGCCTTCGGGCAGGTGGACAGCAACGCCGTGTTCAACAGCGCACTGGCCTACGAATCCAAGGGCGATACGGCCATGGCCATGCAGCAATATGCGGAGTGCATCAAGATCGGCTATGACAAGCCCGAAGTGTTCCGCTACTTGGCCAGCATGCAAAAGAAGACCGGCAACCTGGACGCGGCCATTGCCACCACGAAGCAGGGCATCGCCAAATACCCCGAGAACAAGGAATTGATGCTGGACCTGGTGTCCTTCCTGCTGGAGGGCAACCGCATGGGCGAGGCTGAAACCAGCGTGCAAGCGGCCATTGGGAAAGACCCGAACAACCCGGTGCTCTACTCCGTGTTGGGCAGCCTGTACGACGGAAAGGCCAATCCCAAGGAGGGCAAAGTGGCCGAAGCCGACATGCTGAAGTGGTACGACCTGGCAGAACAGGCCTACAAGAAGAGCATTGAGGTGGACCCCAAGTTCTTTGACAGCTACTACAACATTGGCGTGCTGTACAACAACCGCGCGGCCTACGAGTACGACAAGTGCAATGAGATCAAGGACGACACGAAGTACACCGCCTGCAAGAAAAAGGCCGACGAGATCTACCTGAAGACGATCCCGTACTTCGAAAAAGCCCACGAGCTGAAGCCGGACGACAAAGCCACCATGCAGCAGCTCAAGGTGCTTTACGCCAAGAGCGGCGACACGGCCAAATACGATGCCATTAAGAAGGCGTTGGGCGAATAAGGTGCAGTAGATAAACAAAACGAAAGCCCCGGCATGGCCGGGGTTTTTCGTTTAGGGCGCAAACCAAACGGTGCCGGCCTATGCCGCAACCACCCCTTTACGCATCCAGATCACATCCTCCCTGCTTGGCGGCATGGCCATTACATCCAAGGGCTTCACCTTGCCGTTGTGCAACACATGGAAGGAGCGGTAGCCCGCCTGCAACAACAGGGCATTGATACGCTCGGCAATGGGCCGGGCCGTTCCTGCCGTGTTGGTTTCCACCATGATGATATCGATGGCCCCGTCCGCCAGCATGCGCGTGGCCCCCTTCAGCGCGCTGAACTCCGATCCTTCGATGTCCAACTTCAGGAACCGGACGTGCTTGATGCCATGGGACAGGCAAAAGCCGTCCACTGTGGCCAGCGCCACTTGGCTGGGGACCCCATCCCTGGGTGTGGCAGCAGTGGCCAAGCAAGCATATCCGAACTGCATCACCCGCGGCGTATCATAAAAAGTATCCTTCCCTTCATGGTCCGAAAGGGCCATGTCCCAAAGCGACCAGTTCGCGTGCTCCTCCACCTGGTTGTAGCGCTTGATGTGGGCATTGGCGGCAGGGGAGGGTTCAAAGGAGTGCACATGCCCTTTTTCACCCACCAAACCCAGGCAATGTGCCGATACGTAAGCCACGTTTGCCCCTGGCTCCAGCACCACATCGCCTGCGCGCAAATTGCGCTTCAGGAAGTTCATCATGTTCTGCTCATAGAGCCCGTAATACATCATACGGTGCTGTTCTATCCGGTGGTCCAGCAAGATGTTCAGTCCGTTCAACCGGAGCGGTTCACCCGATGGTGGTGCGATCCACGGGCCCACCAAGGAAACCAAGCGGTAGCGGCCCCGCACGCGCACGTTCTTCACGAGGAGACGCAAGCCCTGCCGCAGCGGACGTTTCATAAAATCCATGGGGTAGCCTGATTACGATGCGTGTGCCTGCTACATTTGGCCGGTTCACGCATTCTGACCCCCAATATTAAGTATGGCATCCTTCAATCCCGTTACCGCATGGCTGGAAATGAAAGCCCAGCTGCCCGTGCTGCAGATCCAGGACATCGGTCTCAAGTACCTCTATCCAGTACTGGTGGCGCTGGTGGTGCTGGAATACGTGCAGGCCAAGCACCTGTACAACTTAAAGGAAACTTGGGCCAGCTTTGCGATTGCCGCAGGCGCCACGGTAATGCGCGTGATCACCCAGGTGTTTGAGGTTACCCTCTATTTCTTCCTGTTCCAATTGGCCGAGCCCCTGCGCGAGCATTACCTGGGCTATTCCTCCTTCGGCTTCGCTTGGTACGTCTGGATCCTGTGCATGTTGGCGGACGACCACAACTTCTACTGGCACCACCGCTTCAGCCACAACATCCGCCTGCTTTGGGCTGCCCACTTGCCGCACCACAGCGCCAAGACGTTCAACCTTACCGTAAGCGTGCGCAACGGGTGGTTCGTCACGCTCTACAAGCCCCTCTTCTGGATCTGGATGCCCTTGGTGGGCTTCGAACCGATCATGATCGCCACCTGCCTGATCGTAAACTCCTTCTACCAGTTCTTCCTGCACAGCCAGCTGGTGCCCTCGCTGCCACTGTATGAGAAGATCTTCAACACACCTTATGTGCATGTGGTACACCACAGCAGCAACGTGGAGTATTTGGACCGCAACCATGGCGGCATCCTCACCATCTGGGACCGCCTGTACGGCACCTGGCAAGCGCCCATCAAGGGGGTGAAGGCCAAATTCGGCATCAGCCACTACCCCGACCACGACAATGCCGTGGCCCACAACATCTTCGAGTTCCAGGAGATCTGGAAGGACGTGAAGAAGGCTCCGGGCCTGAAGAACAAGTTCATGTACATCTTCGGTCCTCCGGGGTGGAGCCACGACGGCAGCAGCATGACCAGCAAGCAGCTACAGGCCGAACTGGCCCAGGCCAAGGCGGAAGGGAGGGAGCCGCCGGAGCACGTGTACGTGCGGGCGAATTGAGGATCAACATTCCCACCGCTGCGCGAGGGAGAATCGCACCGTATTTCTCGCTCCTCCATCCGTACTAAAAGGTGAATGGAATGAAACTTTCCTTCCTTGTGGGCTCTTTCGACGCCTAGCATCAGGCAGCGAAATGCCCCGATCCCATGTCCTTAGCTTTACAGGGCAGATCTAAAACCATTCGGAGCATGCTGAAGTTCACCACACGGATCAGGGCATTTTCGTGCTTCCTTGCATTTGGCATCGTGTCGGGTGCTTGCTCCCAATGGGAACCCACCACTGGCCCATACGGCGGTTTCATCCTGTCCATGGCCCATACGGGCAGCAGGGTGTACGCTGGAACATACGCGCATGGCATCTATCGTTCCACGAATTTGGGTGAAGACTGGAGCTCCCAGAACAACGGCCTGCCTCCGTTCACCACGGTCAGCGCCATTGCCATTACCAACTTGGGCATCACCATAGGCACCTATGCAGGCGTGTACAGGTGGGATTCATCGGGCACAAATTGGACCTCGTTGGGAAATGGATTGGAAGGCGGCATCACCTCGTTGGTGGCCAAGGACAGCACCCTGTTTGCTGCAACGGGTGAACAATTTTTCCGCTCCTTGGACGATGGGGCTAATTGGGCGCCGGCCAACAACGGTTTGGAAGAAGCCGGTTGCTCAGATTGTCCGACCACCACCTATTTAACCGGTTGCTTATTGATCAAGGACACCTTGTTGTTCATGGGTACCGGCCATGGAATCGTACGCACAGCGGACAACGGTGATAATTGGTCACCAGTGAACCAAGGTCTCTCCCCGTATCCGGGGGTCGTAAGCGCTTTGGCGACAAACGGAGATGCTGTTTTCGCCGGAATGGAGGGCAAGGTCTACCGTTCATACAACAATGGCGGTAATTGGGAGGAACTGACCACGGCCTGGCCCGTGAGCAATGTGCTCTCCCTGGCGTGCGTGGGAACCGACCTGTTCGTAGGTCTTTGGGGTGCGGGCATTTATCGCTCCTCGGATGACGGATCCAATTGGGCGGAATACAACGATAGCCTTATCAACCGTGTGCCTTATGTGTTGGAGCCAATGCCGCAGTTGCTCTTCAGCGGCACACTGAACGGTGGAGTATTCCGCACGGCATACAACCCGCCGGATTGGGAAATGGCGAATAATGGGTTAGTACCTGCCAGTGTGCGAAACCTGTGTGCCACTGGGACGGGTTTGTTGGCTGGTGCATTTGGCGCTGGAATCTTAAGGCTGGAACCAGACAGTTTGACCTGGGCGCCATCTTATGCGGGCATGGAGGATGGCTTTGTGCATTCCATAGCTCAATTGGATACAACCGTATACACGGGTACGGCACTTGGGGGACTTTATCAGCGAACAAGCCCGTTTGCGCCATGGTCCAATGCGAATCCCGGGCTTGGGAATAGCGTGGTGACTTCCATGGGTTCCCAACAGGGCTTCCTTTATGCGGGAACTTACGATGGTATTTTCCGATCACCTGATGGAAGCCTGAATTGGGACACCTTGGGAAATGCTGGATCCATTTACAATGTGACGGGCCTGCTTGCACTGGATTCCGCGATATACGCGGCTACGTCACACGGCATCTACCGGTGCATCGATGCAGGCATCACGTGGAATCTCCTAAACACAGGCTTGGGGAGCCTGCAAGTCAACGCACTTGCCTTGCAAGGCGGGCAACTGATCGCGGCCACGGGAAACGGCATCTATCGCTATTCAACGGATGATCAGGCATGGATGCCAACCAGCCTCAATGATCAAGGCTGCAGTGCATTCGCCAGTACAGGCGGTATGATATTCACCGCTACGGCCAACGGGGTCTTCGTGTCCATGGACGATGGTTGGACCTGGGTTGCAGACAACCAAGGGCTTGGGGATGTTCCGGTCGCGTCCCTTGCAATTTTCGGGCAATACATCTTTGCCGGTCTGTGGGATGGAGGGGTTGGGCGCCGTAAGATCTCCGACTTTACGACTTCAGTGAACAGCATGGATCCATGGGCCTCGGAACTGCACCTGCAAAATCATCCCAACCCGTTTTCGGCAAGTACTACAGTGGAGTTTACACTGCCTATAACGGATCATGTAGCCATGACTGTGTACAATGCTTTGGGCAATTCGGTGTTTTCATGGACCGGTCGCATGTTGGCAAAAGGCCCACATCAGTTCACCTTGGACTTGGGTTCCTTGCCTTCGGGCATCTATTCCTGCCGCTTACAAACCGGAAGATCATTTCAAACACTGAAACTGATGAAGGTGGAGTAGTTGCCCCGCGCATCTTCTGCATTCACCACATCTTGCCGAGCCCACCCTGTGCCAATAGCAGATGTGGTGGAATAATGGAGAAGCGAACCTGCGAACAGAATCTTTCCTTTAGCGCCCGCCGCCGTTCCTCCTCGGCCCGTGCCACCGGCGGCGGTTGTTGTTGCCCCGGTTTCCACCGTGTTCCGGTTGCGGCTTGTTGCCGGCCGCCACATCCAAGTCCTTCATCAACTCGGCGGTCAGCGCGGCATAGTCGGTGCCATGGGCCTTTTCCGCTGGCGCGCTGTGCTGCCTTTCACGACCGTTGGCGGGGTGTTCCTTGCGCTCAGGGCGGGCCTCCGGGCGGCGGCCTCCTCCGCGTTGGCGGTCGTTGCGCGGTTCATTGCGCGGCTGTTGCTGGGCCTGGCCGTTGCGGCGGCCGCGCTGTTGCGGCACGGGCACCTCGATGGGTGCGGCATTTTCGCCGTTCGCAGGGAATGGGTGTTCTTCCACCACAGGAATCTGCCGGGCGATCAGCTTGGTGATGTCGCGCAAATAGGGGCGTTCCTCGGCGTCGCAGAGGGAAATGGCGATGCCGCTGGCCCCGGCGCGGCCGGTGCGGCCGATGCGGTGTACGTACGTCTCCGGGATGTTGGGGATGTCGTAGTTCACCACGTGGCTCAGCGAATCGATGTCTATGCCGCGCGCGGCAATGTCGGTGGCCACCAGCACGCGGGTCTTACGCTCCTTGAAGTTGTTCAGGGCGCGCTGGCGGGCGTTTTGGGCCTTGTTGCCGTGGATGGCCTCGGCGCGGATGCCGGCCTTGTCGATCAGGCGGGCCAGCTTGTCGGCGCCGTGCTTGGTGCGGCTGAAGACCAGTGCCACCGGGATGTCCCGCGTGTTGAGGAGGTGGATCAGCAACTTGGGCTTGTTGGGCTTGTCCACGAAGTACACCTCCTGCTGCACCGTTTCGGCCGTGGAGGAAACCGGGGTGACCTCCACCTTCACGGGATTGGTGAGCAGGGAGGCGGAGAGCTTCTGCACCTCGGGCGGCATGGTAGCGCTGAAGAAAAGCGTTTGGCGCTGCTTGGGCAGGGCTGCGATCACCTTGCGCACATCGTGGATGAAGCCCATGTCCAGCATACGGTCGGCCTCGTCCAGTACGAAAAAGCGCAGGTCGTTCAGGTGGACGTATCCCTGGTGCATCAGGTCCAGCAGGCGGCCGGGGGTGGCCACTAATATGTCCACGCCGCTGCGCAGGGCATCGGTTTGGGGCTTTTGGCCCACGCCGCCGAAGATCACCGTGGTGCGCAGGCGGGTGTGGCGGGCGTAGGAGCGGAAGCTCTCGTCGATCTGGATGGCCAGCTCGCGGGTGGGCGTGAGGATCAGCGCTTGGATGATGCGCTTGCCGCCACGGCCGGTACCACCGCCGTCCACCGCCAGGTGCTGGATGATGGGAATGGCAAAGGCCGCCGTTTTGCCGGTGCCGGTTTGCGCCACGCCAAGCAGGTCGCGGCCTTCCAACAGGTAGGGAATGCTCTGGGCTTGGATGGGCGTGGGCGTGGAGTAGCCTTCTTGTTGAAGGGCCTTGAGGATGGGCTCGATGAGACCGAGCTGGTCAAAGGAAGTTTGTGCCATAATGGCGAAATCAGGAATAAGCGGTCCGGGTCACTGCGCCACGGAACGCGGTTTAGTTTGGAAGAAAGCCCTCGATCTGGTCCGGCGAGCAATGAATCCGCTGGGGATGACGCCTGGACGATACCCGGAAGGGTGAAGCTGGGCGCTTTGGGCGGGCCAAAGGTAGGGCTTTTAAGGGAGGTGAACAGTAGGTCGGTCTTTGGTGAACGGCTCCGACCACCTACGAACTACGCTCTACGAACTCTTGCGGGTTGAAGGAAGCAGTGGGCAGATGGCAGCTTGCAGTGGGCAGATGGCAGCCGGCAGTGGGCAGATGGTCGGGACTCGTAACAGACTGATTGAGAAGGGGTGATTGCTATAAATGCAAGTTAACATAATATAAATTATGCGCAAGGGGAAAAGATCGACCGGTCATAAGTGCCTAACCAACAAACGGTTGCAAAGCGGCGAAACGCGCAAACTCCAATTGACCTTTGCACGGAAGCGGTTTTGATATGCTTTAAGAAGGGATGAAAAAGATTGCACTCAATGGCGTTCGGCCACCGATGAACACTTCATCGGCCTATACGGAACATCATTTCTATTCCGTTCACCTGGGCAACCGCACTACGGTGATGTTCACCAGTGAACGGGCGGCGCTCGCGTTCCAGGCGGAAACGGATCGCTGGCTTTCGGCCCACCTGCACAACGCTAACTTCCTTTTGGTGGATGCCTTCAGCTCATATCGCGCGGCCTGGTGCCTCACCGATGCCACGGCGGTGCCGCAAGCGGACCAAAAGGCGCGGGAATTCATTGAAACGGCCTGGAAGGGCATGGATATGGCCATCACTAAAGGAAGCGGCCCCAGCGGCTGGGTGGTCGCATGGAAATGGTTTCAGCAGGCCATGGAGAGCATTCGGTTGCTCGCGCTGCTTCTTCGTGACCTATATCGAACGCGGAACAACCCCGTGGAACGTGCCCGAATGGAGTTGCTGGCCAGCCGCGCACAAGTTGTGCTGAACGATATGGCCCACTATGGGCAAGCGGTGAAAGGCGCGATCAAGACGCGGCAACTGTAGGCGCTTCCGGTGATCCTGGATCATCATCATCGCGTCCACCATCCCAGCGGGTGAGTGCGAATAGCACCACGCCCATGCCGCAAAGGGCTATGCCGCCCCAGAATTGCATCTTATTGCCTTCAGCGGCACCGGCATTTACCAAAGCGATACCGGCAACCACGAAAGCGCCAGCGCCCATGCGCTTGCTGGACATGCGTCCATTCTTATTTTGGAAAAGTTCCGCAATCTTCGGAATCAGTGGGCCAATCTCGAAGAGTTCGCCAATGATGGGGATTTTGGCCAAGGGTTTTGACCCTTCAGCACCTTCCGTATTTCGTTTTTTAAAAATACTCATTCCACCCATGGTTGAACATCAATTAACCCATTCACAAGTATGGCTGGATTTGGAGGTAATGTAGAGAATGAATTAAATGATGTTACTTCAGTTCCAGCAGGTCCACCAATTGAAACCGTTGACGGTGCACCGATCACAAGCCTCGTTCCCGCACAAAGGATCAGTTTAGCCGTATTGGAAAACATCAACGGAATAGCTGTTGTCACCTTCCCATTAATCTCCAAAACCGAAGTATGCTTCACATTAGATGGGCAATTGGCATTGCCAACATGCAAACATGTTGCGCCACTGTTCACGTCAATGGCCAAATTAGCGTCTATAT
>JAFDZY010000370.1 GCA_018266685.1 Bacteroidota bacterium
GTAGTCGATGTGGCGCTTGTAGAAGCCGAACATGGCGGGCGGCAGGGTGAACACGGCCATGCGGTTGATGCGGCGGTGGCCGTAGAAGCCCCAGGCGGCGGCATCACGTTGCAACAGGAAGGGCCACAACAGGACGAGCGCTGCGGTGATGCAGATGGTGCGGAGCAGAAGGGTGCGGCGCATGGTTCACTGTTGCAGCGGCACCAGCCGCCCGTTTTGCAGCACGGGGATCATGGTACTTTGGTCGGGGGTGAGGCAGTATTTCACATCATCCAGCAGGTGGAGCTGTTGGAGGCGCTTGCGGCGCGGCGCGGCCTTGAGGATGCTCATGAGGTTGTCGCGAGCGGCCATGTAGAGGTATTTGGAGGCGATGCTACTGTCTTCCTCCACGCCGAATTTCCCGCTTTCCAGCAGGCGTTCCATCACGGCGCCGGCAAACACGCTGTCCTCCAAGCTGAATTTGTCGCGCCAGCCGGAGCAGAGCAACAGGATGTTGTCGTTCTGCTTCAGAAGCCAGTTGGTGAGGGCGGTGAGGTTGAGGAAAGCGCCGATGACCACTTGGCGGGCATCGCGGCTAATGTTGATGGCTTGGGTGCCGTTGGTGGTGCTGATGACAATGGTCTTTCCATGCAGGTCCATGGCCTTGAAGGCGAGCGGCGAGTTGCCCACGGGGAAGCCTTCCACCACTTCGCCGTTGCGCTCGGCGGCAGCGATATAGCCGGGGCGGCCGATGTACTGCCGGGCCTCTTCAATGGTGGCCACGGGAATGATGTCCTTGACGCCGTGGTGCAGCGCGGCTACCATGGCGCTGGTGGCGCGGAGGATGTCGATGACCACCACGATGCCCATGTCCTGCTTGTACCGTTCGTACTGGCCGGGCGTGTAGCACACTTCCACGCGGTACGGGTAGTTAGTGTTGTGGGAGATGGCCTTCATGGGCGCTTGCTGGAGCGGATCGCAGGCGTTGAAAGTACGGCGGGCGGGGGAAATGGAGATGGCTCACGCGAAGGCGCGAAGAAGGAAGGGTTACCGCCAAGACGCAAAGCACGCCAAGGAAGGATACTCACGCGAAAGCGCGAAGGTGTGTGGACTCACGCGAAGACGCGAAGACGCGAAGGATGAAGGGCTACCGCCAAGACGCGAAGGCGCGAAGAATGAAGAGCCACTGACCGCAGGGTCCGCTGCGCGAGACCACTGCGGGAGTTAAGGGGCGCGTAACCGCCTACCCTGCCGTGTAGAAAGGCGTCTTCACCACGACGGCCTTGAGCACTTTGCCGCGCACGTCGATGCGGAGCTCGGTGCCGGGGGCGGAAAGGTCTTTGGGCACGTAAGCGAGGCCGATGGGCTTTTGCAAACTGGGGCTCATGGTGCCGCTGGTAACACGGCCGATGACGTTGCCTTCGGCATCCACCACGGTGCAGCCGTGGCGCGGGATGCCGCGCTCCAGCAGTTCAAAGCCCACGAGCTTGTTCTTGATGCCCGCTTCCTTTTCAGCCTTCAGTGCGGCGGAGTTGGTGAAGTCCTTGGTGAATTTGGTGATCCAGCCGAGGCCTGCCTCCAGCGGTGAGGTGGTGTCGTCGATGTCGTTGCCGTAGAGGCAGAAGGCCATTTCCAGGCGGAGCGTGTCACGCGCGGCGAGACCGGCGGGCTTGATGCCGAACGGCTTTCCTGCTTCCATCACGGCGTTCCAAGCTTTTTCCGCCAGGGCGTTGGGCACGTACACCTCAAAGCCGCCCGCGCCGGTGTAGCCCGTTGCGGAGAGCAGCACCAGCCCTACCCCTTTCATTTCGGCGTAGGTGGCGGTGTAGTAGGCCATGGCAGCAATGTCTTCGGCGAACAGGCCCTTCAACGTGTCCACGGCCTTGGGGCCCTGCACGGCGAGCAGGCTCATCTTGTCGCTGATGTTTTCCAGCTGGGCATCGAAGCTGTTGTGCTTGTTGATCCAATCCCAGTCCTTTTGGATGTTGCCCGCGTTCACCACCAGCACATAGTGGTGGTCGCTGCCGTTTTGCATGTTGTACACCAGGAGGTCGTCCACGATGCCGCCAGTTTCATTGGGCATGCAGGTGTATTGCACCTTGCCCAAGCCCAGCTTGGAGGCATCGTTGCTGCACACTTTTTGAATGAGGTCCAGGGCCTCTGGCCCCCGCACGAGGAATTCGCCCATGTGGCTCACATCGAACACGCCCACGGCGTTGCGCACGACTAAGTGCTCGTCGTTCACGCCGGTGTACTGCACGGGCATGCTGAAGCCCGCAAAGGGCACCATTTTGGCGCCGAGCGCATGGTGGATGCGGTCCAGGGTGATGTGCTTGAGGGCAGTGGCGGTTTCCATGTGTGGTTGTGTTATGCGGGATTGCCTTGCGGCTGTTTGACCAAGTTGTTGAAGTGCTCCAAGTAGGTGTCGCGCCAGGCTTTCACGGAGTATCGATCCTCCACCGTGTGCCGTGCTGCGTCCCCCATCCGTGCGCGAAGGTCGGCATCTTCCACCAAGCGGGAAATGAGTTCCACCCATTCCTCATCGGTGCGCGGCAAAAATCCGTTGACGCCGTGTTGGATGATCTCGGTGTTCACGCCCACGGGGCTCATGAGCGTGGGAATGCCAAGGGCCATGTACTGCAAGCCTTTGAGGCCGCACTTGCCGCGCGCCCATTCATCGTCGGGCAGGGGCATGATGCCGATGTCCATGGCGCGCAGGTCGTCCAGCTCGGTGTCCTTGCGCCAGGGCAGGCCGGTGATGCCGAGTTCCTCGTGGCGGAAGGTGCCGTCGCCCACCACACGGAAGGCGATGCGGTCGCCAAACTTGTCCTTGAGCTTCCGCAGGGCGGGGACGGCGAAGCGGAAATGCTGGATGGTTGTGATGCTTCCACTCCAGCCGATGACCACTGGGCCGGGGGGACGCACGGTGCGCGGCAGGTATTCCTCCGTATCGATGGTGGTGGCCACCACTTCCACGCGGTTGTTAAAGCGCCGGGCGTAGTCAGCCAAGTAGTTGTTTCCCGCGAAAACCACGTCCGCCAAGGCAATGAGCTTGCTGGTCTTGGAAGCGTCCTTCACCCAGCCCCAACGGCGGTTTGCATCGCTGACGTTGCTTAGCCACACGCTGTCGTCAAAGTCGAAGATGATGCGTGCCCGGCTCTTGCGGAACGCGCGCTCGAACCAGGTGCTGCGCGTCATCAGTGCTTCACGCTGGATGAAGATGATGTCGAAATCGCGCATCCGTGCCACGTCGGCGCGGCGCTTTAGGATGCTGCGCCGCACGAAGCCCATCTTGTCCACGAAGTGGCCCGGCTTGTACAGGTACTTGTCGTCACCCGGCTCCACGATGTGGCTCAATTCGCAATGGAAGCCATTTTCACGCAGATAGTCCATGTATTGCTCAAACCGGAAGCGCTGGGCCGGGCTGCGGTGCGCGCGATGGCTGGCGATGAAAAGCACGTTCGGCATGGAGGTGGAGAGCCTGGGGAGATGCGGCGGTTCCGGGATCAAGGGTGCAACCAGCTCGGCGGCAAGTTCCGCTCAATTTCAATGTTGCCGAAGGCCGCGCTAAGGCGCGCACCCGTGGCTTTGGCCCATGGGGACATGCGCCGCAGCCCTTCGCCAAGTCCGGTTTCGGTTTGTTTTCCGAACACCCGCGCCACTTTGGAATGGTCGCTGAAGGCGAAGGCCACCTCATTGCGGGCTTCCAGGTGCTTTACCTCCCCTTTCAGGCCCATGGCCTCCATCACCAGCCCGGCGAGCTCATTCACCGTGTAGGGCTTGTCCGCACCGATGTTGAAGATCTCGCCGAACGCAGCGGGTGTGGTGGCTGAGCGCGCGATCACCGGTGCAATGTCGCCCACGTACGTGAACGCGCGTTGCTGCGTGCCGTCGCCGAAGATGGTGAGCGGCTTACCTTGCATTAGCTGGTTCATGAAGATGCCCACCACGTTGCGGTAGCGGTCGCCGAGGTTCTGGTATTCGCCGTACACGTTGTGCGGGCGGAACACCACGTAGTCCAGCCCGAACATGTGCTTGGCGGCGTAAAGGTCCATCTCCACCGCATACTTGGCTACGCCGTAGGGATCTTCGGGCACGGGCCGCATGTCCTCACGCATGGGCGGTTTCAATGCGCCATAAACCGCGATGGAGCTGGTGAACACGAAGCACTTCACTTCATGGCGCACGGAGGCGTTGATGAGGTTTATGCTTCCGAGCAGGTTGTTGGTGTAGTTGAAGCGGCGGATGAAGTGGCTGAGGCCCTCGGCGGCGTAAGCGGCCAGATGGTACACGTAGGTGAATTTATGTTCCGCGAAAAGGCGTTCAACCAGCGCATCATCGGTGATGGAACCTTGAATGAACACGGCACGCGGGTCCACCTGGTCCTGGAATCCGCCGCTGAGGTCGTCCAGCACCACCACGCGATGGCCCAGTGCCAGCAATTCCTTCACCACATGGGCACCGATGAATCCGGCACCGCCGGTGACCAAGGAGACAGTGGGATTTGGCATCAACAAGGGAGCAGCGGGAATGTGCAGCGCAAAGATGCACGGAAAGCGCCAACCGCCCCTCCTGCTACCTTCGCGCTCCATGGCCCGGCCGTTGCTGCTTCCGCGCTGGACGATCACCTTGATCGACCTGGCCATGTGTACGGTGGCCCTGCTGGCCGCCTACCAGCTGCGGTTCAACTTCAGCGTACCGGCCTACGAATACCGGCTGCTTTGGCCCGTGTTCCCGCTGTTCCTCGCCGTGCGGCTGGGGTGGTACCTGGCCTTCGGCATCCAGCGCAGCATGGTGCGCCACACCGGCACCGAGGATGCCAAGCGCGTGTTCATTGTGGTGCTGGGCGGCAGTGTGACGCTCCTGTTGCTGAACGCCGTGCGCTTTTACCTGGTGGATGGCCAGTTCGTGCTGCCCACCTCCGTGATCATCATCGACTTTTTGGGCACGGCCATGCTGCTGATCGCCTCGCGCATCGCCTTCAAGCTGCTGCACCTGCGCCGGCAGGGCAA
>JAFDZY010000371.1 GCA_018266685.1 Bacteroidota bacterium
ATCTGCAACACGTCCTGCTGCAACTGCTGCGTGCTCTGCTCCACCGGCACCTGCGCCGCCTGCGCCTTGTTGCTGACCTCACGCTGCTGGGCGGGATCGCGCAGCCCGCCCTGGATCATCACCAGATTGTGGCCGTTGGTGGTTTCAACCACATGGTCGACCTGCGTCATGCCCGACAACTTCGCCTGCCAGGTCATGTTGGCCAGCGCTTGGGTGTATTCCTTGTCGCTGTGGAACCCGAGCGCCTTGGCACCGCCGAGTTTGCCGGTCTGGGCCTTGATCTGCTCGTACATGCCGTGGGAGGGATGCCCGGCTTCATTGATCAGCGGGTGATCCTTGGCGTGTTTCAGCGCTTCCTGGGTTTTCGGGCCGACGATGCCGTCCACCTTCAGGCCGTGGGCGGACTGGAATTCCTTGACGGCGTGAATGGTGTTTTCGCCATTGACCCCGGTGCCCTTCAACTGATAGCCGTTGATGCCACGGTAACCGAGTGAGGCGAGTTGTTTCTGGATTGCGGCCATGTCTTCGGATGACCGACCATGTGCGGCTCCGGCTCCCGATTCGGCCTTGCCCGTTGCGACAGATCGTGCCGAGGGCGTCAGGTTGTGCTCCCGGGTCTGTTCCTGCAACAACGCACGTCCCTTCGCCAATGGATCGGCGGCGTAGAGCTTCCAATGGTGATGTTGCGCCTTCTCCAGATAGGCATCGAGCGGCATCATGTCGACACCCTTCGTGCTCGGACTGGACTGACTGGCCAGCAACGCGCCGGTCTTGGGATCACGCACCACGGTGACGATGTGATCAATGCCTTTCCAATGGTCATGACTGGTTGCGCCGGAATCGATTCCGATCACCATCCCTTCCTTCAACGCTCCTTTGGCAAAAACGCCTGTGCCTTCCAGCAACACACCGGAACGCTGCGCCGCCTTCTGGACGATCTCACCGGAACCGTCAGTGCCAAGATTGAACTTGTCCCGCGGACCAAACACTTGGCGGCCTGCCTTGGCATTGATTTCGTCCATGGTGGCGTTCTGGACTGTCGCCACCCATCCCGAGCAATCGACATAGCCCTGCCCTGGATGCTTGCCATCAACCCCAGGGTGATAGTTCGGACTGCTGCGCACATTGATCGCATAGCGGTCGTTGTCGTACTTGATCCCCAGGTCGTAGGCAGCCTGCAGCTTGATGCCCTCATCCCTCATGGCCTGAGGAGCGGCAGACTGGGCGCGCGGAACCGATGACTCCTGTACCTGCGCGGCAGCCTGGGATTGCTTCATCGTCGGCCCCGAGATCACATGCTCCGTGCCCGCCTTGAATCCCTCGAACTTGCCGATGCCGTCCGCCATCGCGGACAACTCCTTCGGCGTCATTGCACTGATCTTCTTTCCACGCAAATTGACGCCTTGCGCATCGGCCGTTGCCAGAATGCTGGCTTCCTGTTCCTGATGGTTGGGCCTGCCCGAGTAATCCGCCTTGGAGTAGACCTTCAACAATTCCGGCAGCGTCATGTCGCCTTTGCCGGCGATCATTTTCAGCTTGGCTTCACGCCCGTGCTGGAGCGAATCAAAAACGGCGTTCCCCCACTGGTCCAGGGCAACCACGCCTTCGTATTTCTTTTGCGCCGCGGCCAGCGCTTGCACCTTGGTGCGGCTAACGTCGTGGGTTTGATCGGCATCCCCGGCATATTCGAATTTCAAGTTGCCGGGATTGTTGTTGCGCCAGGCGACAGTACCGCCATCGCGTTCGATCACGCTGCCATCGCTCATCTCATAGATGCGCTTGGGGCCACGGACTTCCTTGAGTTGGACGATGCGCGGATCGTCGTGTGTTGTGCCATCTGCCATTGCATTGCCTCCATTGATCGCGACCTGGTCGCCGGTGACTGCTTGCCGGGCGTATCCATACGCCGATCGAGGCAACAAGCGGGGTGTGGTTTGCGGTTATTGAACCCTCATTTGAAGCCGTACATTCCATCCCTGAAAACGTAAATCGCCGCTTCCCTGCCGTCGACGTTCCTGGATTTCCCGGTGTCGTCGTCGATCGCGGTGCCGTGTGGAACCACATGAATTGTCGGCATGGCGTGCGCTGCACCGTCGAACTTCAACGTCCCGGCCCACTTCGCGCATGGCTGATCGGGGTGCGCCTTGCACACCTCCGTGAAATCGTCGCCTGCCAGCACTTGCCCGAGGTACTTCCAGCGGGTGTCATTCACGTTCTTCGGCGGCGTTGGACTGTAAGAGAACAATTCGTAACTGCGCTGCACCAGGTTTGGCGCCTCGCCATCAATGCTCGGAATCGCAAGCAATATCTTGTCGGCTGCAAGCGCATACTCCAGCACCTCGCGCGAACCATCGAACTTCGGCCCCTTCCCCATGGCGCCGTAATCGCCAATCCAGTATTCGTTCCCCACGAACATCCACGGCTTGGGTGTCCCCGGATCCTTCAGCTCGAAGGTCGCTTCGGTCAGCGTCACGCTACCGGCCGCATCCGCTTTGGTGTCCTTGTCGAATTTCTGGGGAGTGTTATAGGCAAACCCCGTGAAATATCGCTTTCCTCCGAGCGCAAATTCATGCCCGGCCCAGTATGTTGCGACACTGCCGTTCTGGATCGGATAGGACGCAGCGCCATCGCCATCCACTTGATAAATCATGTACAACACGTCGCCAGGCTTGGGAGGCGGTTCACGCTCTGCTGTCGAAGCCGATGCAACTGGCAGATTCTGGGACTTTACTTGTGTTGAAGCATCCATTTGGATATCCGGTTTCCGTGCAAGCGCTGCCTGCGGTTTGCATGCCGCTGCTGACAGGCTCAAAAGGAATATGGGAAGAGCGCGCATCACTGAACTCTCACAGGGAGGCTGCAGGCGCTATAAGTAAGTTTGCAGTCGTGTCCACCTCCACTCTCACATTCCTTAATCGCACTTGCTTCCGCAGATGCGATCTCTTTATTTCCCGCATTCCCACTCACCCCCCCCCCCCATGCAGCAGCAATGCATCCATTGCGTACCTCACGGTCTATCTTGCAATCGCTCGCACCACAATCGTGCAATGCTTTTCTTCGAGCAGCACGTGCACTCAGCATATTCTCGGCAATACCACTGTGCGCGCCAGAAATACTACTGGCAATGGCACCGTAATGATCTTGCCAAAGTGGCCCCGTATATGCGGGTGTCGATTGCTGCTGTTGCGGCAACTCATTCGGTCCATAGCAACGACCCGGCCCCGGAACCATACCCGGTGGACAACCGGCCGCACCAGACTGTGCACGTGCAAAACCGGAGCCTGCCAAAAAAAACACAACCATCAAGATCCTAATTCGATCAATGCAAATCATCGAGGTTCTCCATCCACTTTGAGTTGCTTCTTTGGGATTTGATTCGATGGTTCCTGAATGGACTCTTGATAACCAGTTGCAAGCTTAGTTGAGCCGTATGGCGAAATTGTCTGTGCAGTGGGATTACCACCCTTGGTATCGTAATGTGAAGGTGCCCTCTGCGTCCCCGGATTCATCACATTTCCGGCAGAATCGCGCGTCGCACTACCACCACCGGTATTCCCGAACATCGAGTACTGGCTAAACGCCCCACCCATCGTCCCCTGGAAGAACTGCGCGGCCATCGGCGGGACCGTGATCAACAGGATCGACAGGATCAATCCAAGCCCGCCCTGCTGCATCGCCACGCTGTTCATGCCCTGGGCCGCCCCCGTGCCTCCCATGATCAGCGTGTACTTCGCGAG
>JAFDZY010000372.1 GCA_018266685.1 Bacteroidota bacterium
GGTGATCAGCGGATGCCCGAGCAACATCAGCCTCAGCGCCGGGGCCGCCTGCACGGCCGTGGCCACCTGGACCGCCCCCACTGTCAGCGACAACTGCAGCGGGGCTTCGATCAGCGGCGACCACAACAGCGGCGACACCTTCCCCTTGGGCACCACCACGGTGACCTACACTGCTACCGATGCGGCGGGCAATACGTCGATCTGCTCCTTCACCGTGACCGTGACCGACGATACCGATCCGGTGATCAGCGGATGCCCGAGCAACATCAGCCTCAGCGCCGGGGCCGCCTGCACGGCCGTGGCCACCTGGACCGCCCCCACTGTCAGCGACAATTGCACCCTGGCCAGCTTCACCAGCGACCATAACAGCGGCGATGCCTTCCCCATCGGCACCACCACCGTGACCTACACCGCTGAGGATGCGGCTGGCAACACTTCCACCTGCTCCTTCACGGTGACCGTGGCGGACCTAACCGCACCGACGGCAATTTGCCAAAATGCAACCGTCTACTTGGATGCTTCCGGTCAGGCCAGCATCACGGCGACTGATATAAATGGTGGTTCATTTGACAATTGCAGCGTTGCGAACTTGAGCGTTAGTCAAAGCCAATTTGACTGCAGCAACCTGGGGGCCAACAGCGTTGTCCTCACCGTAACCGACCCAAGCGGCAACAGCAGCACATGCATTGCAACCGTTACCGTGGTTGACAACAGCGCGCCAGGCATCTCGTGCCCCGCCAACATCGCTGTAAGCAATGACCCCGGTCTTTGCGGTGCCACTGTAAACTACCCGTTACCCGTGGTATCGGACAATTGCAGCACTACCCTGACGCTCACTGGCGGCTTGCCCAGCGGCAGTCTATTCCCGGTAGGCACCACAACGATCACCTACCTGGCAACCGATGCAACCGGCTTGACCGCCACCTGCTCCTTCACCGTAACCGTGGAGGACAGCGAAGCCCCATCAATCTCTTGCCAAAACGTATCCGTGATCATGGACGCCAGCGGCAACGCCAGCATCACGGCAGCCATGGTGAATGGCGGCAGCACGGACAACTGCGGGATCGCCAGCATCACCGCCTCGCCCACCAGTTTCACTTCAGCCGGAAACTACCCGGTAACACTTACTGTGACAGACATCAACGGCAACATCTCCACCTGCGTTGCCAATGTTACCGTGATCGACAACACGCCACCCGAGGTCCTCTGCCAGCCGGCCACCATCTACTTGGATAACACCGGCAGCGCAACCTTGGATGCATCCGCGATCGATGCAGGAAGCGACGACAACAGCGGAGTGCTGACCCTGTTCACCCTGCCAAGCACCTTCAACTGTAGCCAGATCGGTATCAATTCCACGTATTTGCTGGGTTCCGATCCGTCAGGCAACATGGCATTCTGTGCAACATCCGTCACGGTGCTTGACACCATCTCCCCAACTGCGGTCTGCCAGAACATCACCGTGAGCCTCGGTGCCGGGGGGACCGTCACCATTACGCCCGCCATGGTAGGCGCCAACAGCACGGACAATTGCAGCGGGGCGCTCACCCTCGCGCTTAGCCAAACAACGTTCAGTTCCACAGGCAGCTACTCCGTACAACTGACCGTGACGGACGCCAGTGGCAATAGCAGTACCTGCACCTCCACGATCACCGTGGTGGACAACACGCCTCCCGTGGCTTTCTGCCAGAACGCGACGATCTACTTGAACGCCGCCGGCACAGCCAGCATTACGCCACAAACCATCAATGCAGGCAGTTATGACCTGCAAGGGCCCGTGATCTTGTCCGCCAGCCAGCTTGATTTCAACTGCAACAATCTCGGGCCGAACAACGTGACGCTCATCGTCACCGACAATGGCGGCAACAATGCGTTCTGCATCGCGGAAGTAACGGTGCTCGATACCATAGCGCCCAACGCGGTATGCCAGGACATCACCGTGGGGCTGGATCAGAACGGGACGGCATCCATCACTGCCGCCATGATCGGAGCAAACAGTACCGACAACTGCGGGGCAGGCCTCTCCTACTCCCTGAGCCAATCCACCTTTGCCGCACCCGGCACCTATACGGTGCAGCTTACCGTTACCGACGGCAGCGGCAATAGCAGCACATGCACTTCCACGGTGATCGTGGCTGATGACACACCGCCTATTGCCATTTGCCAGGACGACACAATCTATCTGGATGCCACGGGTAACGCAAGCATTACCCCGCAACAGATCGACGGAGGCAGCTATGACATCGGCGGCACCATCACCTTGTCCGCCAGCCAACTGAACTTCAACTGCAACAACTTGGGCTCGAACAATGTGACCTTGATCGTTACGGACAATACCGGCAATCAGACCTTTTGCCTCTCCACTGTAACGGTACTTGACACCATTGCGCCGATGGCCGTTTGCCAGAACCTCACTGTGGGCCTTGACCCCGATGGCACGGCCACGATCACGGGTGCGATGATCGGTGCCAACAGCACCGACAACTGCGGCAGCGTCCTTGCCTACAACCTCAGCCAGTACACCTTCAATGCCACCGGTACTTATACCGTGGTGCTCACCGTAACCGATGCGAGCGGCAACAGCAGCACCTGCTCCTCCACCGTAACGGTAAATGACGATGCTGCACCGGTAGCCGTCTGCCACGACACTACCATCTACCTGGATCCGGACGGCCATGCAGGCATTACCCCGGAGATGATCGATGGAGGCAGTTATGACGTCGGTGGCACCATCACATTGGGCGCCAGCCAAGCTGATTTCGGTTGCAATAACCTGGGGCCGAACAACGTGACCTTGATCGTCACTGACAACAGCGGCAATCAAACCTTCTGCATTGCCGTAGTCACCGTGCTGGACACCATCGCCCCCATGGCCGTGTGCCAGAACATAACCGTGGTCCTGGACAACCAGGGCCAGGTGGCCATCACCGGGGCAACCATCGGTTCCAACAGCACGGACAACTGCCAGGGCGGGCTCAGCTACAGCTTGAGCCAGTCCACCTTCAATGCTACCGGCACCTTTACCGTGACGCTCACCGTCACCGATGCCAGCGGCAACAGCAGCACCTGCACCTCCACGGTCACGGTGATCGACAACATTCCTCCGGTGGCCCAGTGCCAAAACGCAACGATCTACTTGGACGGCAACGGCAACGCCAGCATCACGCCGCAGCAGATCGACGGCGGCAGCTTTGACAATGCCGGCATCACCGCCATGGCGGCCAGCCGTACCGTGTTCGGCTGCGCCGACCTGGGCACGAACCCCGTTACGCTCACCGTGTTCGACGACATGGGCAACACGGCCACCTGCGAAGCGCTGGTCACCGTATTGGACACCATTGCACCCGCGGCCATGTGCCAGGACATCACGGCATTCCTTGACCCCACGGGGCAAGTGACGATCAGCGCGGCCGACATCGGGGGTAGCAGCACGGACAATTGCGGGAGCGATCCGTTAACACTGGAGCTCGACACCCTGCACTTTGAAGGAGAAGGCCAATTCCAAGTGGTGCTCACCGTGACCGATGCCAGCGGAAACACCAGCACCTGCACCGCCACCGTAACCACGGTGAAGCCACAACCACCCTTGGTGATCCCCGCCGGCTTCTCCCCCAACGGTGATGGCATTGCGGACAACTGGGTGATCCAGGGCCTGGAATACTATCCGGACAACGACGTGGTCATCTTCAACCGCTGGGGCAACCTGCTGTACCAAGCTGCTCCGTACCTCAATGACTGGCACGGCCAGGTATCCGCCAAAGGCGCATTGCCCGGTGATCTGCCCGCAGGCACCTACTTCTACCGGCTCTCCCTCGGGAACGGTGATGTCCGTACCGGCTACCTCCAAATGAACAGATGAGGGAGAACCACGTAAAACGTTCCGTCATGCGCACGTTAACCTCATTGGTTGCCGCGTTGTGCACGCTTTGGGCAACAGCACAGCAGGACCCCATGTACACCATGTACATGTGGAACATGATGGCCATCCAGCCCGGTTACGCCGGCAGCGCCGACGTGCTGAACGTAACTGCCCTCTCGCGGATCCAATGGGCAGGCATCGATGGCGCCCCGGTTACCCACAGCCTTTCTGCACACAGCCCGCTCAATGCAAAGACACTCGGCGTGGGAGGAAGCCTGGTGCATGACCGTATTGGCCGTACGTATACCACCAGTGCCTATGGCGACATTGCCTACCGCATGAACGTGAACCGCAACACGCGCCTGGCACTGGGCCTGAACGCCGGAATAAACCATGCGGTGGTCGCCAACACGCAAGTGGAGAACACGGACCCGAACGACCCCACCTTCCGCTCGGACATCACCGGCCGGGTATGCCCCAACTTCGGTTTCGGCGCTTACCTCTGGTCCCAGCACGGCTATGCGGGCATCGCCGTGCCCAAGCTGCTGCGCAACTACCTCGGCCGCGCATCCGGCGCCGATGGCATCAGTTCGCGCTTCATGCAGGAAGCCACCCACGTATTCATCACTGCCGGATATGTGCTTCCATTGGGCGCGGTAATGTTCAAGCCCGCCATCATGTTGCAAGCCACCGAAGGGGCGCCCCTGTCCGGTGATATCTCGGCAAACTTCTTCCTCCAGGATAAATTTGTGCTGGGTGCGGCCTACCGCCACGGCGACAGCTTCTCCGGCATCCTTGGCATGCAGGCCACCGATCAGATCCGCGTGGGCTATGCCTACGACATGGGCATAAGCGTCCTGAATAGGCGCGCCGGCGGCGCCCATGAGATCATGGTCAGCTATGCTCCCGTGTTCACCCGTGAACGTGTGCGCTCACCCCGATACTTCTGAAATGAACGCACGGCTGTTACTTCTACTGGTGTTCCTTTCCGCCCGGTCCATCCTGCCAGCCCAGGAGGCCTTGCTGCGCCAGGCAGACCGGCTCTATGCCAACTACAGCTACCACGACGCCATTGAGCGATATGAGCAGGCCTTCCGCAAGGAGGCCTCCAGCATCGATGGCGCACGCCGGCTGGCTGATTGCTATTGGACCCTCCGCGATGCCCCCAATGCCGAGCGCTGGTACGCCATTGTTGCCGCCTCCTCACAGGCTACCGCCACGGACATGTACCGCTATGCCGAACTGCTGCGCGCAAGCGGGCAGTATGCCGATGCCGATACCTGGCTGAAGCGGTTCGGCAAACTTGCCCCCAACGACAGCCGCGCCCTCCTGAAGGATAACGCCGCACAAAAGCTCGCGGCCATCATGGACAAGGAAGGCATCAGCCATAAAGTGACGCCGTGCAACATCAACAGCGCCTACAGCGAGATCTCCCCGTTCATCAAGGACGGCATCCTCTACTTCGCATCCAACCGGCCGGAGCAGCTCTTGGTGAAACACGTGCACAGCCTCAACGGCATGCCATTTCTTGACCTCTACCAAGGCCGCGTGGATGCTGACGGAAATGTGACCGGAGCCGTTCCAATGGGCGATGGGATCAATACGTCCTATCATGAAAGCAACGCCATCATCAGCCAGGACGGCAGGGAACTCTATTTCAC
The DNA here is from genome assembly GCA_018266685.1 of Bacteroidota bacterium. Classification (GTDB taxonomy): domain Bacteria; phylum Bacteroidota; class Bacteroidia; order Flavobacteriales_F; family PHOS-HE28; genus PHOS-HE28. The sequence goes on from JAFDZY010000372.1 coordinate 5,521, forward strand.
GCGCAACAATGTCAGCGAAGGCAAACGCGTGCTCAGCGAGGATGGCGTGAACAACCTCCAGATCATGGTGCGGGAACGCACTGCGGAAGGGTGGGGCCGCGAACGGCCGTTCATCCACAACAGCCCGGCATACTCCGTGGGCCATCCGGCATTGGCCTTGGAAGGCCGGCGCCTCTACTTCACCAGTGACATGCCTGGCGGCATTGGGGGAAAAGACATCTGGTACTGTGAACGCGAAGGCTTGGGCGCACCCTGGGGCGACCCCGTCAATGCCGGGCCAGAAGTCAACACCGAAGGCGATGAACTATTCCCGTTTGCCTTCAAGAACACGCTCTACTTCGCTTCAGACGGGCGTTTGGGACTGGGCGGACTGGACATTTTCCAATGCGCCATCCGTGCCAATGGCCACGGCATTGCCGAGAATGTCGGGGCCCCGGTGAACAGTGCTTCGGATGATTTTGGCCTGTGCCTGGACGAAAACGGGGACCTGGGCATGTTCGTGTCAGATCGCGATGGTGCCTTGGCAACTGAAAACATCTACACGTTCCACATGCACAGCAAGCCCGAAAAGAAGCGCATCTGGAGCGGCCGTGTGCTGGATGTTGCCGATGGCAGGCCCGTGCCCTTCCTCCCTGTCAAGCTTGTTGATGCCAATCACAAGGAGTTGGCCAGGACCACCACCTCCGAGCAAGGCACCTATGAAGTGCAAGCCCCGGCGGAAGCTGCATCAATCTCCATCTCCGTGGAAGGCGGGCCGCAAGCTGAGCTGGACTACGACGAGCTGACCATCTCGCCATACGGCGACACTGAACTTCCGGACATCTACCTGAACAGCGTGATGGACTTGCCGGTAAACGCCGTTATACGCGATGAGGCCACGGATGAATGGCTGGAAGGCGTGGACGTTTCCATCCGCAACAAGCAGGACGGCACCTTGCTGTTCACAGGCACTACGGACAACCAGGGCATCACGCGCGGCCAGATCCCTTTCCAGCGTTATGGTGATGATGTGTCCTACGAGGTGAAATTCTCCAAGCCGGGCTACCTCAGCCGAACAGTGGACGTGGACTTCCGCGTGCTGATGTTCCTGGAGCAAGCGCTGACAGGGCCGGAGGGCACCGCCCTAAGCCCGGTGAACACCGGGCTGGACATGGCCAAGGCCATGAACCTTCGGCCAATCTATTTTGACTACCGCGAGGCAAAGATCAGGCCTGATGCGGCCCGTGAGCTGGACCAGGTGGCCGAAATGATGAAAGCCAATCCATCCATCACCATTGACCTGCGCTCGCACACCGACAGCCGGGCCAGCACCGAATACAACGATGCGCTGAGCCAACGGCGTGCTGAGATCTCTCGCCAGTACTTGATCGGCAAGGCCATCGCTCCGGGGCGCATCACCTGCAAGGGCTACGGCGAGCGCCAATTGGTGAACCGCTGCGCCGATGGCGTGGAATGTTCGGAGGCGGAACACCAGATGAACCGCCGAACGGAGTTCATCATTACCGGTTGCACAGGGTGTTCGCCGACTGCAGGCATGGGGCAACATTGATCACCTCAACCGGGACACCGGGCGGGAAACTCTTCTTGAAAGCCGAGCGGCGGAACACCCGCCCAGCCGGCCAGGGATCGGCTGCGGCATCCTGCCATGCCACCCGGTCAACGCACCGTTCTCCGCACCACTTCCGCAAGGTCTGCTGCATGAAGATCGGGCGTGTACCACGGTTGCTCCTTCAACTCACCGGCCACGGCAGGCACCACATCGGTGATGAACACCGTCCGCCTCCCCTTGCGGATACCGTTCACCATGTCTTCCAAGCGCTTGATGCCCGTGGCGTCGATCAACGGGACATACTTCATTCGCAATACCACCACGCGATGGGCATCATTAACCTCCTTCATCACGTGTTGGAAGCGCAGTGCCGCACCAAAAAACAACGGACCCGTGATCTCAAACACCAGGATGTCCTTGGGCAGGTCCTTTAGCTCACGGTCCACTTCACGGGTTGAAGACCCAACGCCCTCATCCAGCACAGGGCGGAGGTCCGTGACATCCGCCATGCGCTTCATGAAGATGAACGCGGCCAACACCATCCCCACCTCTATGGCCAATACCAGGTCAAATATCACCGTGAGCACGAAAGTCACCAGGAGCACCACCAGGTCGTAACGGTTGCCCTTGAACGCACTGCGGAAGTAGCTCCATTCACCCATGTTCCAGGCAACGGCCACCAGGATGCCGGCCAAGCAGGCCATGGGGATCAGCGCGGCCAAAGGCGCAGCCACCAACAGGATGACGAGCAGCGTGAGGGCATGCACGATGCCGCTTACCGGTGTCCGGCCTCCGTTGTTCACATTGGTTGCCGTGCGGGCAATGGCCCCGGTTACCGGGATACCGCCGAACAACGCACTGAGCATATTGGCCCCTCCCTGTGCCACGAGCTCCATGTTGCTGCGGTGCCGCCCACCGATCATGCCGTCGGCAACCAGGGCGGAGAGCAAAGACTCGATACTGCCCAAGAGGGCGATGGCAATGGCGGGATTGATCAGTTCGCGGATCGTTTCCAAATTGATCGGTTGGAGCGTCGGCGATGGCAGGGAGCCGGAGATCTCGCCGAACCGGCTGCCGATGGTTTCCACCGGAAGCTTCAGGAAGTGGGCCGCCGCCGTGCAGGCCAGAATGGCGGCCATAGGTCCCGGAAGCAGCTTGGTGAAGCGTGCCAGGAACAGCGAAAGCAATAGCGAGCCAATGCCCAAGGCAGTGGCCACGGGATCGATCTGATGCAGGTGCTGTGCGAGCAGCGCCCATTTCTCCAGGAAACCCGCAGGCACCTGTTGCACCGGTAAACCGAACAGGTCCTTCACCTGGGTGGAAAAGATCACCACGGCAATGCCTGCGGTGAAGCCCACGATCACCGTGTGGGGGAAATACTTCAGGAGCTTCCCTGCCCGCAACAGTCCCATGAGCATGATCAGAATGCCGGCCATGAACGTGGCAATGACCAGCCCATCCACACCGTACTTCCCGATGATGCCCGCCACAATGATGATGAAGGCCCCGGTGGGCCCGCCGATCTGCACGCGGCTGCCACCGAAAAGGGCAATCACCAGCCCGCCTATGATGGCCGTAATGAGCCCCTTCTCCGGTGTTACGCCCGAAGCAATGCCGAAGGCAATGGCCAATGGCAATGCCACGATGCCCACCACCAGCCCCGCCACCACATCACGCCGAAGTTGCGCACCGCTGATCCCCTCGCGCAGGAGCGAAAAGAACTTGGGCACCAGGCTTTCTTCCGTGAGCGGCTTGCCAGGATTGAGCCATTTACGGAAGAATGAGGCCATCAGTCCTGGCCGAACAAGCTCTCCACGAAAGCCTCCTTGTCGAACACCTGCAGGTCATTGATGGCTTCGCCCACGCCGAGGTATTTGATCGGCACCTGGAACTGGTCGCTGATGCCAATGGCCACGCCGCCTTTGGCCGTACCGTCCAGCTTGGTGAGCGCCAAGGCAGTGACCTGTGTGGCCTTGGTGAACTCGCGTGCTTGTTCGATGGCGTTTTGGCCGGTGCTGGCATCGAGCACCAGAAGTACTTCGTGCGGCGCATCAGGGATCACCTTGCGCATCACTTGCTTCACCTTGGTGAGCTCGTTCATCAGGTTCACCTTGTTGTGCAGGCGGCCTGCAGTATCAATGATCACCACGTCAACTCCCTTTGCCTTGGCGCTCTCCACCGTGTCATAGGCCACGGCTGCCGGATCGGCACCCATGCCTTGGCTCACCAAGGGCACGCCGGTGCGCTCGCTCCAGATCTTCAACTGGTCCACGGCGGCCGCTCGGAACGTGTCCGCAGCACCGAGCATCACGCTGTTGCCGGCTTGTTTGTACGCATGTGCCAGCTTGCCGATGGTGGTGGTCTTGCCCACGCCGTTCACGCCCACCACCATGATCACGCGGGGCCTGCCGCCTTCCACTGTGAAGCCGGCACCCGCCTGGTCCGCATCGTGCATCAACCCGGCGATCTCGTTCCGGAGGATGCCGTTCAATTCCGAAGTGCCGAGGTAGCCGTCCCGCTTCACCCGGGCTTGGATGCGCTCGATGATCTTGAGCGTGGTCTCCACGCCCACGTCGCTGGTCACCAAGGTTTCTTCCAAGGCGTCAAGCACCTCATCGTCCACGGTGTTCTTACCGGCGATGGCGCGGGTGAGCTTGCCAAAAAGCGACGTACGGGAACGGTCCAGCCCGGCATCGAGCTGCTGCTTCTTCTCCTTTGTGCCGAACAATCCGAAAAGTGCCATGTCAATCAAAGCGAAAAGGCCCCCGCCGCAAGGTGGAAGCCTTCCCTCAATCAGGTTGCGGGAGTTGGATCACTTCTTCGCGGCCAAGGCCTTGTCCACTTCCTCGGCAGGCATTACCTGCTCATTGAACTGGTAGCCGCCCGTCTGGTCGTTCTTCACCATGCGGATCACCTTCACGAACACCTTGGCGTCCGCCTTCTTCAAGGATGCAACGGTTTTCTTTGCCATGGTTTACTTGATCTCTTTGTGAACGGTCATCTTGCGCATGATGGGGTTGTATTTCTTCAACTCCAGCCGCTCAGTAGTGTTCTTGCGGTTCTTCGTGGTAATGTAGCGTGATGTGCCCGGCAGGCCCGAGTTCTTATGCTCGGTGCACTCCATGATCACTTGCACGCGGTTTCCTTTCTTGGCCATTGCTTACTTGGAATGGGGCGCGAAAGTAGTACAATTGCTTCAATCCACCAAGGCAATGGTAATTCCATCCTGCAAATCAGTGGTTTACCGGCAATAACAGGGCTTTCCGGGGCTGCTTCAGCCGCGCCTGCACACCCTCCAGCACACATTCCCCCAAGGCCGCCTGCAACCGGCCCTTCATGCTGTGCCGGTAGGTCACCATACTGATCTCGCGCACGGGCACCGGTGCCCTGAACTCCCTGATGCGCGCAAGCTGTACGGCGTCCATGCCGACCGTGGCCAGCTCCGGCACTATGGTCAGGCCGCCCTGGGCATCCACCATCCGCATCAGGGCCTCGATACTGCCCGACACGTAAGCAAAACGGCTGCTCCCCGTGCTTCGCTGGCGCAAGTGGCACAGGTCCAGCACTTGCGAGCGCAAACAATGCCCTTCCTCCAACAACCACAAGCGGTCCGCCCGGATCTCGGAAGGCAGCACGTAATGCTTCCTGCCGAACCCTTCCTGCGGCGATACATAGAGCAGGAACCGCTCCGTGAACAACGGCTCCTCCCGCAACCCGGCCACACCCAGCGGTGTGGCAAGCAACCCCACGTCCAGTTGGCCATGCGCCAGTTGCCCGGTGATGGCCTCCGTGGTGAGTTCCTCCACGCTAACCCGGATGCCGGGGTATTTGTGCAGCAACTTGCCCAGGAACAAGGGGAGCAGATAGGGGGCCAACGTGGGGATCACGCCGATGCGCAGCTCACCCTCCTGCTCCTGCTTGGTACCGTCAGCCATGGTCTTGAACGCCTCCACCTCCTTGAGCACCGCGCGGGCCTGTTCCACCAGCACGGCCCCCGGGGACGTGGGCACCACCGGCGACTTGGTGCGGTCGAACAGCACCACGCCCAGTTCCTCTTCCAGCTTCTTTACCATGCTGCTCAGCGTGGGCTGCGTAACAAAGCAGGCATCGGCCGCCCGGGCAAAGTGCCGGTGTGTATCAATGGCGGTGATGTACTGGAGCTGCTGGATGGTCATGGCACAAAGGTAAGATAGACGTAATCTATTGATATATTGAAACATTCAGTTTTACATATCAATCGGAAGGGCAACCTTTGCACCACGAAAAACAACGGCCACTGGCCATAAAAACCGATCACACATGGAAGCCAAAGCACAAGTACAGCTCGCCCCGCAGCGCATGGTGGGCCTGGGCAGCAAGTTCCCGATCTTCAAGAAGAAGGCCTGCGTAAGCATTGAGAAGGGCAAGGAATTCGCCGAGATCACCAGCGACGACCTCACCAACACGCCCGGGCGGTGGACGGTGATGTTCTGGTGGCCGAAGGATTTCACATTCGTGTGCCCCACGGAAATCGCCGCGTTCAACAAGGCCGTGGGCGAATTCACGGACCGCAATGCGCAGCTCATCGGCGCCAGCACCGACAGCGAGTTCGTGCATGCCGCCTGGCGCCGCGACCATGCCGACCTGAAGGACCTGAAGTTCCCCATGCTGGCCGATACCAGCAAAAGCCTTTCCGAGGAGCTGGGCATTCTGACCGCAGATGAAAAGGTGGCCTACCGCGCCACTTACATCATCGACCCGGAAGGCATGGTGCGCTGGGTGAGCGCCTACGACCTTAGCGTGGGCCGCAGCGTGGACGAGGTGCTGCGCGTGCTGGATGCACTTCAGACCGATGAGCTCTGCCCCTGCAACTGGACCAAGGGCGAAGCAACCTTGAACTGACCATGGAACAGGCTATGACCACCTACGAAGAGGGCACTGCCGCCCTGCTGCAGGAAGTGGGCGCGGCGGCGGACCATGCCAACGCCGCCCTGCACCTGATGGGCAGCGTGCCCTCGCGCTACGCCCGCGACCTGAAGCTGAACCTGAAAGGCGTCCTGAAAAGTGCGCATCTCAGCGACAAGGAAACTTCCCTGCTGGCGCTGAGCATTGCAGCAAACCAAAAGAACGGCCCTTTGACGGTGCACTTCCAGGCCATGGCAGCCCAGGCGGGTGCCACAGCCGATGAAACCGCCGAGGCCGTGGCGTGCGCCAGCCTGTTGGCCGCGAACAATGTGCTCTACCGTTTCCGCCACTTCGCGGGCAAGGAGAAGTACCAGGAGCTTCGCCCCGGGCTGCGCATGAACATCATGATGAACCCCGCCACGGGCAAGCACCTCTTTGAGCTGATGAGCCTTGCGGTGAGCGCGGTAAACGGCTGCGAACAGTGCGTGAAAAGCCACGAGGCTTCCCTGATCGCATTGGGCGCCAGCGAGGAACAGGTTTGGGACGCCATCCGCATCGCATCCGTGGTGACGAGCTACGACCGTGTAGTGTACTGAACGCTCCCCGTACCGGTCCAAAGAGGAAGGCCGCCCCGAAAAGGCGGCCTTCCCCATTTCCAGTATCGCGTAGGGTGTCAGGGCAATTGCTCCACGCGCACCGCATTTGGTGATGCCCCCCCGATGTTCATCAGGAGCAGGTCACGGTCATTGGCGTATCCCGTGTAGCGCACGAATCCGTCCATGTTGGCATCTTCCAAATGGTAGCCCGGCAGGGTAGCGGTGGGCAACGCCCCGCCCAGGATCGTGAGCATGGCATCGCGGTCGTTGTTGGCACCGGTGAACTTCAGTTGGTTGTCGTCCACGGCATTGCCGGCCCACAAGCCCATTTTGCCATTCCCGAACATCTTGCGTGCCGCCGTGCCGTTGACCCAGAAGTTGGGGTCGGTGAAATCCACAGCCGCCGGGGTCTTGCCCATCACCACTTGGGTGCCGGTCATTATGCCAAGGTGGTTGCGGTGCCGCACTGCCAGGTAGTACATGTCCGCCGGAACATTGAACACGAGCTTGGTGTAGCCGTCCGCGGCCACCACGTCGCCATCGCGTTGGAGCAGCGCGCACTGTGTTGCGAGCAGCACCGATGAATTTGCCTTGCTGCGCAGTTCCACCAACACCCAATCCACCACCGCATTCTTGCCGGTCACGTTCATGATGGCCTGCGTGGTGGTTTCCCCGCCGCCACCGCCTGCCTGGGCGTACCCCAAGGCTGTATAGGGTTCCTGCAAGGGCACGGCGCCCATGGCACGCAGATCATCACCCATCATCCCCGTGGATGCTTCGTAGGGGCCGTCCAACGCCAAACGGATCTTCAAGCTGGGCGGGCAATCCACGTAACGCGCCAGATAAGCCCCGTCCACCACGGTAAGCGTACCGTTTCCGGGGCGTGTCCAACGCACCGTCATGTGGTCACCACCGCTTCCCTCTTTCTGCAGGAACTCGAAATAATAGTATTTGCCGGCCACAAGAGAAATGGTGCTGCTTTGCTGCCCGGGGTACTTGTAGTACTCCGTGTCGTTCGTCCAGGCAGGCACGGAGCAAATGGGCGTTTTCAAAGCGGGATCGGCATTGGCGCTCAGGTAGAACACCGAGGCATCGTCCGATGTGGCATTGAAGGTGTAAGCACCGGTGGTGGGTGCAATGATGTACCCGCGCATCCGGGTGCCGTAGTTGTTGGCAAAGTTTACCGGGCCCCTGATGCTGGTGGGGTAAGTGGTCCCGCTGGGTGCGTCCGGATAGTTCGGGCTGTTGATCAGGTCGCTGATGGTGGTGCCGGCTATACCGGTCCAGTACTCCCGCAGGATGCTTCCGGCCGCACCAACGCACTGCGGCGGATCCAAGGTGTAGACCGTAAACGTCTTGACGACCGTGTTGGTCAATCCATCATTGTCGGTTACCGTAAGGCTCACTTGGTAGTCTCCTGTTTCGGTGAAGGTCATAGGAACCGTGGGGCCATCCGCGGTTGTTCCGTCACCAAAATCCCAATGGTAACTGACAATGGTGCCGTTGTCCACGCTTTGGCTGCCGTCCAATGTGGCAACCACGGGAGCCAGGCCTTTGATCACATTGGCGGTAATAACGGCCGTGGGTGCGATCACCGCGCAATTCGGGTAGAGGTGGTTCACCACCGTGGTGGACAATCCCCCCGGGTCGGTAACCGTGAGTTGCACCACATAGCTGAAGTTGTCCTCATAACAGCCCACACCGGAGATCACCGTGGTGGTGCTGGCCGTGTGGTTGACCGGCTCGCTGTGCACGTGGTTGTTGTGGTGCAGCACGGTCTGCCAGGCAAAGCTGAGCTGGCCTACCGGGCTTTCCACATCATTCACCGCAGCTTCCAGGCTGATGGTGGTGTCCACGCCTACCGGGTACAGTTGCCCATCCGGGAAACTGGTGATGGCCACCTGCGGCGGGGTGTTGTTCACGTTCACCTTCAGTGTGGTACTGTTGGGCTGGTTCTGGTTATCGTACACCGTTAGGGTTACTGTGAACACCGTGGGAACGCCTGCGGGAGCGGTGAATACATGCGAAGGATTGGCTGCCGTGCTGGTGCTTGCATCGCCGAAATTCCACAGGTAGGTCAGCGGGCCACCTTCGGGATCGGAGCTGTTGGAGCCGGTGAACTGCACCGTTAGCGGCGTGGTGCCATAAAGCGTATCCTGCAGGGCAACAGCCACCGGAGGCAGGTTGGTTACGCCGAGCGGGGCCACCTTGCGGATCTGGCCTGTCTCATAGCGCACGTACCAAAGTGCACCGTCGGTGCCTTCCTTCAGGAACACCACGGCACCCATGTTGGTGCCGAAGTTGTACACCTGCACAGGCTTGTTTTCCGCGTTCATCACCACGCGGCGTATCCAGGCTCCGCCGTAGTCCGCATGGAAATAACTGCCTTGGTATCCCGCAGGCCAACCCGCGCCAGTGATGAAAGTTCCGCCCACGGAGGCATTACCGCCGAAACGCGGGCCCGGAACAGGGGAATTGGGGTCGTCCAGGTCGTAGTACACCGCAGTGTTTCCGTTGAACGCACTGCACCTGGATTCATTGCCATGCACCCAATCGAGCACCGGCCTGTCATTGGTGAACGTGTGGATGTTGGGTGGAATCATTGTGCCGGGATCGCACGGGTTGGGCAGTCCAACGGGGTGTACCAGGGTTTCCTGCACCAGCAGGTCCTGGAAATCGAAGTAGGGCTTGGTGCATGCGCCCTGCCCGTATAGCGGGTTGGGCGCGTCCAGGTTGGCGGCACGTGCATTGGTATAAGGGCCGTTGTTCTCCATGCCCTCGTAGATGGGCCAACCGAAATTCATGCCCCCTGCATAACACACGTTCATTTCCTCAAATGTGCTCCAGCCCACGTCGCCGATGTAGAAAACTCCAGGATTGCCATCGGCGGGGTTGGTGCTGCCCGTGCCCGGGCGCCGCGTGAAGCGGAACGGATTGCGCAGTCCCAACGCCCACACCCTGCTGGCCGGTGAGCGCGGCTCGCTTGCATTGTAGAACGGGTTGCTCGGCACGCCGTTACCCGTCTCGGGATCGATGCGCAGCATCTTCCCGCTCATGCTGTTCACCAATTGTGAACGCATGGCGCCCACGTTTTCTTCCGGCGTGATGATGCTGTCGGCAAGCGCCTGCAAATAGTAGGTCTGTGGATCGTTTCCGATGTCGGCGGCATTGTAGCTGGCCCCGTCACCGGCTGTTAAGAGCAGTGTGCCGTCGCTTCCGAACACCAAGGAACCCGTGCTGTGGGACTCGTACAACAAGGGGATCCCGGTCTTCTTCGTCTCACCGATCAGCACAAACCGGCTGTTCGGGTCCACCGATGTGTAATTGGGGCCGATGGCGGTGTATCGCGTGCAGCGCATGATCGTGGCGCTGTAATACTGGTCCAGAGCAGGATTGTACCCCGGCAACCCTTTGTTCATCAAATAGTTCCGGTCAACGGTATAGAGCAGGTAGATGCGCCCGTTGGACAAAAAGTTGGGGTCCAAGGTGAAGCCGAGGCACCCGTGGTCGCGCCAGTTGCCCACTTCTTCACTCAGATCGATCAACGGCGTTGGGAGCCGCGTGCCATCGTTGTTTACGATCCACACCTTGCCCGATTTTTCCCATACGTACATCCGTCCGTTTGCATCGAAGGTGAAGCCCACGGGCTCCGAAAATCCGCTGGCCACTACTACGTCCGCGAAGCCCGTTGGCACCGTTTGGCCCTGAAGGCCAGTTACGAGGCACAAGGAAAAGAGGGAGGCAATTGAAGCACAAGCAATCCACGCTTTTGTTCCGTTCATCTTGTTGGAATTGTCCTTCGTCGTTAAATACTACAGTTCAGTCGGCAAATTTCGGATACAACCGTCCACCTGTCAACCACGGGGACGAGAACTTGCCAACACATCCAACTACGCATGAACTGACTGTATGTCAGAGGAATATCAACTATCGGACAGGTGAATGCGTGCTCAAACTGCTTCGGCGGAAGCAAGTTGGGGGGAAGGCGGTAAGGAAGAGAGAAAGCATGCTGTGACTTATGTGGTGATCACATGGGCCGAATTGCATGGCTCTGACAGAAGCGACGCCCTTTGCGGGTAATTTCGCGCCCGATTTCAAAAAACCATGAACAAACTGATCCCTGCGGTCTCCACACTTGTGCTCCTTGCCTGTGGAAGCCCCGCCCCTGTTGAAACCGAAAGCCCAGCGCCGAAGAAGGACAGCATCCCTGCCGTATCCAACGTGCCGGACAGCGCTTACTGGACCTCGGACAGCCTGATCCAACCCGGCGAAACGCACTTCGCACACCTGCGCCAACTGACCTTCGGAGGCGATAATGCTGAAGCTTACTGGGATTTTGCCGGGGACAAGCTCAGCTTCCAGGCGCACAACCCCGCCTGGGGAGAACAGTGCGACCAGATCTACGTGTTCAATCCGTTCAAGGACAACCTGCGCGACCACCAGCCACAGAAGATCAGCACCAACGGCGGCCGCACTACGTGCAGTTACTTCCTGCCCGGGGACAGCCTGGTGCTTTTTGCAAGCACCCACCTCGGCGGCGTGGACTGCCCGCCCGTGCCCCCGCATGTACCCGGTGGCAAGTACATCTGGCCCATTTATCCCAGCTTCGACATCTTCGTCACCGACCTCAAGGGCAACATCCGCAAGCAGCTCACCAACACGCCGGGTTACGATGCGGAGGGCACCGTTTCACCCAAGGGTGACCGCATCGTGTTCACCAGCATGCGCAACGGCGACATGGACCTTTACACCATGAACATCGACGGCAGTGACGTGAAGCAGATCACCCACGAACTGGGCTATGACGGTGGTGCGTTCTTCAGCCCGGACGGCACCAAGCTGGTATGGCGCGCAAGCCGCCCCAAGACCCCGGCCGATGTGAAAGAGTACAAAGACCTGCTGAAGATCGGGCAGGTGCAGCCCACCCAAATGGAACTTTTCGTGGCCAATGCTGACGGCAGCAATGCCAAGCAGATCACCAACCTGGGCCAGGCCAACTGGGCGCCCTATTGGAACCCGGACGGCAAGCACATCATCTTCGCCAGCAACCATAAGAGCGAGCGCGGCTTTCCCTTCAACCTCTACCAGGTGGACACCACCGGCCAAAACTTGGAGCGCCTTACCAACTCGGACATGTTCGATGCCTTCCCCGTGTTCAGCAAGGACGGAAAGTATTTGATCTTCAGCAGCAACCGCGGGGCCACCAACCACGTAACCAACCTCTTCATCGCCGAGTGGAAGTAGTTCCGGGCGATACAATAAAAGCGAAGGCGGGACGCGGTTCCCGCCTTTTGCTTTTCCGGCCGGTTGGTACCAAAACGCACCGGACATCTCCGAAACAAGGGCGATCTTCGCACCTGCATGAGCGAAAATTCAACTACAACGCCGCGCTGGATGCAACGGCTCGGCGCGCGCTGGGGCGTAGGGCCGGTGCGCGTTGTGCTGATCCTGGTGGTGTTTGCCTGCACCGGCCTCACGGTAATGTTCCTGAAGCGGCCTGTGGTGGGCTACTTCACTGAGAATGGTGAACAGCCCCTGCTCTTTTCGATCCTCTACTACATCCTGATCCTCCCCTTTTACAACCTGGTGCTGCTGGTGTATGGCGCGCTGCTCGGACAGTTCAGGTTTTTCTGGGAGTTTGAGAAGCGCTTCTTTGCGCGGATCACGGGGAAGGGGAAGAAGCAAGGAAGTGGAGAAGTGAAGAAGTGAAGAAGTGAAGCCCCCCTGGATGCCGTTCAGGGCGATGGGGCTTGTGCAGGAAAATTCATTACCGATCAACGGGATGCAGCGCCCAAGGCTCTTTCCACGCGGCGAATAGCACTCTCCGGAAATTTCCGGAACCGGCATTCCCAAATGGTGACCACGCGCCAACCGGCCCTTCGCAGGGCACGCACATTGCGCCGATCACGCTGCACGTTTCGGTCCAGCTTTTCATCCCAGAAGTCCTTGTGCGTTTGTGGCCGGGGCGGTTGGCAATGCGGGCAGCAGTGCCAAAAACATCCGTGGATGAACACAGCCACCTGCTTGCCCACGAAGGCCACGTCCGGCTTGCCCGGCACTTTGGCATAGTTCAGGCGGTAGCCTCGGATGCCCGCATCCGCCAAGGCTCTCCGCAACATGCGCTCGGGCCCCGTGTTCTTGGAGCGGATGCGGCGCATCTGTTCGCTTACGCGGGAATCCACTGGCACTGGTGCCCGGCCATCACGGATGTAGTTGTATTTGGCCATGTGGATGCGCAAAGCTCGGCACCCCTTCCTTTGCAACATGAATTGGATCCTCCTGATCATCGGCGGCCTCTTCGAGGTGGGCTTCACCACCTGCCTCGGCAAGGCAAAGGCGACCACCGGCAATACGGCCATGCTGTGGTGGATCGGCTTTGCGGCCTGCCTCTTCCTGAGCATGTACCTGCTCTACCGCGCCACCTTGTCGCTCCCCATTGGCACGGCCTACGCGGTTTGGACCGGCATTGGCGCCATCGGCACCGCCGTGGTGGGCATCGTGCTCTTCAAGGAACCGGCCGACTTCTGGAGGCTGTTTTTCATATTCACACTCATCGCCAGCATTGCAGGCTTGAAATTGGTTAGTGAGTGAAGGCAGGGTGCCGCCACCCAATGTCGCGGCCCTGCCTGACAACCAACAACTGGCAACTCAAGCCCACTTCATGTATTTCGCCAATGGACAGTGGACAGTGACCTCTTCTTGAGTTTGGCCTACCACTGCGATCAAGCCGGCTGGCGCTCGTTCCACGCCTGATGAAGGGCACCTAGAAAGTGTTCGCTGGCTTGTGCACCGCTCACTGCGTACTTGTTGTCCAGCACGAAGAAAGGCACACCGCGCACGCCGATCTGGTGCGCCTCATACTCATCGGCCTCCACGGCTTCCGTGAAGGCATCGCCTGCCAGCATTTCAGCAGCCTCGTGGCCGTCTAAGCCGATTTCTTCCGCAATGGCCCGCAGGACGGCCTTGTCGCCGATGTGCTCACCCAGCACAAAGTGGGCCTTGAACAGGCGTTCCTCCGCTTCATCGCCCTTGCCCTTGGTTTTGGCCAATTGGATCAAGCGGTGCGCATCAAATGAGCTGCCCATCACGGCCTTGTCCATGTTGTAGGCCAAGCCCACGGATCGTGCGCGCTCCACCACACCGGCCACCATCTCTTTGGCCTGCTCACGGGTGCGGCCGTATTTCTTGGCCAGGTGGCCGTACATGTCGTCCGCGCTGCGCACGGGTGCTTCGCGGTCCAGCTCGAAGCTCTTCCATTCCACTTGCACTTGGTCCCTCTGCGGGAACTGTTCCAAGGCTTTCCCAAACTCGCGCTTGCCGATGTAGCAGTACGGGCACACCACATCGGACCAGATCTGTACTTTCATCATGGTGCGGCCCCTGGCATGATCCGTGCCGATCGTGTTTCAAGCTGTGGAATGGCAATATCGTCAGGGAACCAACCCGCTTGCAGATGTTTCCATGCCAATCAAGGGCAATTGGGCCGGAAAGAGCCTCGCGGAGGCTATCTTCAATACGATCAGAAGATCAGAACCGCAGGGTTCTGTGGCGTAAACAAAAGCATGATCCGTTTCGGAGACCTTGCGTGAGCGGTGGAACCGCAGGTTCCCGTTGGGCGGATGAACGCACGATCTGATTGCAAAGAGCACTCGCGCGTAAAAGGTCAATATCGCCCCATCCGCTGGTCCAATTTCCCGCGCAAATACTCCACCTCATTTTCCAAATGACGGATCCGGTCCCGAAGTACAGCGCCCACTTCCCCAAAGCGCCCCGGTTCCTGTTTGTCCAGACCTTCAAGCAGCATCGAAACAGGCAATTCCAGTACGTTCAGCATGGCTTCCAGCAAATCGATCGTCAGCTTCGCATTACCGGATTCATGCCGGGCATATTGCCGTTGCCCGCTCATGCCCAAGCGGCTTGCCATGTACTCCTGGCTGTAGCCCAAGCGCATGCGTTCACTTCGGATCTTCTGCCTGATGTATACTGCCAGTTTGGGCTCAACCATGGCTGAGTTAGTCGTTGTAGCGACTAAAGTACAACAGCCGCTTACTTGCATTTGTGATTTCCTTGCATCGAGATTTGACACCGGGCAGGTAGTCCCCTGTACCCCACGTTGCGTTGCTTGTTGTTTCCCGTTACCCCAAAACCCAACTACCATGGACGCTCAGTACATTACTAAGGAAGGAAGGAAGGAAGGAAGGAAGGAAGGAAAGGGATTGCCCTACGTCCGTTCCTTGTGGGTCTTGTAATACTGGCAATGCAGATCACAGCCTTTGCGCAAGGTTATATCCCTCCCGATATTTTTCACGATGAACACTTGGGCCGAGATATCCTCCGAAGGAATGACGGCCAAGTATTCGGCACCGACGGCCACGACCGTCGAGATGTGAGGGCGTATTTTGAGGGTAGCCCATTAGGGATATACTTGCGCGATTCGTCAAGGGTTTCCTTTACATACCATGTCATGCACCATGACAGCACCATGCTCGATACCTCCTATCGGGTGGATATGGCCGTAGGGGCCACCAAGTTCTCCGACCCCGAACTCATGGTGCCTGCACCGGGTGTGTCCAATTACTACCGCGGGGCTAGTGCTGTTGAGGAAGTGCCTGCATTCCGCCGTGGCATCTATTGGAATGTGATCAATAAAATTGACCTGCATGTGTATGGCAGCACCGGCGGCCCGCGCATTGCTTATGTTGTGCGTCCAGGGGGGAATCCGGGCGACATCAAGTTGGTCTTCTCCGGGCAGGATAGTCTTGGTGTAGATTGGCAAGGTGCATTGAAAGTGTACATGCAGGGGAAGTGGATTGAGCTGAGGCAAGCCATCGCCTACCAAGTGGACCCGAACGGAAACATAAGCACAGTAAACTGGACCGCTGGCTACGAAATTGACCAGAGCAATGCCGTGGTCCACTTTACGTTCGATGCATACAATGAAAATTGGCCGTTGGTGCTGGAGATCGGCTATGGCCCCATGGCTGGCGCAGGCGGAACGGATACGCGCAACATGAACTGGAGTACGTACATGGGCGGCATGGACAACGAAGAACTTACCTGTACGGAAGCAGATAATGAAGGCAATCCCTATTTCTGCGGGTATTCTTTCTCCGTGGATTTTCCGGTAGCACCGGGCAACCAGGTATTCAACCCGTTCTTGGGCCAAGCACCCGGCTGGGACAATGCCGTGCTCATGAAATTTGACCACAACAACAAGCAGCTGGTCTGGGCCACGTATTTCGGTGGAAGCGATGCTGCTGTTGCCGGTGAACTTGCAAAAACGGAAGCCCGGAAAATCGCTGTGTACAATGGCACGGACCCTGAGTTGGACAATGTCTTTGCAACAGGAACTACCAATTGCAATGATTTACAGCCATTCATCCAACCTCTTTCAGCATTCGTCAATGCAGACCAACAGGCCTACACAGGAGGCATTCATCGCATGTGGGTTGGAGCCTTTATTGATCCGGCAGATATGTGTTGAAACTATGGCACGATCCTTGGATCGGGTTCAATCATGAGAGAGAACGATAGCAGAACCCTGAATTTGGCAGCGCTTAATGAGCGCCGTAGCCAAGTGATCGCCTGTCTGAAAAAGGGCATGACCCAGAAGGCTACGGCAGAACTGTGCGGCATGGCCCAAGGGTCCGTGGGCAAGATCAAGAAGCGCTTCGATAATGGCGGCCGTAAAGCGGTCGTGGTAGTGAAGCACGGACGACCCACGGGAAAGGGGCGCACCCTGACAAGTGAACAGGAAAAAGACGCGCAAATGGTCATAGCCGACAGAACGCCCGATCAGATCAAGCTGCCCTATGCGCTGTGGACCAGGCAGGCAGTGCGCGAAATGATCGAGCGTCGCTATGATCGCAAGCTCTCGGTGCGTGGTGTGGGCGAATACCTGAAGCGCTGGGACTACACGCCGCAGAAGCCTTTGCAAAAGGCATACGAGCAAAGACCCGCAGCGGTGCGCAAATGGCTCGATGAGGATTTCCCGAAGCTCAAGGCCCTCGCCAAGGTTGAAGGTGCCGAGATTCTTTGGTGTGACGAGACCGGCTTGCGCAGTGACGACGTACGCGGCCGCAGCTATGCGCTAAAAGGGAAAACTCCGACCATAAGGGTCAACCAAAAGCGGCATGGTTGCTCGATCATCTCCACAGTCACCAACAAAGGCAGCATGCGGTGGATGGTCTTCCAAGGTGCTCTCAATGCCAAGATCCTGATCAACTTCCTTCGTAGAGTGATCAAGGGTGCATCGCGCAAGTGCTTCGTGGTCCTTGACAATCTGCGTGTCCATCATAGCAAGAAGGTGACCGAATGGGTGGAACGCAACACGGATAAGATCGAGCTGTTCTTCCTGCCCAGCTACTCTCCGGAACTCAACCCGGTGGAACTGGCCAACGCCTCCTTAAAGCATGCAGTGACCACGCACGCACCCGCACGCAGAAAGGGGCAGATGGAAAAGGTGGCTTCAACGCACTTGAAGCACTTGCAGCGCAACCCTGAAAAGGTAGTTGCATTCTTCCAAAAAGAGTGCGTGAAATATGCAGCTTGAAAAATGTCAACACTTCAATGCCGACTCAATAAGAAGTACAACGGTCATCGCGATTGGGCCACTACCTATGGAGAGACTGGCGATTACACTTGGAACGAAGAGGGTTTAGCCATCGCCATGGACCCCACGGCCGGCCTGGCGGTTGGGGGCAGGTTGTATCAGAACATTGGCACCCCTGGGTTCGTGCCAGTTACACCGGCCAATGCATTCGTGCAGAACGTGGGTGGTGCATTTGTCATGCACTTCAACCACGACTTCCAAGTGAGCTGGAGCACACCTTTTGGCGGGTACAATTCTGGAACACCCCCATATACCCAGATCACGGACATGCGCTTTGTGCGCACGGATAACTTCAAGCTTTGGATCACGGGGGCCAATGGCGGCCCCGGCATGCAATTCACGCCACCTCCGGGCGGAACCGGCTTCTACCACAACTACACAAGCACAGCCGGTGTGTTCTTCGCCTCGTTTGATATTGCAAGCCACCAGTTGGAGTATTGCACAGGCTGGGGCAACAACGAGATCAGCATGGCCTACGGCTTGGACTACGACGGCAAATCCGTATGGGTGGTCGGCGGGACCGAGGACAAGGACCTTACGGACGTTGACTTGCCCAACCCCGATCCGGGAAACCCGGCTGTCCATCACTCCCTTGGTCTTGGCATCGTAAGCCCAGGATGGCAAAACAGCGATGCATTCGTGCTGGCAATTAACCCCGTGAATTACACGCTGGAATACGGCACCTTGATCGGAGGGCTGGCCTACGACATGCTGCTGGACGTGGCCCATGACCAGCAAAGTGTGTATTTGATCGGTGAAACCCGCAGTTCAGGCAATTTCAGCATGAATGGCCCGAACGGAGGACCAGCCGACCTTGACCCGGATCAATACTTCCAAGTCTTGAACCCGAACCAGACCAGCCGCGATGTACTGCTCTTTGCCATGAGCCAAAACATGGCCGCCCCTGCGCTGAAATGGAGCACCGCTTTTGGGGGCACGCTCAGCGATCGGGGCTGGGGAATTGCAGCCACCCAATCGGAAGTGTACATCACGGGAGCCACGGCATCCAATTCTTGGGATTTCTTCCCGCTCTTGGAATTTGACCCGAACGACCCGAACGATTTCTACCAGGATTACAACCTATTGGGTACTGGAAGCCAATCCGACCTGGAATTTTACGGGTTCGACTTCGGGCTCCACTATGAGCACTTCACACATAACCTGAACCCCGAGCCGCTCAATCAAGGCAATGATGCCTTTATCGCCTGCTTCGGCACGGTTCTTTTACCAGTCGGGATCCAAAATACTTCAGAAGAAACCGTAGGCTACTTGCATTTCACTCCCCTGCCTGCCATTGGCCAGTGGGCGGTTCAATTCCCGACCGTTGGCAACTGGAAACTTGCCGCATGGAACTCCGCCGGGCAAGAGGTGGGCAATTGGCATGTACACGGATCTGCACTTATCGTTGATCTAAGCCAAGATGCCGCAGGCTTGTACCTGCTCCGAGCCACACGCCCGAATTGCCTGCCGCTCCATGGCAAATTGCTGCGGCCATGAAGCTCCTGCTTGCTGCGGTTCTCGCACTGCTGGCGCAGGCGGGAATTGCCCAGTATTGGAAAGCACTGGGCCGTGGAACCATTGGCCCCACGGAAGTGCAAACCTTGTATGGCGACAGTGTTTCAGACAGATTACTTGCGGGGGGAACGTTCATGTGGATCAAGAATGAACACGACACTGTTTTGGGCGTTGGCCAAGCTGGATGGGATGGGACGCGCTGGGACAGTATTGGCTCAAGGATTCAACAGACCTTGAACAACAGTTCCGTCAATCCGATCTACTGGCACCTCCGATTTAAAGGGAGGCTGTACACTTGTGGGTACTTCAGTTTTGAGGCTACTGATGGCGATAGCAACTGGAATTTGGCGAGACTAAATGAAGCTGGAACCCATTGGGATGCGTTGGAATGCTCGAACCCAACTAACAGTGATATTGCCACTCTCGTACCCAAGGAACCCGACACTACGCTTTATGCCACCGGGTACAAGGGTACGGTATGTGGCTTTCCGGAAAGCTGTGTATTTCGGTACGATGGTTCGGCGTTCCACACCTGGCCACCTTTTGAGGACATTCCCTATGATCCGGGCAACTACGTGGGGTACGTGTTTGATTACCAAGGCATGACCTACATGACCGGCAACCTGCAGAATCCAGTGGGCCCGGGAACGGTTACTTTTCTTCGCTATACAGGCACCACCTGGGAACAAGTACCGGGCTGGAACACCCAAAGCCCCATCAAGGAGATTTTGATCCGTAACGGGATCCTGTACGTGGCAGGTGCCTTCCACGAATCCACCGGTGGCCCAGGCAACCTGGTGGCCAGCTTTGACGGCGAGAACTGGAATGACCTAGGTGGTGGATTGGCCTATTCCCCCATCCCCATGAACGGGGTTGCCCTGGACTTGGAATGGTACCATGGCAAATTGCTCGTGAGCGGCTTCTTCAACCAGGCGGGAGGAGTGGAATGCAGAAGCATCGCCCAGTGGGACGGTACCACATGGTGCGGCTTTCCGGGCGATATCCGTTGGCAGTTCAATGCTTTGTCCTTGCTCTATGACATGGCCGTATGGCGCGACAGCCTTTACGTGTGCGGCGGCATCAATACCGTGGACGGGGATACCATGCGGCAGGTGATCCAATGGATCGGTGGGGATGCCACAGGGAATTGCAGCACTACAGCCATAGATCAAACTGTCAGCACACCGACAAGGCTGATTATCCGCACATTGCCGGGTTCAGCAAATTGGGAAGTGGAGTTGCCGGGTCCGGGCCCTTGGGCGTTGATGGCCTTTAATTCCATCGGTCAATCCGTAGGGCAATGGCACGCATCCAGCAATAAAGTCCGCATAGACCTTGAAGGAGAACCACCGGACTTGTACCTGCTGCGTGCGGAGTCTGCAACTGGTCAGCGATTGGGTGCCAAAATCATACGGCCATGAAAATCAATACACCCGCCAACATCCGGTCATTTCCGCACCTTTCAGTGTGTTCAAGGTTGGTCATGCCTCTTACTCTATGCCTGTTCGCCGGCATAGCCCGTGGCCAGGCCTTCACCATTCCCGTAGTGGTGCATGTGCTGTGGAGCAGCCCCATTGCCAACATATCCGACTTCCAAGTGATGGACGGATTGAACATACTGAACCAAGGCTTTAATAGCGACACACTACATCACGTAGACCCGCCGTATGATGCCCTGGCCACGAGCATGGACATTTCGTTCTGCTTGGCCACCGTGGCCCCGGACGGCACACCTACCACCGGCATAGACCGGATCCAAACACCCCAGGCCACGCACGGCGGCATTCCCGCATCCTACATGAACCAATGGCCCCCGGACCGCTACTTCAATATCTGGGTGGTGCAAAACTTGGAATTCGGTGTCTTTCCGGGCACCTTATTGCCCGCCGAGGCCGATACCGCACCCGCCATGGACGGGGTGATGATGATGCATGACATGATGGGTACCATTGGTACCTCAACCCAACTGCATGGACCGGAAATCATACTTCAAACGGGGCGCTACTTGGGCTTGAAGCTGCTTTGGGAAATGCCCATTGCCGGTGGCCCCTGCGGCGATGACGGAATCGCCGATACCCCGCCGATGCTCCTCACGTTGGATTGCGACCTTGGTTCCACAGACGGCTGCGCCGGCAACCTTCCGGCGATGGTGGAAAACTACATGACCTACTCCTACTGCCAGAGGATGTTCACATCAGGGCAACGGGATTTTGTATACGCCATGCTGAACAGCCCCTTGGCCCAGCGCAACAACCTGTGGACAGCGGCCAATCTGGCTTTGTCAGGTTGCGGCCCGCAGGCGGTGGAAGGACTTTCAGGCAACCAGCAATTTGAGGTTTTGCCGCAACCCGGCTGGAACCGCTGGACGGTTGCCATGCCAGCCAGTCAGTCCTTAAGTCTATGTCTTCTTGATGCAGGTGGGCAGCTGTTGCGCACATGGCCTTCCCAAAGCTCCAACTTGATCATTGACTTAGCCAACATGGCCCCGGGCATGTATGTGCTAAAGGCCATGCAACAGGATGGCACCCTGCACTGGGCCAAGCTCATGTGCCATTAACCGTTCTACAACACGGTCACCTCAGTCCTTCTGTTCTGGGCCCGGCCTTCATCGGTTTCGTTGGTGGCCACGGGTTTGGTTTCGCCGTAGCCCTTGGCCACCACGCGGCTTGCGTCAATGCCCTGCTTGACCAAGAAGTCGCGCACGGCATTGGCGCGTTGTTCGCTGAGGAGCTGGTTGGCGGCGTCATTGCCCACATTGTCGGTGTGGCCGCCCACTTCAATGCGCAAGGCGGGGGTGGCCTTCATCAGCCCCACGAGGTTGTTCAACTCCGCCGTGGAGGCGGGAAGCAGCGCAAAACTGGCCGTTTCAAAGAAGATGTTGCGCAATGCAAACGTTTGGCCACGCTCGGCTTTGCTGAGCTGCACGTTCAACTGGTAGGGTGCGTTGCCCTTCATTTCCGCAAAGCTGTAGTTGCGCGAGTAGAAGAGGTAGCCGTCCGCAGTGGCGTTCAGCGCGTGGTCCACGCCGGTGGGCAGGCACACGGTGAATTCGCCGGTTACGGGATCGCTGTATGCAGCCGTGGCCAGCTTGTTCGTGGTGAGGTCGTAGAGTTTCACGTCGGCCTCCAGCGGCTTGCCCGTGGCCTTGTCGGTGACACGCCCGCGGATGTAGGTGACGGGCGTGGGCCGCGCTTCCTTGTAAAGTTCGAAGCCGTACAGGTCAAGGTCTCCGAAGCCTCCGGGGCGATCACTGGCGAAGTAGGCCAGCTTGCCGTCCGCATTCACCAGCACGCTGTTCTCATCGCCCGGCGTGTTGATGGGGTAGCCAAGATTCAACGCCGGGGCCCATTGGCCGTCAGACTGCATGCGGCTTACGTAAATATCCAGCCCGCCCATGCCGGGCCGCCCGTCGCTGCTGAAGTAGAGCGTCTTCCCGTCGGGGTGGATCTGCACACTTTCCTCCTTGCCGGGGCTGTTCACGTTGGGGCCGAGCACCTCCGGCTTGCTGAACGCGCCGTCCTCACCCATCCGGCTTACGTAGATGTCCGTGTTTTGCTGGCCGTCCGCAGTGCGCACCCCGCGCAGGAAGTAGAGCGTTCTGCCGTCGCTGCCCATGGAGGGTTGACTCTCCCACCCCCTGCTGTTCACCGGCGCACCGAGGTTTTGCGGCTTGCTCCATCGGTCGCCCACCCGGCGGCTGATGAACAGGTCGCAACTGCCCAAGCCCGTTAGTCCCGCACCATACGCGCCATCCAGGCCTGCGCATTTGGTGAAGATGATGAAGCGACCGTCCGGCGTAAGCGTTCCCGCCCCTTCATTGTCCCGCGTATTGACCGTGGTGATGGGCTGTGCCATGCCCCATTTGCCGTCGGCCCCTTTGTGGCTCACGTAGAAATCTTCCTGCTGGCCGTAGTCTGCGGTCTTGTCCTTGAGCAGGCGCGTGAACATCAGCGTACTGTCATCCACCGTTACGGCCGGGAAATACTCCGGATCCATCGTGTTGATGCCCGGCCCAAGATTCACGGGATCAAAGGGTACGGGTTGTGCAATTGCGTGTTCGGCAAAGGCAGCATTGGCCATGCCGCGTTCGGCGCGCTTGCGGCGTTCCGGGTCCTTGTCCAACTGCTTGGCCAACGCGAAGTGCTCGCCAGCCTCCGTGTACAAGCCCTGCCCCAGTTCCAGCTCGGCAAGGTGCAGTGCCGCGGGCGGGAAGTAGGATGGATTGATGGCGAGCACCTCCTTGTACACCGCAATCCCTTCCTTGGCCATGTTGCGTTGCTCGTACATTTCACCGAGGTAGATGCGTGGTTCAATGAAGCGCGGGTCAGCCTCGGCTGCCTTCTTCAAGTTGCTTTCGGCACAGTCCCACTGCTGCGTGCGCATGCACTCGCCGCCTTTCTCGTACAACCGGATCGCCTTGTTGTCGTTGGTGGTGTAGTGCGGGGGTTGGGCATGCAGTGCGCACACCAGCAACATGGCGGACATCGTCCCTGCGGTGCGGATCGCCTCCCGGTGGATCAGGCTCATGGAATGTTCAAGTACTTGTGTGTTTGCAATGAAACGCGCCAGCGTGGATGGTGCAAGGCATAGTCCACTACCAGCGGGGTCATGGTTTCGCGCTTGCCCCATTCGGGTTGCATGTAGAGCGTGCATTCCTGGCGGACCAAGGCCGCATGCCCTTCCGCCCATTGCAGGTCGTGCTTGTTGAAGACCACCACTTTCAGTTCATCGGCGTGTACATGGAACCCGGCCACCGGCTGCTTGAATTTCTTCGGGCTGAAACAGATGTGGTCCCATTTGCCGCTGAGCGGTGAAGACCCGCTCGTTTCGAGGTGGGTGCGGAAACCTGCGGATTGCAAGGCCATTGTAAGCGGCCCCAGTTCGTGCATCAACGGTTCCCCTCCGGTGATCACTGCAATGCGGGCAGGCTGTGCAGCCGCTTCTGCAACCATGTCCCCAACGGGTCGCACCGGGTGCTTTGCAGCATCCCAACTGTTTTTCACGTCGCACCAGGAACACCCCACGTCGCAGCCCGCCAGGCGGATGAACCAGGCGGCTTGGCCAGTATACGCACCTTCGCCCTGCAGGGTCAGGAAGGATTCCATTACGGGCAACCTGTCACCGTTCATTGGCATGGAATACGAAGTCTTGGCAAAGGAAGTGCCATTCACGCAGGCACAAAAAAAGCCCACACAGGACCGAGTTCAGAAAACCCATGAATCACATGAGCGGGTTGGACAGAAAGGGGTCGGTAATCCTCGACGTTCCCGAAGGAGACCGCCCGAAAGCGGCGAGGCCCGCCCTTGCCCTTTGGATCTTCCAGCCCTGAGGAAGAAATGTTGGTTTTGAGAACCTATGGCCTGTGTGGGCTGTCTGTTGATCAGCTCACGGCTGAGAAAGAACGATTTCGTGGACCGAAGGTAAGGCCTTTTTCCAGGAATGCGAAATGAGTTGTGAACGATCGGCGGGTATTGGGTGTGGTGACGATTGGCAAAGGCAGTCGCCAAAGCTCCGTTGCCGCAGGGTCCGCTGCTTGCCGGAGGTTGGTGTTGGCGTGACCCTGCGGCAATGGTGAGGGCTATCTGCGACGCAGCACGACCAACCACGCCCTGCGAACTGACAACTATCCCTCCCCTTTCTGCCCCACGAACTGATCCCCCTTGTCCTCGAAAAGGATGTTGAAGGTGGTGAGACTGCCGTAGCAACGCGTGATGTACTGCTGCAGTTCCACTTTGTCCTGGTCGCTCAACCCCGCGTGGGCATTGATCTTTTGCTCCAGTACGCGGAAGCGGTCGCGCATCATGACGATCTTGTGGAAGAAATCCTCGATGGGCACTTCCTTGCTCTTGAGCGATGCATCGCGCGGCTTGATCTCCATCACACCGCCTTCGTAACGCCGCGCCATTTCCACCGGTCGTTGGGGCATTTGCATTTCCTCCAACACTTCGCGCAAGGCGTCGCGCACGTGGTCCAGGTCCAGGGGCTCGGGCTCCACTTCCACGCCCGGTGCGATCACTTCCAGGCCCTCGAAGGAGCGTGCTATGGGCTGCTCCCCATGCTCCTTGAAAAAGATGTGGATGGTGCGCGGGTCAATTTCGTACACCACGCCAATGCCGAGGCTGGGGTGCTTTACGCGCGCGCCGATGCTGATGTCGTAGAGTTCCATGGGGTGCTTGTTGCGCGCAATGATACACGTTCATTCCACCTCCCGCAGCACCGGATACTTGCGGTAGCCCGGCTCCATCCAAGGCGAACGGCGGTAAAGCCAGGTGAGCTGTGCCTGTGCATCGGCGGCAAAAGAGGCATCACTGGCGCGCTTGGTTTTGAATTCCCCGGCCAGTGAAGGATCTCCCGCAAGCATCCGGGCGGCCAGGTCCTCGAACACGTAATCATCGAACCACTCCTTTTGCTGGAGCAGGGCATCGAAGAAGTTCCAAGCGAAGAAACCATCGTCCGCTTGACTTTCCAGCGCCTCCACCACGTAGCGATCGGTGAGGTTCCCCATGGGGATGCGCCAATCCCCGGCATGGGCGGCCACTTGCCTGCGGTTGCGCACCATGTGGATGTTCCGGTGCAGGTAATGCCCTTCATAGGCCATGGAGACGGTTATGAAATCCCCGATACTGTCCTGCTCCACGGTGAGCACGGTGTCCTTTGCCAATGGCTCCATCTGCACGCCGTTGAGCCGGAGGCGCTCCACCACCGCTTGCCATTGCCTGGGAACGATGTAGGCCTTGGGCTTGCGCACGGTGAGCGAAGGCCTGTACGCATCCCGCCATGGAACAAGGATGTCCGTAGGTTCGGCATGATCGTAGCGGATGCGCGGCAAGCCCGTAACGGCGCTGGTTTCCCGCTTCACGGCAAAGCCTTTCCACGGCAGGTCCTCCACCACGGCGGTGTCCAAGCGCCAATTCAAGCCGAACTCCCCAGCCCGGGCCGTGGCGGAATTTGCGGCGGCTCGGGCCTCCCGCAATTGCACGTTGTGTTCGTTCATCACGGCCAGCGTGCCGAAGAGCAGTTGCAGCGTGGCATTCACGCGGTCCGGATAGGGCTTCAGCATGTGGCTTTCGCTGATGATGCCGATGCGGTTGAACAATGCGGCGTGCCCGCTGCTGTAGCGGGGACCATCGTTGAAGCCTTGCAAGCCCTCTTCCGGAATGGATCCCGTGGTCTCGAAGTACGGGCACATCAGCATGCCTTTGTGCTGCATCCAAGCATATTGGCCGGGTATGAGGGTGACGGTCATGAAATCGGCCAGCGGCTTGGAAAGTTTGTCCTTCTGCGTGGCCAGCAACGCCATGATGTACTGGTGGTCGGCACCGTCGCTGACGTGTGTTTCAAAATAGATGTCCGGATCCCAGGCGGTGAGCGCCGCAACCAACGAGCGGGCATTCTCCGAGTCCATCTTCATGAAGTCCCGGTTCAAGTCCAGGTTCTTGGCATTGCCGCGGAAGCCGTATTCCTTGGGGCCGTCCTGGTTGGCGCGGCTGAAGCTGCCCCTGTTCAGCGCTCCGCTTACGTTGTACACGGGCACGATGCACACGGCGGTGTTCACCAGCAGGCCCATGAGTTGATCGCTCTCCAGCAGGGCCTGTGCAAGGATCAGGCTGGCATCGATGCCGTCCGGCTCTCCGGGATGGATGCCGTTGGTGACCCACAGGATGTTCTTACCCGTGGCGCGGATGCTGTCCGGGGTAAACCCGCTGCCATCGCTGATGATGAAGAGGTGGATGGGGTGGCCGTCATCATCGTGGCCGATGGTGGTGAGCTTGGCCCCGGTGTGGAGGGAATCCAAGTAGGCATACCGTTCAATGGCTTGCTGCCAGGTCACGGAGGTATCGCCCTCAAAGGTCCACTGGGCCATCAGATCTTTTCCCGCCATTGCAGCAACAAGCAAGCACAACAAGCCACGCAACAAATTCGCCATGCGCAAAGATCGCAGCCGCCTGTTGTAAAAAAGGAAACCCCGGCGCAGCAAGGAGCGTCAGGGCTTCCGGATCGCCGGCAGCAAGGTTGCCGGTCCACTAGGCTAGCAGGCTGAAGGGCAATCTTCAGGCCAAGGTGCGCAATCCTCCGTCGGGGTGGCTGTTGGTGCCGGTGCCGGTTGTTCCTGCGGCACCACCACGGGCTGAAGTTGCTGTGCAAAGAGCTGTTCCTCGTCGGTGAGCTGGAGCAGCAGGGTGAGGGTCATTACTGGCCACATGGCAATGGAGGTTGATGCCGCAAGATTTGCCATTAAGCATTCGTTTGTCAAGACGAATGTGCAATTTTCATCGACGAACATTTATCACCCCGTTAACCAGGCATCCTGCCATCCCCACAGTGGCCAGTTCAAAATCAATGTTGATCCCCCGAACCAATTGGTCCGTAGAAGCCAACTTCGCGATGGAAAGCCTGCTCATGAGAACAACCATCTTCTGTTTCGCCTTGACCCTCCCCTTTGCGTTGATAGCACAGGAATCACGCAACGGCCCCAAGGTGGGGCTGGGCATCGGAACGCAGACCGCTGGGCAGTTCCTTGCCTGGAGCGGGTTGCCAAAGCTGGGCCCCATTGCGGGCTGGAGCTTTGAGGCCCCGATCACTTCACAGGTTAGCTTGTTGATCGAGCCGATGTACATCGGCAAAGGCAGCGTAACGGTAAATAGCGTGTACAAGACGCGGTCGTCCATCGCGCTGAATTACTTGGAGATGCCCTTGCTGCTGAAGGTGAGCACCAACCCCGACCCGCAAGGCATGTACCTGAGCGGGGGCCTGATGTACGGCTACCTGCTCCACGGCAAGGTGAAGAACTTCCAGTACGGCAACTTGGTTTCCGAATATGTTTTCAACCCCTCAGGCACCACCAACCGGGGCCAGTGGAGCGCGGCCTTGGGTTTGGGGCATGAGGTGGGCCACTGGTTGCTGGAACTGCGCGGACAAAGCAGCCTGAACACGTTTGACCGGTTCATCCGTTCGCACAATGTGGTGTACTCCTTCCAAGTGGCCTGGCGGTTTGCCACGCAGGCGGAGCGGGATACCAAGCGAAAAGCTGCGGAAAGCGAGGACTGAGGCGGGCCTTAGAGCCCGTCGTCCCGGAAGAAGTCCAGGTTCTGGAGCTTCACCAAGTGGACGTTTGAATAGTAGTGGTGCAGAATGTCCTCGTAGGAATAGCCGTCACGGGCCATGCGCATGGCCCCTTCCTGGCAGAGGCCCACGCCGTGGCCGAAGCCCCGGCCGGAAAGCACCACCATGTCGCCGTGAGGGTGTACGCTGAAGTATGTTGAGCGCAGGTCGAAATCCCTGCGCACCTGCGCCAGCGGCACTTCCGGGCTGATGTTGGAGAGGTAGAGTTCGCGGCACTCCGGATCGTGGTCGGTGACGCTGGCCACCACATTGCTGTCGTCGGTGTCCACACCGTAGGTTTTGCGCAGGTAGCCAAGCCATTTGGTGCGCGGAATGCTCCGCTCCCACTGGGCATGGGGTGCATGCAGGCAGAACGTATCCACGGTGCTTACCAAGTAGGGTTCGCTCTTGCTCCAGAGGTCTTCCGCATTGATGGTTTCCCCGCCGCAGTTGCTGTGGAAAGTGGCATGGATCAGGCGGATGTCGGCGTCCACCACCACCAGGTCACGCGTAAGCGCCACGGCTTGGCGGATGCTGTCCTGCATGTTTTTGCCCTTGAACACTTGGCAATGCGTGCCGTCGCATACCTCAAAGCCTTCCCCCTCGTGCCGCCGCTTGTTGGCCAAGGCATAGGTGCGGCAGCTCACGGCCTGCAGCTTGTAATATTCCATCCAATGGTCCTTGCCCGCTTCGGCTTGTACTACGCCAGCCACATATTCCTCAATGGGAACGGTGGCCACCATCAGGAAGGCATTGCCCGCCTTCGTCAGTTCCAGGGACCCCGGATACGCCCGCTCCATTGTTTTCGGGGCCATGCCTTTCAGGCGGAACCCTTTGCCAAGGGGCGATCGGAAGGTGATGTTCTTCTTGGCGGTGATGTCCAGCACAAGCGATTTCGCATGGATGCCCTGTTCACCGCAACGAACGATCAGTCCGTCCTGTGATGAAAGCTCCGCCACTTGCCTGCCGTCCGACCATACCGTAAGCGGACCCCGGTCGCCCATGACCATCACCTCCTTCACGGACATGTCCCGCAGGAGGCCCACCCGCACGTCGGCATACTGTGCGCATAACGGACCGGCGGCCAAGAGCACCGTGGCCGTGAATAATTCCAGCTTCATCGCGGCGCGAAACTATTCCCGCAGCAAAGCGTGCCAAGGCTATTCCTGAAGACTTTTCCACACGTGGTGGGCCACATGTGCCGAAGCGCCCGGCCCGCCGAGCACTTCCCGCAACCGGGCAAGGTCCGCCAACATGTGTTCCCTGTAAGGCCCTTCATCCAGCAGGCGGCGAAGCTCCGCAGCCAATTCCACGGGGTTCATATCCTCTTGGATCAGTTCGCGCACCACTTCCCTGCCCATGATCAAATTGACCAGGGAGATGAACTTGACCTTGATGAAGCGCTTGGCCAGCCACACGTTCACCGCGCCGCCACCATAGCAAACGGCCAGTGGCGTGCCGATCAGGGCCGTTTCCAACGTGGCCGTGCCACTGGTCACCAAGGCGGCTTGGGCATGTTGCAGCAGTGCGTAGGTGCCGTCCCCCACCAGCTCCACGTTCGCATTGCCGATGATGCTGAGGTACAATTCCACTGCAACGCCGGGCGCAGCGGCCACTTTGAACGCATGGCCCGGAAATTCCCTTGCGGTGGCCAGCATGGCCGGCAGCATGCGTGTGATCTCCTGTTTGCGGCTGCCGGGCAACAAGGCCACCACGGGTTTCGCACCGGGCGGAACCGTGGGCCGGCCGTGCGGCGGAAGCGCATCCAACAGCGGGTGGCCCACGAACTCCACCACCATGCCGCGTTCAGCATACCATTCCTTTTCAAATGGCAAGATCACGAACATGCGGTCAACGTTGCGGCGGATGGCCTTGACGCGACCGGCCTTCCATGCCCATACCTGGGGGCTGATGTAGTAGAACACCTTGATGCCGTTGGCATGCGCGAACTCCGCAATGCGCAGGTTGAAGCCCGGATAATCGATGAGCACAACGGCATCGGGCCTGAAGCGCAGGATGTCCGCCTTGCACGCTTTGATGTTGCGCAGAATGGTGCGCAGGTGGAGCAGCACCTGGGTAAAGCCCATGAACGCCAGGTCCCGGTAGTGTTTCACCACGTTTGCACCGGCGGCCTGCATGCGGTCTCCGCCCCATGCGCGAATCTCCATGGAGGGGTCCAGCTTCAGCAGCTCGCGCACCAGGTTGCCCCCGTGCAGGTCGCCGCTGGCCTCGCCCGCAATCAGGTAAAGTCTCTTCCCCATAGGAGCAGCAGCAGCACGATCACCGCGCCATACACCAGCATGGCCCCGATAACGCCCCGCATGGCCTTGAGCATGCGCTTTTGGTCGAAGGCGAAGAAGAGCACCACATCGGCCAGCAGGCTCAATGACAATACCGGCGCGATGTTGCCTTTGATGCCGAACACCATGCCCCGCAGGAAGAAACCGAGCTCCAACTGCGGATGGAACACCGTGACGGTGAGCACGGAATAGAGAAACAGCCCAAGCAACGGGGCGATGAGCCCGGCCACGAGCCCGGTCCTGACCTGGTCAAAGCGCATGGTTCCAGCTGCTGATCTCGCCAACCTCGTGGTGGGCCGTCATGTCAAATTGAATGGGCACCATGCTGGCAAAGCCATGGGAAGTGGCCCATACATCGGTGTCCACGCCGGGGTCTTTGGCGGTGAATTCCCCCTTCAGCCAATGGTACTCATGGCCAGAGGGATCTTTGCGCGTTTCCACGGCATCCTCCCAACTGCCCAACGCCTGGCGGCACGCGCGGATGCCCTTCAAGGGTCCTTCCTTGGCGGCCGGAATGTTCACGTTCAGGCAGCAGCCTTTGCCCAGCCCGTGCTTCAGCACGTTGGCGGTTACGGAACGCACCACCGGCCGCGTATGCGCAAAGGAGGCCTCCAAGCCGTATTCCATCAGGGAAAAGCCAATGCTGGGGATGCCTTCCAAGGCTCCTTCCACCGCTGCGCTCATGGTGCCGCTGTAGAGCACGTTGATGCTGAGGTTACTGCCGTGGTTGATGCCGCTGACCAGCAATGCGGGGCGGCCCTTGATGATGTGGTACACGGCGAGCTTCACGCAATCCACGGGCGTGCCCGTGCAACTGAAGGCCCGCACCCCGTCCATGAACTCCACCTTGCGCAACCGCAGGAAATTATGGATGGTAATGGCATGGCCCATGGCGCTCTGGGGCTTGTCCGGAGCCACTACGAGCACCTCGCCAAAAGCCTTCATTTCCTCCGCCAATGTTTGGATGCCCGGGGCGAAGATGCCGTCGTCATTGGTCACCAGGATCAACGGGCGGTCTGTTTTGCTCATCGGGGCGCAAAGCTAATCGGGGGGAACGGGGGCGAGATCAGAAGATCAGAGGATCAGAAGATCGGAGGATCAGAAGATCAGAGGATGGGATAATGGGGGCACAAATGATACAGTTCAACTCCGAACTTTGCCCCAAACCCATTAGATCGATCCTATTGAGCATGAAGCATCCCATTTTTCCCGAAGGCGCGGCCAAACCACTTGCCCCCTACACCCCGGCCATTGAAGCCAATGGCATGGTGTTCCTCAGCGGCCAGATCGCATTGATCGGTGATACGGGCCAGCTGCAAATGGCCTCCATCGCCGAGGAAACCAAGCAAGTGATGGAGAACCTGGGCTTGCTACTGAAAGCCGCCGGGATGGATTTCAGTCACTTGGTGAAGTGCACCATCTTCATGAGCAGCATGGACCACTACGGCGCGGTAAACGAGGTGTACGGCAAATACTTCGCCGATGCGCCGCCCGCGCGTGAAGCCGTGGCCGTAAAAGGCTTGCCGCGCGGGGTGAACGTGGAGATCAGCGGTATCGCGTGCCGGTGAACAATTTGCCATTTGGGCAATGATCAATTCGCCAATGATCAATTCGCCTATGCGCCAACCCGAAAATGCACCAATGGGGCGATGACCAATGCCAGCATGCGCCAATTGGGAACTTTGCCAATGCTGCAGTGATCAATTGGGCAATACGCCAATTGGTCAACTGACGTGTACGGCCCGAACTACCGCATCACCCGGCGTTGGGTGAAGTAGAGGAAGCACCAATTGAGCGCAATGAGGAAGCCAAGGAAGTTGAACGCTTCCCGGCCAGCAACCAGCATGGGCACCAGCACGCCGAGCAGCTGCGCGGTGATGTAGATGTGCATGCCGTCCTTCCAGCCTTGCCACATGCGCATGGTGCCGGTGAAGCGCAGCAGCGTACGGGTGGCGAACACGGCCATCAATGCAACACCATGCAGGCGCATTACTTGGATATAGGCATGGACGGCTTCCAATTGTTGGGGCTGCAACCAGGCGGCGTACACGCCGTCGATGAGCTTGCGCACCTCCTCCTCCGGCATGCCTTTGAGCGCATACGCGCCTGCACAACCAATGAGGTAGAGCGGGAACACCAGCCCTTGGTTGATGAAGCTGGCCATGCACAGCCGTGCCAACAACTTGGGCCGCTGCCAGGTGCCCTGCCCTTCGCTTGTCTCCGTTTCCACGGCGCGAAAAAACAAAAAGCCCCCGACAGTGCCGGAGGCTTTTTGACAAGCGGTAACCACTGATCAGTGCATGTACTTCAGGTTCACGGCATAAAGGATGATGAATACCAGTGAGAAGAACCCCACAACGCCAACGGACAGAATGGCCATCATGCTACCGCCCAGGAAATAGAGCGGCACCGCCAAACCGAGTATCGTAGCCAATAAATAGAGCCAAAAACCGCTCTTTTGCAGGTTCCACATGCGCCACACGCCGAAGAGGCTGAGCAAGGAAAGGATGATGCCCGCCACACCAATGGGAACAGCATTCTCGGCAGCGCGCTTGGTGATCTCCAGGCCGGAATCCATCATTTGGCCTGCCACGCCGCTTGCCTGATCGCCCAGCTGGGCCTTGGCCTCCTCCAATTTTTGCTGCGCTTCCGCTACAACAGCGGTTTGATCCTTGGTCATGTTCATCAATCCGCTCACTACGCCCCATGCGCCCATAATGAAGCTGATGATGCAGATCACTGTGAGCAAGGTGGGGCGTGCGGCGGGTGCGGCGGGGTTCGCGTTCATGTCTGCCATTGGGTTCAGATTTGGTTTGGAGCGAATGTAGGCCGGGCAGGTGATCCCAGCCCGCCAACCTGCACCGATGATCCCCATGGGATCGTTCATAACAGCGCCAAGCCCCGCCCCCGCAGCGTACCACGCACAAGTCTGGGGAAAGCCGCTGCCCGCCTTTGGGCAACCGCTGCTACCTTCGCGGCGCAAAATCCATCCGGCGCGGGCAACGCGCGGAAGCCAATAACAAAATCCCCATCAGAAGCAGATGAGCTATGACGTGATCGTTCTCGGCAGCGGCCCCGGCGGCTATGTGGCCGCCATCCGTGCCAGCCAACTGGGCCTGAAGACCGCCATTGTGGAAAAGGAGGCCCTGGGCGGCATTTGCCTCAACTGGGGCTGCATCCCCACCAAGGCCCTGTTGAAGAGCGCCAATGTGTTCGAGTACATCCACCACGCCAAGGACTACGGCATCACGGTGGGGGCTCCGGAAGTTGATTTCAAGGGCATGGTGCAGCGCAGCCGCGACGTGGCCAAGGGCATGAGCAACGGCGTACAGTTCCTCATGAAGAAGAACAAGATCGACGTGGTGATGGGCACCGGCGTGCTGAAGCCCGGCAAGAAGTTGGAGGTTACCGGTGCCGACGGCAAGAAACAGACCCTGGAGGCCAAGCACATCATCATTGCCACCGGTGCCCGCAGCCGCGAACTGCCCGCCTTGAAGCAAGACGGCAAGAAAGTGATCGGCTACCGCGAGGCCATGTCCTTGCCCGCCCAGCCCAAGAGCATGGTGGTGGTGGGCAGCGGTGCCATCGGCAGCGAGTTTGCCTATTTCTACAATGCCATCGGCACCAAGGTGACCCTGGTGGAATTCATGCCCAACGTGGTTCCTGTAGAAGATGAAGAGGTGAGCAAGCAATTGGAGCGAAGCTTTAAGAAACAAGGCATAGATGTCATGGTTTCCAGCGAGGTAACCAAAGTTGATTCCGGCGGCAAGGGCTGCAAGGTCACGGTAAAGAACGCCAAGGGTGAACAGGTGATCGAGTGCGATGTGGTACTGAGCGCCGTAGGCATCATTTCAAACTTGGAAGGCATTGGGTTGGAGGAGGTGGGCATCATCACCGACAAGGGCAAGATCAAGGTGGACGGTTTCAGCGCCACCAACATTCCGGGCTACTATGCCATCGGCGATGTGACCCCCGGCCAAGCCTTGGCACACGTGGCTAGCGCGGAAGGCATTATTTGCGTGGAAAAAATTGCCGGCAAAAACCCGGAGCCGCTGGACTACAACAACATTCCGGGGTGCACCTATTGTTCACCGGAGATCGCCAGCGTGGGCTACACCGAAAAAGCGGCCAAGGAAAAAGGCTATGAACTGAAAGTGGGCAAATTCCCTTTCAGCGCCAGTGGTAAGGCCAGTGCGGCAGGCGCCAAGGACGGCTTCATCAAGCTGATCTTTGATGCCAAGTACGGCGAGCTTCTCGGTGCGCACATGATCGGCATGAACGTAACGGAGATGATCGCCGAGTGCGTGGCCATGCGGAAGCTGGAGACCACCGGGCATGAGATCATCAAGACCGTACACCCGCACCCCACGATGAGCGAAGCCATCATGGAAGCGGCTGCGGCGGCTTATGGTGAGGTGATCCACCTCTGATCCAACCTGTGCGTTTCCTTGCAAGCGATACCTACGGATGGATGCTCCCGTGCCCCCGGAACCGACGGGAGCCGAAGACCCGGCCCGCTTCTTTGACCGCTTAGGTCCCAGCTACGGAAGCCGCTACCAAGGCACGGACCGTTTTCACCGCTACTATTTCCATGAACGCATGGAAAAAGCGGTGCGCGGGCTGGACTTGCGGAACGGAAGCGTACTGGACATCGGCAGTGGCACGGGCGACCTTTACGGGGTGCTTTCGGCGCGTTTCCCCGGCATGCAATTCCTGGCCTCGGACGTAAGCGCAGGCATGCTGGAGCACAGCTTGGTGCCGCCCGCCCAGCGGCTGCTTGGGCGCATCTATGAGCACAAATTGGGCGATGCCCGGTTTGATGCCATTTTCATGCTCGGCGTATCCACCTACATGGGCCGGGATGAGCTGGAAAGGAACTTGGCGTTTGCTGCTGCCCACCTGGCCCCAACGGGCAAATTCATCATCACCTTCACCAATGCCCACGCATTGGACACTTGGTTACGGACCTTGGCAAAGGGGTTGTTGGGCAACAGGGCCGGGGCAGGCGGCAACGTGCTCTCCAGTGGCATGAAGATCCACCGGTATGCCTACGCCACTATCAAATCCATGTTGGAACCCCACTTCCGGATCACCGGTTGGGATACGCTGAACCATACCGTGTTTCCGTTCAACCGCATTTTGCCGGGCCCTTCGGTTGCTGCCGCCAAAAGGCTTTCGCGCAGGCAAGGCGCCCCGGCCTGGTTGCGTTTCCTCAGTTCAGACCTCTTGGTGCATACCGCATTAAGATGAGGATTTTCCACCTGCCGGAAAATTGCGGGCAACCCAATAAGGTGTCCGCGTCTTATCCTTGTCCCAAACTACAATAGCCGGGCCGCCTTTGCCTTCGGCCCCCTGATGCTCCGGATCCTTCACATCAACAACCGCTTCAACTTGGGCGGGCCTACACACAATGTGGCATTCCTGGCACGCTACATGCCGCCCGGATATGAAACCTTGCTGATCGGCGGGCCGCCGGAGGGGAACGAGGAAAGCAGCAGCCACATTCTGGCCGACCTTGGCGTGGATGCCATGATCTTGCCGGAAATGCGCAGGGCCATTTCTCCCTTCAAGGACCTCTCGGCCTATCGCCGGATCAAGCAGGTGATCAAGGATTTCAAGCCGGACGTGGTGCACACCCACGCGGCCAAGGCCGGTGCCGTGGGGCGCATGGCCGCCAGCGACCTGGGGATAAAAGGGATCGTGCATACCTTCCACGGCCACGTTTTCCACAGCTACTTCGGGCCCGTGCAGACCGGGGTGTTCAAAAACATGGAACGCTACCTGGCAGGGAAGTCGTCCCGCATCATCGCCATCAGCGAACGGCAAAAAACCGAGCTGGTGCAGGACCACCGGATCTGCGCTGCCTCCAAGGTGGACGTGATTCCTTTGGGCATTGACCTGAACAAGTTTCGTGAAGACCAGGCCGGGAAGCGCTCCCTGTTCCGAAAGGTGTATGGCGTGGCCGATGATGAGGTCGCCATCGGCATAGTGGGCCGGTTGGTACCCATAAAGAACCATGCACTTTTCCTGAAGGGCCTGAAGTATGTAAAGGAACGCACCGGAAAAAAGGTCCGGGCCTTCATTGTGGGCGATGGTGATGAGCGGCCCACCATCCAAGAGCAGGCTTCGGAGCTTGGTTTCAGCATGGCCCATGCGCGCACCTTCAACGGCCATGCATTCGGCAAGGGGGTGAACGGGAAACCCGTGGTGGAGCGGGCGGACATTACCTTTACAAGCTGGGTAAAGGACATTGACGTGGTGCATGCTGGGGTGGACGCGGTGGCCCTGACCAGCTTCAATGAAGGCACGCCCGTAAGCTTGATAGAGGCCCAGGCCGCAAGCCGGGCGGTGATCAGCACCCGTGTAGGCGGCATTGAGAACGTGGTGAAGGAAGGGGCCACGGCGCTGCTTTGCGCGAACAATGACGCCGAGGCGTTCGGGAAGAACTTGCTGCGCGTTGTGGAAGACCAGCAACTGCGGCTTAAGCTGGGCCAAGGAGGCTGGGACCATGTACACGACAGGTACCATTACACCCGGTTGGTAAAGGACACCGCCCGCCTCTATGAGGCGCTGATCGCCTGAAAGAGGTGGCGCGAATGGTTATTTTTGCCCGAAATCCGCAGGGAATGGGGAGAATATCGCTTGTGTTGGCCATCGCCGTGCTCATGATCACCGGTTGCGGGATCAACCGGGACATCATGTTCAAAACGCCCCGGGACTACAAGTTCGACACGGTGTCCGACACGATTGAACGGCAGTTCAAGATCCAGCCGGACGACAACCTCAGCTTCCGGATGTTCTCCAACGACGGGTTCAAGATGATCGACCTGATGAACGAGAACCAGAACGGGGTGCTTTCCAGCAACCGGCTGCAGTTCAACTACACCGTGGACCCAGACGGCCAGACCAAGCTTCCCGTGATCGGAAAAGTGAAGGTTGGCGGGCTCACCGTGCGGGAAGCCGAATTGCTGCTGGAGGACCGCTACGCCACATACTACCAAAAGCCCTTCGTGCTGCTGAACGTGAGCAACCGCAGGGTGGTGGTGTTTCCGGGCGGCGGCGGCGATGCAAAACCCATCTTGTTGGAGAACAACAACACCACGCTCCTGGAGGTATTGGCGGGCGCAGGCGGAATTGCAAACCGGGGTGACGCGCACAAGGTGAAACTGTTCCGGCGCAAGCCGAACGGCGGGCGGGAAGTTTTCCAGTTTGACCTTTCCGACATCAAAAACCTCAAATACGCCGACATCGTGATGCAGGCCGATGACGTGGTTTACGTACAGCCAAAACCGGAGATCGCCAGGGGCATCTTGACGGAAGTAACTCCCTTGGTCACCCTGCTCTCCAGCGTGGTGCTGGTTTGGGGCATTGTGCGCACCTTCCAAAAATAGGTATTGGGCATGCTGAACGACGAGGCAAGCAACCGGGCCGCAAGCCTGGACAGCTACCGCGAACGGATCACGAACTTCAGCAATGAGTTCGACCTTGGCCTGTTCGTGTACATCGTCCGCCGTTCACTGGTCTGGATCATTACCTGCCTGCTGCTATCGTTCAGCGCAGCCTACTTGTACCTGCGCTATACGGCCCCCACCTATGCCAGCAGCGCCAAACTTCAGCTGGGCCAGAGCAACAATGCCCAAACGGTGCTGAAGATGAACGACATGATGCTGGAGGACAACAGCCTCCAGGCGGATGTGCAGATGCTGCAATCCAAATTCTTCGTTGCCAAGGCCGTGGCCATGCTTCCGCTACGGGTCCGTTACTTCTTCCGCGGGCAAATTCTCACGGAAGAATACTACAAACATTTCTACTACCAGGTCAAGAACGTTGAAGTGGCCAACCCTGACATACAAGGCAAGCCGATCACCATGGAGGTCCTGGACGGCGGCAACATCCTGCTGTCATACACGGTGGGCAATACGCCCTATTCCACCAAAGTGGCCATCGGGCAACCGTTCACCACGCCACATTTTTCCGGCAAGATCACCACTTTGGAAGGGGGCCAGGCCCCGCTTGCACAGGAACGGGGCACGATCTACTTCACCATCAACGACCCCCTTGCGCTCACCAACGAGTTCGCGGGTAAAATATCGGTGGTCATTGCCGATCCAAGTGCAAAGACCATACTGATCAGCTACAAGGACCACAACCCCGTTTTAGCGCGCGACATCTGCCAGGCCATGGCCGATGCGTACATCACCTACGACCTGGAACGGAAGTCCGAGAGCGCGGAAAACATTCTGCGTTTCATCGAGAGCCAGAAGGACAAGGTGTTTGAGGAACTGCGCGACAGCGAACTGAAGCTGGAGCTCTTCAAACGGGACAACCGGGTGGCGAACATGCAGGACCTCACTCCCCTGTTGCTGCAGCGATCGGACGAATACGAGGATGAAATGCTCAAGCTCCGCATGGAGGACAACCTCCTGAAGGAAATTGAGCATGCCGCCAAACTGGACAAAGGCCACTTGGACGTTTACCAAGTGCTTCCACTCCTTACCGGCACCAGTGTGCAAACGGCACTGGACGCGTCCATCACCACACTGGGCAACCTGCTGAAGCAACGGGAAGAGACCGCCTTCGAAACCACGGAGGCCAATGTGAACCTGCAAATGCTGGACCGGCAGATCCAAAGCCAGCAGCAATTGATCCTCGAAACCATTGCCACCATGCGGGAGCGCATTGCTTCGCGCATGAAGGATTACGAGGACAAGCTCCAGCAATACGAAGACCGTTTTTCTGAACTGCCCGAAAAGGAATTGGCGTACGCACGGATCGAACGGCTCTTCAACATCAACGAGAAGTACTACACCCAGCTGCTGGAGAAGGACATTGAATACCGCATCAGCAAGGCGGGCTTCGTACCGGAAAACCGCGTGTTGGAACCTGCCGTGCTCCCCTCCAGCCCGGTCTCACCCGACCGGAGCATGGTATTGATCACGTATGTGCTCACCGGCCTGGTGATCAGCGTGCTCATTGTGCTGGTGCGCTACATCCTGCACGACAACATCACCTCCCTGAACGACATTGCCAAGGCCAGCAACGCCAGCGTGGGCATTCTGGGCATGGTGCCCAAATACAAAAAGGAAATACCGGTGAGCCAATTGCTGGTTGACAAGAACCCCAAATCACTAATCGCGGAAAGTTTCCGAAGCATCCGCACCAATCTGCAATTCGTGGAGAACGGCCCCGGACCAAAGGTGATCGCCGTAACCAGCACCATCTCCGGGGAGGGCAAGACCTTCGTGGCCATCAACCTTGCGGGCATCATCAACTTCAGCGACAAGCGTGTGGTGATCCTGGACCTCGACATGCGCAAGCCAAAGATCCACTTGGGCTTCGGCGTGGCGAACGTGCGTGGCATGAGCACCCTGCTGATCGGCAAGGACAACCTTGAGCAATGCATCCAGCATAGCAATCTCCAAGGACTGGACTTCATTACAGCGGGACCGATACCGCCCAATCCCAGTGAGCTGATCATCGGGCCCGCCATGAACCGGTTGTTGGAGGTGCTGAAAACCATGTACGACGTAGTGCTGATAGACACGCCACCCGTGGGCCTGGTAACGGACGGCATTGCCATGATCCAGAAGGCGGACATCCCGATCTACATCTTCCGGGCCGATTACTCGAAAAAGCTGTTCGTGCAGAACGTGGACCGGCTCATCAATGAAAACCAGATCACCAAACTTTGCGCAGTGCTGAACGGCGTGGACGTGGACCGCAATAAATACGGATATGCTTACGGTTACGGATATGGTTACGGATACGGAACCGGATACGGCTACGGCTCCACTTCCGGCTCCGGCTACTATGAGGAACGCACACGCCAACCCACCGGGCTCCTGGGCAGGCTCTTCAAACGCAAATGATGGAGGTGATCCCAACCAAGTTGAACGGGCTGCTGCACATCAAGCCGCGGATCTTCCGGGATGAGCGCGGCTTTTTTCTGGAGACCTTCAACGCTGCTGCATTTGCCCGCAGCACCGGCATATCAGCCCCGTTTGTCCAGTGCAATGAAAGCGTTTCGCACAAGGGTGTGCTGCGCGGGCTGCACCTGCAGGCCCATCCCCATGCACAGGCAAAACTTGTGCGCGTTGCCTTCGGGGCCGTGCTGGACGTGTGCGTGGACCTGCGCAAGGGGAGCGCCACCTTCGGCAAGCACATCGCCATAAGGCTCGATGCCGCGGACCGTGAAATGCTGTACATCCCGGAAGGCATGGCCCATGGGTTTGTTGCATTGGAGGACAATACCGTGTTTTCCTACATGTGTTCGGACTATTACGCACCGCAAGCGGAGCGCACCGTGCTCTGGAACGACCCCGATCTGGACATCGACTGGGGCGTGGGCGACCCGGTGGTGAATGCCAAGGACCGGGCAGGGGTTCCTTTTGCCGAACGTTGCTGGGAGAAATAGCATGTATTCCAGCGGCCAATTGTTCTTTCTGCTCACCGGGCTGTTTTTCATGGCGCTGGTGTTTTCACTGCTGGTAAACTCCGTGTTCATGCGGTTCTTCCGCACCTTCGGCATCCGCGACAACGATGCCGGCATGGTACGTTGGAACTCCTCCAAGCCCGCCTTTGGCGGCATCGGCTTCTTCATCGTTTTCCTGTTCGCCTTCGCTGCATACGGCGTTCTCTTTCCCAAGGTCACCGACATATTTGAGCCTGAAGCAGTGGGATTGCTGGCCGCCACCGGACTGGGCTTCCTCATGGGCCTGGCCGACGATGCCTACAACACACGCCCCCTGCTCAAGTTTGTTACGCAGCTCGCTTGCGGGGCCACGCTCCTTGCCACCGGCTCTGGGATCCACCTCTTTGGCAACGCCTGGGCGGACGCCATGCTCACCATGCTGTGGGTGGTGGGCCTGATGAACGCCATCAACATGCTGGACAACATGGACGCCATCACCAC
>JAFDZY010000373.1 GCA_018266685.1 Bacteroidota bacterium
AACTTGCTTTTGGGCTTCAAATGGCCCCAAAGCCCGGTATAGGCTTCAATAATGCGCTTTTCAACTTGGGTCATGGTACGCTTGCATTTCGGCACCGGCAACCAAGGTAAGGCGAAAAAGATGTACTTTTGGATTTGGCTATGGCACGTGGCAGATCCTGGATTGCTCGCGCATGTCCGCCCAGTCCGTTGATCGTTCCGGCCATGTAGACCCACAGTTTCCCTACATGCCCGCGCCTGATTGCCGTCACGCAGGCTCGGTTTTTTGCCGAGTGCGCCTGCATGGCGAAGGCATGTTCCTCAAATAGGGCCTCAGGCCCGCCACATTCGCTACGGGCAACCGTGGCCCATAGTCGGGCCGGAGGCCCTATCACGCCTACTCGCTCGGGAAAAACCCGAGCGAGTGCTCGCGGTGGGACACGCGAGCGGGTGCAGGGGCAAACCCGAGCGAGTACCCGCAGTGAGGCCATGCGGGCGAGTGCAGGGTCGGAGGGTGCTGGAACCAGAGCGGGGGCATCGGGATTCCACAGCTCACGCGAACCTCCACGCTC
The DNA here is from genome assembly GCA_018266685.1 of Bacteroidota bacterium. Classification (GTDB taxonomy): domain Bacteria; phylum Bacteroidota; class Bacteroidia; order Flavobacteriales_F; family PHOS-HE28; genus PHOS-HE28. Next base: position 551 of record JAFDZY010000373.1, read on the forward strand.
GTGTACTACAACGATCGGGTTGACATAGGCACGAGCGTGGATGCCCGCGCCAGAGTGGTGCGGAAAAAGTCGATCAGCACGGACGTGTCCACAAGCACTACCGGTCCCGCCGTGTTACAAAGGCGTTGCGGGCTTCCTCCATGCGCAGCAATTGTTCCTTGGAAAATACAGGCCCGTGCAACAGCAGCTCAGCCAAGCTTTCTTCACCTTCCGAGATCTTGCCGGTCGGCTTCCGTTCGAGCACAGCCTTTGCTTTCCGCTGCTGGGAAGGTGTCAATTGTGCCAACGCCCGCAACAGCTGTTCAAACGGTATGTTGAGCTTGACCTCCATGCTGTTAAGATAACAAACGGGCTTCCATCGAGCGGTGGTCCTCGCACTCTACGCGCACGAGCGTGGACGCCCGCGCGAAAGTTTGGAAATAAGCTCAGTTAAAAGGTCAGACCAAGGCTGATACGCAATGCTCCGGTGCGTGCATCGTATGCATAAACACTATAATCATAACCGTTGTAGATTTGATCTCGCTTGTGTATTTTGTACAAAAATTGTTGATAATCATATAAGAATGACATGTTGAATGCAACATTATCAGATACTTCTGCGTGTAACCCAATTCCTCCCGCAAGTTCAAATCCGTTCATGAATATCTTATCATCAGTAATTCCACTGGATGAGTTCGATTCAAATTTTGCAGGTATTGCTCCAATCGAGTATCCGGCCTGAAGGATGAAAGATGGGGATATTTTTCCTCGAATAGGGATTGCGCGGAAATCGATATAAATCGGAATTTGGCCATGTGATGATGGAATCAGATTCGAATATGAATCACTGGTTGGTTTCATGTAATATTCCAATCCAATTCCAAGGCCAACTGAGGCAATGCCATCCGCTATCCATAAGCCGTTGATAGTTTCCAGACGAAGGTAATTATTGGAGGTGTTCTTCCCACGAAGGTCGGAATCATAAAGTCCATAGTTTACCGTGCCGCTATATGTGCCAACGCCCAATCCTAAGCCAACGGTTGTAATGTTCACAAAACCCGAACGGACATAGGTAAAAGCCTGCTCAGTGCGTCCTTTAGATGTACCATTAGCGGATATGTCTTCCTCCTTGGTGATTTTCTCCACATCGGTTATCGCATAGACGAAAACGCTACCATCCCTTGTTTTGATTTTCAAACTCTCATTGGGGACTTGTTCTATGATCATTCCTCGGATTATGGAGCCGTTCTTAAGATAAACCACATCAACCATGGATTGTGCCTGAGCTGAAGCACAGAAAGCAAGCAGTACGAGAAGGGTGGCAAGGTTCCTAATTAGGTTGCGCATCATGAGGTGTTTAACGTTGCTCTTTGGTGATTTTTTCGACTTGATCGATTTCATAGACGAACACGCTACCATCATCAGTCTTTATTTTCAGAGAACGATTTGGTATTTGTTCGATTATCATGCCACGGATTATTGATCCATTCTTCAGATAGACCACGTCTTGCCATTCTTCTCCAGAATTTTTGGATGAATTATTAGCGATCCTCGAATTGTGGTTGATTCCGGCTATCAGGAGACCTACACCCAACAGCAAGACTATTAACCCAATTAGCCAACTAACGAATAAGAATACGAGAAATCCGATCAAGGATAAACAGATGCCGATTATTCGAAGGGCGAATTTCCCGCCATTGATATCGTCATTTGTCAAGGAGTGGTAGCCCTTCCGCTCCATCTTCTTGATCATTCTGGTTGCCTTCTGGGGCTGAACCCTTTTTGAGAGATAATCCTTAACCAATGCAGTAGCTCCGGGCTCTACGGGTTTGAGGTTGGGTGTGCTGTATACAATTCGTGTTTCGGCAGGTTCACTGTATCCTGCGAAGGCAAACGAGTTATTCCCAACCGAAGCTTCTTCGATTGGATTGAACTCTATTGGTGCGTCATGCACTATCTTGTCAATCGCTTGATTCGTCGCTCTGGATGCGGTCACCGATACTGGCACAGGCTTCTTCTTGCTTCTTGAAAACTCAACATGGTATCCCGGGCGGTATAGCCTTTTTTCCGCCTTCATTCTAACGGAACAGGAAGATATAAGGACAGACAACCCCATCAGCGCAGCGACAGATACCCCTGTGGTTGAACTGGTCCTCATTGTTAGGTGCTCAAAATTGGTGCCCTACAATAGCTATGGCCTACCCCGCTCCTGAGGGCAGAGTATGGCCAAATGTAAACATGTTGGTCAAATCACAGGATTTTCATAAACGGTGGATGAAAACAGATGTGTTCCCGATAGAGCATGTCCCTCTGCCAACAATACGTCAGAGATTCCCGCGTGAGCGATTGCAGCGGAAACCCCGCAAGCCCGGTCATTGCGAGGAGGAACGACGAAGCAACCGGGCGCGGAGTTGCAGCGGAAAGCGCGACCCCGCTCCTCCGATGACCTCCGGCCAAGAGCGGGGGCACGCCCAAAACCCAAGGAATCTGTTTCAAGCCTGCATGCGCATTCCTCACACCCTCCCCCCCTTGATCTCCTCCACCACCCCGGGGTCCAACAGCGTCGTCGTATCCCCCAGGTTGCTCATTTCCCCCTCGGCGATCTTGCGCAGGATGCGGCGCATGATCTTGCCGCTGCGCGTCTTGGGCAGGCCCTTCACGAACTGGATCTTGTCCGGCTTGGCGATGCGGCCGATGCTGGCCACCACCGATTCCACGATCTCGCCGGTGATCTGGTCCACGGCGGCCTTGTCGTTCAGGTCCAGCGGCGCGGCGGTGATCACGTACGCATAGATGCCCTGCCCCTTGATGTCGTGCGGATAGCCCACCACGGCGCTTTCCACCACGCGGTCGCTGAGGTTGATGGCGCTCTCGATCTCGGCCGTGCCGAAGCGGTGGCCGCTCACGTTGATCACGTCGTCCACGCGGCCGATCACGCGCCAGCGGCCCTGGGCATCGCGCTTGGCGCCGTCGCCGCTGAAGTAGTGGCCGGGGAAAGTGCTGAAGTAGGTCTGCTTGTAGCGCTCGTGGTCGCCCCAGGTGGTGCGCAGGATGCCGGGCCACGGGAACTTCATGCAGAGCATGCCTTCCACCTCGTTTTCGGTGATCTCCTTGCCGTCGGCGGTGAGCAGCACGGGCTGCACGCCGGGCAGCGGCCACGCCGCGTGGCCGGGCTTTTCATCGGTGACCCCGGCCAGGGACGAGATCAGGATGCCGGCGGTCTCGGTCTGCCACCAGGTGTCCACGATGGGGCAGCGGTTCTTGCCCACGTGCAGCTTGTACCACTGCCACGCCTCCTCGTTGATGGGCTCGCCCACGCTGCCGATCACCTTCAGGGAATCCAGCGAATAGGCCAGCACGTGGTCCAGCCCGGCGGCCATCAGGCTGCGGATGGCGGTGGGCGCGGTGTAGAAGATGTTCACGCCGTGCTTGTCGATCACCTGCCAGAAGCGGCCCGCGTCGGGGAAGGTGGGCACACCCTCGAACATCAGCGTGGTGGCCCCGGCGCAGAGCGGCCCGTAGATGATGTAGCTGTGGCCGGTGACCCAGCCGATGTCGGCGGTGCACCAATAGATGTCGCTCTCCTCGTACTGGAACACGTTGCGGAAGGTGTAGTCGCAGTACACCATGTAGCCGCCGGTGGTGTGCACCACGCCCTTGGGCTTGCCGGTGCTGCCGCTGGTGTAGAGGATGAAGAGCGGATCCTCCGCGTCCATCTCCTCGGCGGGGCATTCCTTGCCGACGTGCTTCAGTTCGTCGTGCAGCCACACGTCGCGGCCTTCCTTCATGTCCACGGCCCAGCCCAGGCGGTCGGTGACGATCACCTTCTTCACGCTGGGGCATTCCTCCAGCGCCTCGTCCACCACGCGTTTCACGGGGATCTGCTTGTGGCCGCGGTTCAGGCCGTCACTGGTGAGCACCATGGTGCATTGCGCGTCGTTCACGCGGTCGGCGATGCTCTTGGCGCTGAAGCCGGCGAAGACCACCGAATGGATCACCCCGATGCGCGCGCAGGCCAGCACGGCGATGGTGAGCTCGGGGATCATGGGCATGTAGATGCAGATGCGGTCGCCCTTTTTGGCGCCGTTGCGCTTGAGCACGTTGGCGTACTGGCATACTTTCTCGTGCAGC